>NZ_CP116619.1:1998627-2318627 GCF_030409055.1 Trichocoleus desertorum NBK24 | reverse complement strand
AAAAGGCGACGTTACTATCCAACCAGCCGTGACTGGCGATCGCGCCTCCAAGTGCGGGTGCCCAAGTAATCGTGGATTGATTGCCAACCTTAACTTCATTGACTTTGAAGTTGTAGCGCTTCGCCATCACCTCATCCAGTTGCTTGAAGGCTTTTTCGGCGGCTCGGCGATCGCTCGCTTGCACCATAAACATCAGGCCAGCGGGTAAATCTGTCGGTGCTTTCTGTGGGTTGGAAATTAAAGCCAGCGAAAACTCCCCATCCATCCACTTCAGCAAATCTTTGTCTAGGTCTAAACCTGTCTGAGTTTGCAGTCCTTCCCGTAAAACTTGAGGATTGGTCAGGTTAGGAGACGTAGCGGTGGTAGCTCCTTGAATGTACTGCTCCCAGAGATTCTTGAGATTGCCACCAGATGCCATAACCAAGGTTTCTGCGGGTAAGCGGCTAGTCATACTTTTGGCTGCATTCGTAACCGTATACTTTTTCTTGCTATCTGGCTTTAGCCAAGAAACACTCCGAACCAGAACACCTTGAGGCTGCAAGTTAAAAGTAGCGGTTAAACCTTGAATCTGCTGGGTGAGGCTTTCGGGTGCGACCGGAACGGCTGAACTGGTGGAAGCCACAGCAGCAGCGGCTGGCACATTGACATATAAGTTAGCAAAAGCTTGATTGCTGCCGACCTTGCTGAATGCAGCGCTATAGCCAGGAGCGGTAAGGAGAGAAGCTCCTCCTTTATAGGTGTCGATCGCTTGATCGGTAATTTTCGGGTCAGTGGTCACGACCAAGAAGCGCCCATCCAGAACGGTAGCAGAGTAATTTTGAGTCGGTGCGCCTTGGGTTTCTCGAATCTGAACGCCTTTGTATTCTCGCTGAGTCCACTTGGTCGCTACGCCAGTTTTGGGCTGAGAGAGAGCTTGCTGGGCTTGCCCCGGATTGGTAATAGGCAGCACCAACACCACCGATTGTTGCCTACCTGGAGTCGGAGAAGGGAGGCTTGGCGTAGGGTTGTTTGGCGTAGGATTGGCAGGAGGCGGAGTTTGGGAAGGTAGGAAGGCGAAGGTGGCTTGTTTACCAACCCAAGGTTGAATATCTTTTTGGTAGTTATAGCCGTTGGCAGTTAACAGGCGATCGCGCCATTGAGCTAAGTTTTGGTCTACTAAGGCTTGAGTTTCTGGCGTGCCAAATTGTCTGAGGGTTTGCCACTGATTTGAATCGGTGGAGACAGAAACCGCCATGAGCGCTGTTTGCGGGATAATATTGGCTCCCACAGGTACATCCCCTGACCCAGTGTTTCTCTGAGTGATAAACCAGTAGGTCGCCGCCCCCCCTGCAATCAGTAAGCCTGCTGCTCCTAGCGCGAGTGGTAGAGCAACCTTATTTTTCTTCTCGATCATGACCCCAAGCTCTCTTAGCCAGACAGAATACGCAACGCCGTTGACACTCTAGCAAAGTATTATCGGCCTGTGGCTTGCTAAATCCGGATAGCTACCCAGGAGAAATCGAGTAGTTATTGCTTGGCTTTGCACTGGTCTCTACCGAAAGTGAAAAGATTTAGGCTATTTACCTAAAGCAGCGTGTATTGCGGAAAAATTCCGCTATCTATTCCATTTGGGCTGTTATACAGAAAGTTTTTATCTAATCTCTATTACAAGCATGTCATGCAGAAATCTTCTATTAATAGTTAGCCTTCTAAATTGTCTCTGAGGAGTTGACTGAAGCCTGGTATGTTGAAGTCTGAATGTTTAGGCTATTGTATATAACCACTGCAAATCAGAGTTTATGAGCATCATCATTGATCCTCAATGGACATTTATAGATACTTTGCAAGCAGCGTGGAAAGCATATCCTGGTGGGATACAGTTTGGTGCACCCCATAGAATTCGTTCTTTAGAAAGGTGGGCAAATGTAGTTGGGCAGGAAAGGGCTGTTTATGAGCTTGATACATTACTTCAGAAGTATGCCAATTTAGAGGAAGCTGCAAAAGCTTTCGGAATGTCTGTATCTACTTTGAGAAGAATTAGAAAAAATTTTAAGGCGATGCCACGTGTAACGCCTTTTTCACAAGAACCTAGCAAAATTGTAGAACAGCTAGAGTTGTTAGAAACGACTAAAAGTATTACTGAATCTACCGATGATGCAATAAAAGAGTTTCTAAAGCTAGACAAAAAAGTGGAAGTCGGTTCTATCTCTAGACTGATAGATTTTTTATTCAAGAAGACATCGAACCAATAATTTATGAAGACCTACTTCGTCAGTTTTTAGACATCAGCCAAAAAGCAGGGATTGACATTATATCTAGGTTAGTGAACTGGCTCACAAACATATCAAAGGTAGAGGATGTTATTACTGTATTAGAAAATCTTGAATTTGATGACTTGCAAAAGTTAAACGTAGCAGTCGAGCTAAGCAACCTAAAGAGTATTCTTTCAATCTGACAAGCAAATCAAGAGAATGACGATGAAGAATTTTGGCAGCGAACTCTTTCACAGAATTCGTTTGTCTTTGCTCAGCTATTTTCATTCCCTGTCACTATTCTTAAAGATAAAGCTTATTTGGGTGGAAAAGGTATTAGCAACAAAGGTGGGAATATTATTGATTTTCTATGTGCAAATAATTTGACCAGAAACACGGCTCTGATAGAAATAAAAACACCTAAAACAAAACTTTTAGGTTCGCAGTATGGAGGCGGTGTATATAATGTTTCAAGTGAATTGTCTGGATCTGTAATTCAAGTTGCTAATTACAAAAAATCTTTGTTGCAAAATTATGTTGCTCTTGTAAATTATGAGGAGGAAATATTTGAGGCTTTTAACCCTAAAAGTATTATTATCATTGGTAATATCCAGAATGAGTTAATCGAACAAAAAAAGAAAAAGTCATTCGAACTATTCAGGACGGGTTTGAACGATGTTCAAATTATTACTTATGATGAGTTGTTCGGAAAAGTTGAATTTCTTATTGCTTTATTGGAAGGAAATGCTGTTTCAGGCACAGACTGACAACCGCAATGCACCGAAACAGCCAATTTGGTTGGTTGCAAACGTCAGACTTTTTCAGTTATTGGTTACGGCAGTTTTGAAAACTTCTACCTACATCAGTCAGGATTCAGTTTGACCAAGTAGCGGGATACAGTGAAAGGGTCTTGCTTCGAGCGATGGTTCAAGAAGTCACTAGAGTTGGAGTGGCGATCGCGTTATACAAGGTATCTCGCTGTTGGTAAGGACGACCGAGAGAGCTAATCGCAGCTTGTAAAGTGTCAACTTCCATACAGGTGCCACCCTGCGCTCCCGCCATCGAGGTGATGTGTTCTTCCATCAAGGTACCGCCGATGTCGTTGCAGCCCCAAGTTAGCGCTTCTGTTGCACCTGCCAAGCCGAGCTTGACCCAACTAGGTTGATGGTTAGGAATCCAGCGACCTAAGTAGATGCGAGCTACCGCCATTAGGAGCAGAGCATCAGCCAAGATTGGTTGATCACGTCCCACGCGCCGACGTAATGGTTTCGGAGCTTCCTGTCCCACAAATGGCAACAAAATAAACTCAGTGATGCCTCGATCGCCTCGATCTTGAGCCTGCTGTTGGAGCGATCGCAGCAAATCCAAGTGCTTGATCTGCTGTTCTGGCGTTTCGATGTGCCCGGAGAGCATGGTGCTAGTCGTGGGCATCCCCAAGCGGTGAGCAGTCGCCACGATTTCCAACCAGGTTGCACTATCAGTCTTTTCTGGGCAGAGAATGCGACGCACCTCGTCATCCAACACTTCTGCGGCGGTTCCTGGCATAGAGCCAACGCCCGCTGTCTGTAAAGCCTCGATCACTTTGGCGTAACTTAAATTGTCTTCCCGCGCGATGAACTGCACTTCCTGAGGTGAAAAAGCGTGGAGGTGCAGGTGGGGAAACTGGTGAGTGATCGTTTCTACCACTTGGCAATAGTAGGCTAGGGAACTGCCATTGAGCTTGGCTTCCAGATTCAGCCCGCCTTGCATACAAATTTCAGTGGCCCCCCGTTGTACTGCATCTGTGGCTTTTTCGAGAACTTTGGCGTTATCCAGCCAATAAGCTCCCTCGTCTCCAGCATCCCGACGAAAAGCGCAAAAACTACAATGCTGTTCACAAATATTCGTGAAGTTGATATTGCGATTGATCACATAAGTGACGGTGTTGCCCGCTTGCTGCTGGCGCAATTGGTCTGCCGCTTCTCGGATCGCTGCGATCGCATCTGGCTCTGTCTGTTGCAGCAGCGTCACTCCTGCTTCGGGAGAAATATCATCACCCGCTAAGGCGCGGTGCAGAATCGCTTCAACTCTGTTGTTAGTCACAAGAATTTCTTAAAGAAAGGCCCAATCTTTAATCCATTGTGGCAGGGAACACTGGAATCAAGCCGAGAAATTGTGTTTCCTCTATCAAGCCCAGCGCTCATCCCGTCTTAGGTTTAGCCCCGTTTCACATTAGTGCTTAAAATCCCACGCTTCTAGGAGAACTTGGTTCCCATGTCTGCTTTCAAAAAAGTATTATTGCCTGTTGCTGCGATCGCGGTTGTCGTTGGGGGTGCTGCTTACTGGTTTCTGAAAGGAGGGCCAATTGATTCATCTAGCCCTGCTGCCAGCGCTGAAGTAGTGCCCGATGACGCGCTGATGGCTACTTTTATTTCGAGTGATGCCAAAGGGTGGTCGCAACTAGAGCAGTTTGGCACCCCAGAAGCTCAAAAGCTGATCGGTCAAGGCGTGCAGAGCTTGCAAGCTTCAATGCTTAAAGGTAGTCAGCTCAACTATGACAAAGACCTGAAGCCCTGGGTGGGTAGTGTCATGGTGGCAGTAATGCCCAGCACCGCTAGTAATGCTCAGCAGTCAGATACCCTGCTGGTTGTGGGTATTAAAGACAAAGTTCGGGCTTTGGCATTTGCCAATCAAGCCAAGTCCCAACCTGGTGTGCAAACTCAAGAAAGCGACTACAAGGGCATTAAAATTTCAGCGACTACACAAAAGGATCAGCCAAAGAGCACGATTTACAGCGCCGTTCTTAGCGATCGCCTAGTCCTCGCTGACAAAAAAGCCACGATCGAACAGGCTGTGGATACCTTCAAAGGTGCGCCTTCCTTTGCCGATAAATCCGGTGCGGCGAAACTGATGGCAGCAGGCGTAGATGTAGAAAATCCGATCGCCCAAATTTATTTGCCTAACTATGGCACTTCGGTCAAGCAACTGATTGCCAATAGCCCTCAAGCGGCCCAAATTCCACCGCAAAGTATGCAGCAGTTAGACCAGGTGGAGTCTTTGGTCGTAGGCGTGGGTGTGGATGAATCAGGGCTACGGGTGAAAGCCAAGGCCAAAGCTAAGCCTCAAGCAACGGCAGTCCAGTACAAACCAGTGCCCGGAAAAGTAGTCGCCGCCTTTCCCACCGAAACCCTCGCTTTGGTAACAGGACAAGGGCTAAAGACTGCCTGGACCACAATGGTCGAGCAGTCGAAAGATGTCCCGCAAAGCCAAATAGTTGTTGACACCGTACGGCAACAACTCAAGACCGTAAATCTGGATGCCGACAAAGAAGTGTTTGGCTGGATGGATGGCGAGTTTGGCCTAGGCGCGATCGCTCTCAATCAAGGTGTGCTGTCTTCAGTTGGCTTTGGCGGTGTGCTAGTCCTAGAAACCAGCGATCGCGCCACTGCTGAGGCGACCTTAACTAAATTGGATGCGATCGCCCAGAAGAACTATATGAGCGTGGCCCAGCGGAACGTTCAGGGCAAAACCATCACTGAGTGGAAGTTGCCGCAACAGGAAAGCGTTTTGGGTCATGGCTGGCTGAACCAAAATTCTCTCTTTATTGCGGTGGGTAGCCCGTTGATTGATGGCATGATTGCTCCCGCCAAACAGCCTCTAGACCAAAGCACCGCCTTCAAAACGGTGACAGGTTCTCTAGCTAAGCCGAACGCAGGCTATTTTTATCTCGACATGGATAAGGTTATGGCTGTGATGAATACCAGCTTGTTAAAAACCCAGACCAGCGCCATCACGCCAGAAGCAACTGCCATGTTGAACTCGATCCGTGGCCTGGGTATCACCGTGACTCAACCAGACAAGACCACCGCGCAAGTCGAGATGCTTTTGTCCCTCAAACCTAAAGCGGTGAGTCTTAAGTAGTTACTCGCTTTTTACGTTATTGCGTAACTGGTTGAGTTGATCTTGGAGCCGCGATCGCAAGTTTTGCGCCTGTTGGTAAGCTTGCGATCGCTTGTGCTGTCCGGTAACTGAAACGTCTGTATCTTGCCAAGGTTGATAGAGCGGTTGCAGCGTGTACTTGAGTCGCGATCGCATCGCCCAAACTCCCATTGAGGGAAAGAGCACAAACGCCACCATCAGCAACGAAATAGGGAACAGCGGTAGCTTAATCAAACGGGCTAAGGCTTTAAAGTTCCAGGCCCAAGGGTGCAGCAATTCATTGCCAATGCAAGTTACGGGCAAAATGGGTACTTGATGGCGATCGCTAATTTGAATGAAACTCGGGTCAAACGTAGTCAACTGATAGCGATGTCGCCATCCCTTAATTAAGCCGCGCCAGCCCTCCGGGGCATAGAGTACCGCCGTTTCTGTCTCTGCGTTAGCTACGGCTGCCTCAAAACTTTGACGCTCCGCCCGCACTCCCCCCAAAACTTGAGGCCATTTGGGTGGGAGCCACCAATTCAACCAAGGATGATCGAAAAAAATGGTGTGGGCTAGCGGCTGGATCACCCAATTTCGTTCCTGCTTGAGTAACCAGCCTAAACTGATAAAATCCCAGGGAAAAGCCATACCCGCGTGATTCATCACCACGACCAGTGGGCCTGTGGTAGGCAAATGCTCTAGCTGGTGCAACTCTGCCTGGAAATAATGTTGCACAATGGGACCCAAGATTTCATCTTGAAATGCTTGTTGATAAGTAGGGTCAACCTTGCCCACTTCGGCGCGGGGTGCCCGACAACCGAGTCGCAACCAGCGGAGCAAAAGGGCTAAGTAAAAGCCTCCCGGAATCAGAAATAGCATGTACTCCAGCCAGTTCCAGCCTTCAGGATCGTCGTGGTAATGCTGCCAGTGGCGATTAAATAAAATCAGCCAGCCCGGAGGATACCAGAGGCAAAACCAGTCAAACCAACTAAAGCGGTAAGCAGGAAGCGACTGAAGCGCAGGAGTCTTAAGCCCAGGATTACAGTGCTGCTCCGCCGAATTTGAGCATGAATCGTAGGGAGACTCGCTGGCATTGGTATAGGCCGTATGATCCCAATTCATGCTGTGTACAAAGAGCAATTCGGGAATCTGCCTACTTGATTCGCTTCAACGATCGCATTGCGGCACTCCATCAAACTGGCTCCAGTACGTCGGGAGAGTTCTTGTAGGTTAATCCCAGGATGACTCGCTTGGGGTGCTTCTAAATACAGTTCATAGGCCACCTCCAACACTTGGGAGTTCAGTTGTAGGGGCCGAATCGTGGTTTCTAATAAGCTAAACATAGTGACATACCAGATAACCTGTATTGTCTGATATGCCACTCTCCGCTTAGCTTTGGCGTCTACCAGAAGGCCAATCTATAGCCTCTGGCAGGGCATAAACTTAGTGCCGATTGTTGCCGTTGCTGTTGGTGCTGTTAGCAGCTAGTACCTTCTCAGCTAGCTTTTCTGGAACTTCTTGCAGATGATGCGCTTCCCAGTGGAAGGAGCCCACGCCCATCGTTAGCGATCGCAGCTCCACAATCAGGTCGTGCATTTCCGCTTGGGGCAAGTAAGCCGAAACTTCATCCCAACCATGCCAACTGTCTTTGGCAGCGTAACCCAGAATTTGCCCCCGTCGTCCGCTCACCAGCTTCAGCACTTTGGAGGTGAATTCGGTGGGCACAGAAATCGCGATCGACACAATCGGCTCTAGTAAGGTAGGTTCACACTGGGTCATGCCTTCCTGCATGGCAATCCGCGCCGCTTGCTTGAAGGCTTGCTCCGAGCTATCGACGTTGTGGTAGGAACCATTGGTGAGTGTCACCGCCACATCAACCACCGGGAAACCGAGCGGCCCATGCACCAAGAACTCCCGTACCCCTGTTTCCACCCCCGGAATGTACTGCCGTGGCACCACACCCCCCACAATTGTTTCCTTAAAGTTGAAGCCTTCTCCCCTAGGTAGCGGTTTGATGTCTAGGTGAACATCGCCAAACTGCCCATGACCTCCAGTTTGGTGCTTGTAGCGACCGTGAGAAGAGGTGGGTTTGCGAATCGTTTCTTTGTAAGGCACTTGGGGCAAGTGGGTGCTCATCGGCAAGTTATATTTCCGCCGCAAGCGATCGAGCGCTACCTGCAAGTGAATGTCACCTTGTCCCCAAAGAATCACTTCGTGGGTGTCGCCATGTTGTTCCCAAGCCAGAGAGGGGTCTTCTTCTAGCAATTTACTGAGGGCACTGCTGAGCTTTACTTCGTCGTTGCGCTTCTCAGGGGTGATGGCGAGCGCAAATACAGGAGCCATGTGTTCAGCTTTTGGTAGCTCAGCGGTAGGTTGAGAATCGGCTGTGGTCAGCGTGTCTCCGGTCTTCACACCTTCCAAGCGACTAATGGCAATAATTTCGCCTGCCTGAGCACTAGTTAAGCTATGGGTTTGTTGTCCCATCAGGCGATACAGACCGCCGACTCGCACACCATTCAAGGTCATACCATCGGTAATCGTGCCTTGCCAAACCCGCACGAGAGAGAGCTTGCCGCCTTGTGGGGTGTAGTAGGTTTTGAGGACTTGAGCCAGCGGAGCCTTGGCACTGAGCACCGTGCCTCTGTGTTCTGCGGTGGTTTCGGCATCCGGAGCTTCTCTCAGCAAGGCTTCTAGTAGTGGCCTCACGCCATAATCTTGCTCCGCCACACCAATGAAGACAGGCACAATCAAATCTGCGCCCAGATCCATTTTCAGATCTTGCAGAATTTCTTCTTCGGAGGGGTTAATTTCTTCTAGCAGCTCTTCTAAAAGACGATCATCAAAGTCGGCTAGAGTTTCCAGCATCTCTGCCCGCGCAGATTGTTCCTCGCTCTGGAGAGCTTCTGGTAGAGGGACAGGGTCAGCGGGCGCACCCGGATGGTAGTGATAAGCTTGCTCGCTCACCAAGTCGATAAAGCCCACAATTTCTTCGCCTTGGGCAATTGGGTATTGGTGCGGCACCAAGGGCCGACTAGAAACAGACTTGAGCGCCTGGAGCACATCCATGTAGTGAGAGGTAGCGCGGTCCATTTTGTTGATAAAGACGAGATGGGGAATTTCCCAGTCATCCAAAAACTTAAATAAGGGAGCCAGGGTGAGGACGCGATCGCTCACTGCTTCACAAACTACGATCGCAGCATCAACCCCAATCAAGGCGTTGTAAGTTTCTTGAGCGAATTCAACGGAACCAGGACAGTCTACAAACGTAAAACGAACGCCGCCATATTCAGTACTGGCGGCGTTTATTTCCACACTCATTTGGCGATCGCGGGCTTCAGCGGCACTGTCCCCCACGGTATTGCGGTCTTGTATCCGACCTTTACGGTTAATTGCTCCTGTAACCGATAAAAGACTTTCCAGAAGCGTGGTTTTCCCACTGAGATAAGGACCAACAATGGCTACATTTCGCGAACCCACCTCTACTTTGTTGTTCATAGGTCGCTCTCCTTATTTAATTATGTGAAAAAAGTAAAGCGGCAATTGAGATATCTGCTCAGTTTTCAACACAGAAATCTTAATTGCTTAAAGCTTAGATTAACGCGCCTGGGATCAGAACGTGGAACTTCGTTATCAAAATTTTATGTAACAGCTATTTGATATGTCTTTACAGTTCTCAAGCTATTAGTTTACATCTCGATAGTTTGAATAAAATACTGACTCAAACAAAATCCAAACCCCTAGAAATAGCTGTGTTTCGATTACTTTAAACCGTAGTGTGATCATCCTGTATGCTAGCAGGCAAGATGCTTGCTTTACATCTCGTTTTTCATTTTTTACTCTACAGGCAACAATAATTCTTTATGAGAAAATCAGATTTTATTTGATTCTTTAGAGGTAAATTTTTTTGTTTTAGTTGTTAGGTGATTGACTTTTAATTGTTTGGCGGAGCCTTGTGTCTAAACTTCACAACTTGCGATCGCTTTATCACTAACCCTCAATCGCTCATGGGTAAAAGAGATATAATGCTTGATTTCTTCCAGTTCAAGCAGGATGCTGTTACACAGGGTATGGCATGTAAGCGCAGAAGTAGAGCAGCATGATTGATGGGAGTTCAACCCGAATGAAAAACCGGAATCGATTGATCAAGTTGGGTGGAATGGGTTTAGCGGTGCTGATTCAGCTAGGAGTTTTGGTAGTTAATGGGGATAGACCAATTGGGTCACAAGCGATCGCCCAAGCTCAAACTAGCCAAACGGCTGAGTCAGTCATGCAGCAGGGGTTACAGGCGATTCAGCAGGGCAAGTTAGATTCAGCGATCGCAGCCTTCCAGCAGGCAACCCAACTAAATCCCACCTTAGCTGCGGCTCATTACAATTTGGGCCTAGCGCTCCGGCAAAAAGGTGAGTTGCAACCTGCTGCGAATGCCTTTTATCAAGCAGCTCAGGTAGACCCCAAATTTGCGCTTGCTTATGCCAATTTAGGCGCGGCATTGTTGGAAGGCAATAATTTACAGCAAGCCAAGGAATATTTGCAGCGATCGCTAGAAATAGACCCGAAGCTGGGTTTAGCTCATTACAACCTGGGCTTGGTGCTAGAACAACAGGGCGCTTTAGATCAGGCGATCGCGACGTTTAAGCGGGCACAACAGCTTAGCCCTACCGCTCCAGAACCTGCCTATCATCTCGGTGTGGTTTATATGCAGCAGGGCAAAACGTCTGAGGCGATCGCGGCTTTACGACAGGCAATAAAAATCAGCCCCAAGTATCCAGAAGCGCATTACAACTTAGGGTCGATTCTGATGCAGCAGGGGCAATTGCCAGAAGCTTTGGCAGCTTTTAGACAGGCGGCAGAGGCCAATTCTAACTATGCCAATGCCTACTACGGGGCTGGGTTAGTGTTCTTGCGGCAAGGCCAGTACAAAGATGCCCAACAGGTCTTGCAGTATGCCAAAGACCTCTACACCGCTCAAAACAATACCGCCTGGGCCGCCAATGCTGAAAAGCAACTAAAACAGGCTCAGGCAGGTAGTGCGTCAGTACCTTGAGACAAAGCTAAAGCTGAGGCCGAGTTAGTTGAAGGAATCTAGATCCAGCGCTTGGGAGCCACCCTGCTCTAGCTGGATCAAAATTTTGCCCAACTGTGACCAAACTAGCCAACTGGTAAAGAGTGATAGGGGAAAAGAGAGGGCGTAGGACAACTTGGTGCTAAAGCCAAAGATTTCCATCCCAGAACCTAGAAAGAGACAGGCACCTGCGGTAATTCCCACGAAAGGCACAAAAAGCTGCATACCTTGCAACGCCGCTAGAGTACGAGTAGAGCGATTTTTGGCCCAATCTTGCACTGCTTGCTTCAGGGTAGCCTCAAACGCGACCCCAGAAGTAAGGCTGATCAGGAGGCCAGCAACCAGTAAGAAGTAGGGAGGGTCAGGGAAAGTAAACACAAAGAACTCCTAATATGCAGTTGCTGACGCTCAATTGTATCAATCTATGAAGGTATTGGTTCGCCTTACGGCTACAGCTTAGTTTTGCGGAGGAGTCTGCCAGCTAGCAAAGGGCATCGTGGGCAGCAACGCCGCCGCTCCCTGCATCGAAGCTCCAGCCAACGCTCCCCAAGCCGCACTGAAGAGACGAGCAGGCTTGAGTTCGTCTTTTATCAAGTTCCAAAGCCGCTGAACCTCTTCAGTATGCAGGCGATCGTCTTCGATTAGAGCCAGAATCAGCTGTTGCCGTAGGAAGTTGGCTTCTGGCGACAGCAAATATTGCAGACCGAGCTGAGCAGTCGGTAACAAGTCAAAGTTGGTATCAGAGCGGGCGATCGCGATTAGCTCTTCCAGTCGCTGCCACTGAAATCTACCATCCTTGAACAGCACATCAATTAGCCTGCGCCGCAGCTCAGGTGATTCTCCCTTCAACAACCGCTGAGCCACGTAGGGATAAGCCACATCTACAATTTTGAACTCAGTATTCAAGCTCAGGGCCAACCCCTCCTGCGTCACCAAGGAACGGATGATCAGGGCAAATTTAGCAGGGACGCGGAACGGATAGTCATACATCAGTTCCGAGAACTTGTCGGTAATGGTTTTGAAGTTGAAATCACCGACGCTTTCGCCCATAATGTCGCCCAATACGCTTTCTAGCGCCGGAACAATGGGCCAAATGTTGGTATTAGGAGCCAGAAAACCGAGTTTGACAAAGTCTGCGGCTAAATCCACATAGTCTTTGTTGATTAGATGTACCAACGAGTCCACCAAGGTTTCTTTATTGGTTTCGCTCAGTTGATCCATCATGCCGAAGTCGATGTAGGCCATGCGACCGTCGGGCATCGCAAACAAGTTGCCAGGGTGCGGGTCGGCATGGAAAAAGCCAAACTCTAGAAGCTGGCGTAAACCAGAAGTGACACCAATCCGGATTAAGGTATCTGTATCCAACCCTGCGGCTTTAATGCTTTCGGTGTCGGTGAGCTTGAAGCCGTGAATCCATTCCAGCGTCAGAACGCGAGTATTGCTGTAGCTCCAATAGATGCTGGGGACTTTTACCGTGGGGTCGTCGCGGAAGTTATCAGCAAACTTCTCCGCGTTGTATCCCTCATGCAAGTAGTCGATTTCTTCAAACAGCTTGGTGCCGAACTCATCCACAATCAAGGTGAGATCGTGGCCTAGATTGAGTGGTAGCAAGGGGCCGAGCCAACTTGCAGCCCAGCGCATCAAGTACAAATCTAATGTCAGCGTCGGGAGCAAATTGGGCCGTTGCACTTTGACCGCAACTTCTTCCCCGCTGTAAAGACGCGCCCGATACACTTGGCCTAAACTGGCAGCCGCGATCGGTTCTGGTGAAATCTGCGCGTAAATCTCGTCAACTGCGTAGCTTAATTCTTCTTCAATAATGCCGAAAGCGATCGCCGTAGGAAAAGGCGGTAACTGGTCTTGAAGCTTCACCAGCTCTTCCAAAAAGTCTTTCCGCACTAAGTCGGGTCTAGTAGAGAGCGCCTGCCCCACTTTGATAAACGTCGGTCCCAAACGGGTGAGCAAAATTCGCAGTTGGGTGGCTCGTTTGAACTTGTTGGCTTCGGTGCGGTGTTGCCATTCATCTGACTTCAAGCCGAGCACAAACCAGGCAAAGGACCAAATAATGTTGAGGGCGCGCCAGATAGCTTGGAGAGGGCGATAGCGAAAATGACGGGCGATCGCCTGAGCGTCATATATACGAGTGGAGAGTGGTTTTTCGCGGTGAGCACGCCAGCTAAGGTCGGTGGAACGCGGTTGTGTTTCTGCTACAGAAACCAGTTGATGCTGACTCACGCCTCTATACGCCTCTTTAGTGCGGGTAACGTCTCAAAAGCCTGACAGTCGCCGACAAATGCTGCACCTTGATCCGTCACTCGGTCTGCCCAGTCCCTACTGACTTTCGACTGGATTTTACGGGTAACTTTCCAAGCTGCAACTAAATTCAGATCTCTAAGCAGATCTCTGAATTCTTATCTTTTTATTAACTATAGTATAGGAAACTACAAACAACTGGGATGCGATCGCAAGTAGAGTTAAGTTTTGTGTCACAGATCACTGCAAATAGCGTGAACCTCTGAGCAATAAAAGTTCAGCAATCTCGACAGTACAAGCAATAGACAACTTAAACTCCGACTAGTCTCAGTCTAAAGATTGTGAATATTGCTATAGTTTCGTATTGAATTGCTGACAGCAGCAGTTTGAGTAGGCACAGCACAAACCTACTCAAGGCTTTCACTTTAGTTTTCCCGACCAGCTCCGACACTCAACCGCAGTTAGGCAATCTTTCAAGCTGTAAATGACTTGGTCTTGCTCTGCCACAGACAGCTCTGGAAACATCGGCAGCGACAAAACTTCGTGGGACATTTGCTCAGACACAGGCAATTGACCTAGCTGATAACCTAAGCCTTGATAAATCGATTGCAGATGTAGGGGCAATGGGTAGTAAACAATAGAGCCAACGCCACGGCTCTGCAACTCCTGCCGTACCCAATCTCGTAAAGCTCCAGGCTCGGTGCCGTGCTGGGGCGCATCCGGGGTACTCGCGAGGCGAATTGTGTACTGGTTCCACACCGACTGACCACCACTGATTTCTTGAGGCGGAATAATGTAGGGAATGTGGCTCAGCAGTTGTTGATAGCGCTCAGCAACTTGACGGCGTTGGGCATTCCACTCATCTAGAAACCGCAGCTTGATTTGTAGTACCACTGCTTGTACGGCATCTAAACGGCTATTCATCCCGATCGCATCATGGTAGTAGCGCGTTTGGCTGCCATGCTCTTTCAGCATCCGAATCTTGGCTGCGATCGCTGGATCGTTGGTGGTGATTGCGCCCCCATCTCCGGCTGCACCTAAATTCTTGGTGGGGTAGAAGCTAAAGCAACCCACATGACCGATACTGCCAACCTTTTTCCCGACCCATTCTGCTCCCGTGGCCTGAGCACAGTCTTCAATGACTGCTAAGTGATGCGCTTCTGCGATCGCCATCAGCCGGGTCATATCTACAGGCTGACCAAACAAATGCACCGGAATGATAGCGCGAGTTTTTTCAGTGATGGCAGCTTCAATCAAGTTGAGGTCGAGATTGAACGTGTTCGCATCAATATCGACAAAAACCGGGGTGGCTCCCACCGCACTGATCACTTCTGCGGTTGCGAAAAAGGTAAAGGGAGGGGCAATTACTTCGTCTCCAGGCCCAATCTCCAAAGCTCGGAGCGCTAAGAAGAGAGCGTCGGTACCAGAGTTGCAGGCAACACATTCAGAGGTACCCGTGTAGGCGGCAAACTGCTGCTCAAATCCTGAAACGGCGGGACCACCAATGTAGCCACCAGACCCCAGAACCTGGAGAACGGCTGCATTTACTTTTTCGCTAATGGTTTGAAATTGCCGTGTCAGGTCAAGCAGAGGGACTTTATTCACTCGTTAGCACCACAAGTTTTGCTAGGTTAATGAAATCAAATTTTGTTAAAAAATGGAATCCGCCATTCCTCGGCTTTACCTGTTCTTAGAATAAGGCTGACCGCAGATTGTTTCTGCTCTGGCAAAATCAGGAAAACACGTTGGCAGGTCAGAACTTGTGGATACGTTGATAAAGCTGGATACGTTAGATCTGGCTTGGGCACTAGGAATGATGGCGATCGCGATCGGCTTATCAGCTTGGCAACGGGTGGGCTTGGAGTGGAATCTAGCCATTGCGACCGGGCGAACCATTATTCAGTTGGTAATGGTTGGCTATTTACTGGAGTTGGTGTTCACTGTCGAAAATCCTTGGGTAGTGCTGGCTATTATTGCAGGGATGCTGACGATCGCGACAGTTGTCGCCCGTAATCGCATCAGCAAAAAAATTCCGCGTCTGCTGCCACTGCTGTGGGGGTCGATTTTTGTTGCTGCCGCTTTGACCTTGAGCTACACCAACTTGGTTGTGATTCGTCCAGATGTTTGGTACTCGCCCCAATATCTAGTTCCACTAGCAGGGATTGTATTAGGCAATGCTATGAATGGAGCCTCGATCGCGGGAGAACGCCTAGCCAGCACAATCAGTAGCAGTCGCTTAGAAATCGAAACCTATTTAAGTTTGGGAGCAACTCCGGAGCAAGCAGTGGCTCAATACCGTCGAGATGCCATTAAAGCAGGCATGATTCCCACCCTTAACTCAATGATGGCAGTGGGATTAGTCACCCTACCAGGCATGATTACTGGGCAATTGCTCAGTGGGGTTAGTCCTTTGGATGCTGCTAGTTACCAAATGCTAATTATGTTTATGCTGGCGTTTACGACGCTAGTAACAACGATTTTGGTCACACGAGGTTTGTGTCGTCTCTTCTTTAATCAAGCTGCTCAATTAACGCTGTATTAAAGATTAGATTGAGTTAACAAATAGGGTGGAAGCGATCGCTTCTATCTATGCCTTGGCTAGGGGAATACTGCACGTGGGCCTGTAAACAGTTGCGCGAAAACCTAATTCAGTCTTCTCAAGCAACTCAATAGGCCCGTAGCTGTCTCCCAATCCCCACCCCCTATGGCAACCGTTCAAGTTGAGTATGCTGGTCAGATCCAAGTTAATGCGGGCCAAAACCCACGCGAACTCTACTCTCATCAGAATGAGGCAATCAAAGCACTAAACCAGAAAAACCAATCATCGTTCAAAGGTTTGCTAGTTCTGCCTACGGGCGGCGGAAAAACTTTAACGGCTGTCCACTGGCTCCTGCGTAACTTTATAGATAAGCGAAAAAAGGTTTTGTGGATTGCCCATCGGCATGAACTACTAGATCAAGCATTTGAGACGCTCAAGTTCAGTGCTTATCCATCCTTGCTCAGCGATGTTGAGAAGTTTAGATATCGTGTGATTTCTGGTCATCCTAAGCACGATCGCCCTGTCAACATTCAACCAACTGATGACATCATTATCGCCAGCAAAGATAGCCTGAACAGTAGTTTAGACCATCTACTAAAAAATTGGGTCAAGCATTCTGATGCCATTCTTTTGGTCGTAGATGAAGCGCACCACGCGACGGCAAAAACCTACCGCAAATTAATCGATGCCATCAAAGAAGATTTTCAGCAGAGAGGAAATGAGAACGGCTTCAAAATGCTTGGCCTAACAGCCACTCCATTTAGAACAGATAAAGGTGAGCAGGGCTTGCTTAAGCAAGTTTTCCCAGATGACATTATTTTCTCAGAGCATTTGAGAACCCTAATCACTAGAGGCATCCTAGCTGAGCCAGTTTTCGAGCATCTAGAAACAAATCTAGATTTTTATCAGGAGTTGACTAGCAAAGATATCAAGGCGATCGAAGCTTTTGATAAATTACCGAAAAAGCTTGTCGAAAAAATTGCAATGTCTAGCATCCGTAATAAACGGATTGTTGATCACTATGTTGTGAATCGCGACAAATACAAACCACTGTTGGTTTTTGCAATTGATGTTGACCATGCGATCGCACTAAACGCTGTATTTAAGAGCCGAGGTATTAATTCTGATTTTGTCGTAGGTCAACTCGTAGACCTAAATACAGGGGCCAAAATCTCTCCAAAAGAGAACTCAGACAAAATCAAGCGATTTAGAAGGGGAGAGCTTGAAGTACTCATTAACGTGGAAATGCTGGTTGAGGGAACCGACTTACCCAACGTCCAGACTGTTTTCCTCACTCGCCCCACCACTTCTACAATTCTGATGACCCAAATGATCGGTAGAGCTTTGCGCGGTCAGAAGGCGGGAGGCACAGAGAAAGCCTATGTTGTCAGCTTCATTGACAATTGGGAGGACAAAATTAATTGGGTAAACCCTGAAAAGCTGACCCTTGATGAAGGAAGAGAACTTAAGGAAAAGAACATCGAGACAGCTAAAGAAATTGTTCGATTAATCTCAATTGAGAAGATTGAGGAATTTGCTCGTATGATGGATGAATCTATCGATACTACCACCCTGGAAAAACTAGATTTTTTGAGGCGAGTTCCTGTTGGTATTTATCGCTTTTCTATCCTTGAAACTTCTGAATCAGGTGAACCTGAATCTAGGAACTATGATGTGCTTCTCTACAACGACACTGAAGAAGCCTACGATAGCTTCGTGAATGATTTAGAGGCTGTGTTCAAGATAGTTAATATTGAGGATCGCGAAGTTTTAACAGATGAAGAACTTGAGTATCTTCTGAAACAAACAAAGGAACTATATTTTCCTGATCATCCATTCTTGCTGGGCTATAGAGATGCGGATGTGAAAAATATTCTTCGTTTCTATGCTCAAAAGGAAATGGAGCCAGAATTCATTGCCTTTAGTGAGCGTAGAAAATGTGACTTGTCAGTGGTAGCAAGGCATATCTATGAAAATGACTTGACTCGCAAACAGGAAGCCGAATATCTCGCCTTGCTATGGAATAGTGAGAAATCCTTTTGGAAGGTTCTATTCGATAACTACCTATATTTCAAGAAGCAGGTAGACATCGAAATCAATAAGCTGACTGGAGCTTATGGTGATGATCTGCCAATAAGTATGCCGACCGTAATTCCTGACACAGTGCCGCTAGAAAATCTATCGTTGATTGAAATGAAGGAGAGAGATCCAGCGGAATACCGGGAGATTAAGGATGTTGTGTTTGCCAAATACACAAACGCCCAAAAATTTATCACTTGTGCCGTGAGTGGTTTCAAGAGCCAGATGCGAAGAGATTTTCAAATTGACCATATCAAACCAATGGCTGAAGGTGGCTTAACTACGATCGACAATCTTCAAGTTTTGTCTCGTAAAGCCCACATAGAGAAAACTCGGCTAGAGAATTTACGAAGATCTGGAGCGGCTCAGGTATAGAAATAGCGTAGGGGCGATCGCTCCCCCTTTATTGCCCTAAAGAAGGCACATAACGCCCTAACAAGGAACCATTTTCGTCGTAGAGTTCGATCGCGATGTTGGAGTTTTCGCTGATGGCTTCTAGAGCCGCTTCCAAAGTTTGGATGTGGTTTCGCACATCGACCTGAGTGCCAATGTCGCCATTGACTTCTGCCGTGATTGCAGTTCGCACTAGCTTTCTGACGTGGTCAGGATTGAGCTGTACTCTGATTAGGGCGAGACTCACCGAGAAGTCACAAACGTTGGGAGAGCCAGCACAGGTACGGCGAAGATCAGCCCGTGCCCCTTCCAAAATATTTGCCAAACTCAGTTTATTTTCGGCTTCGGTTAACGAGTTGCCATAGGAACTGGTCAGCGGTTGAGCTTGGTTGTAGAACAAAGTATCTGTTGGAACTTGCTTCACTGCGGCTAAGGCATCTCGCCAATTAGCGACCGCTTGAGACCACTGATTTTGCCGCTCATAGCTTTGGGCTTGACGGGCAAACGTCACAGCTTGGCGGTAAGCCGTAGCAGACAACTGTTCCTTGGTTTTGCGATCGCGAGCTGCCAGGATCTTTGGCTGATACTCACTGAGCAAGGCTTGAGCTTCTTGATAAGCCATTGTGCCGCGAGGGACTTGCCGTAACGTGTTGGTGGACATGCGCCAAGTTGCGTCTGCCAATTGCCAACTCGCTAAAGATTGGGCAATTCCCTGCCGAGCCTCCGCTACCTGGGCAGTTGATTTGGCTTTAGCTAAGGAGGCATTCGCTTTTTGCTCTAATATGATCCGTTTGTTAGTCATGACGAGGTTGGCGCGGTATTCCGTCAGCTTCTTCTGCGCGATCGCATAGGCACTACTGGTTTTGGGCACTGCCTCTAATTGCGCGATCGCCCCCCGCCATAGCTTTTGAATCTCGCTCCACTCTGATAGGGGATGTGGCGGATTTTGGCTCCTTTGGGCAGCAGCACCAGCCTGGTTTTGTGCAGATACTACTTGGGCGAGTGCCTGCTCTTGCACTTGATAAATCTTTAGCAGCGTTTGGGCTTCCCCATGACGGCTCGACCAAGCAGGAATCGGTGCTAGAGATTGGGTCGCGGTTTCTAATTTCTGTTGGGCGCTTAAAACTTCTGGGCCAGATTTGGCCGCTTGGAGGATTTGGGCTGACTCTTGGCTCAGTTGTTGAGCGGTGGCGATCGCCGGACAAGCACCAATCACACAAGGTCGAGTCAGGGCATAAACGGCTCCTGCCAGGGCAAACAGCCCTACCCCTGCTCCAAGTACGCGTAAAGGTAAAGTGGTGCGTTGGTCTGTCTTGCTAGTTTTTCGAGTTGGAACTAACTCACCACTAGACTCAGTCAAGGGTTGAAGGGCAGAAGAGAACGGGTTGTCTTCTACTGCGTCCAAGTCTGGTGGATCAGCAATGTCGGTGGAGTGGAGCAGGGCATTGGTAGAGGCAAAGTAATGGCTGCTATCCGCTGAGTTGTCCAGTTGATTAGTGGGAGGTGTGGCGACATTGTCACCTGGAGCGGTAGATGCTGTGGATGCCAGCGTCAAGGCATGGCTAGCATAGGGCTGTTGTTGCCCAGCAACTCGTAAATACAGCCGCACTGTGCCCTTAAACTCGGACTCGGATAAGGCGGGTTGTAGAAACTCTAGGGCTTGCTCTAGAAGCGTGAAAATGGCTTGGGGAGTGGGTGGGTTAATACCAGGGGAGTGCTGGCCTAAGATCATGAGGTCGCCTTGTTTGAGCGCACACTGAATCTGGATCGGCATTGGCTGGGCTAGCTCGGATTGCAAATATTGCTGCAATTGCCGTCCTAGCGCTTGTAAGTTACCCTGATGCACTGCGGTTCCCATAGGGCAATACCACTTCCACCTGTTTAATTGAAAATCTAAATGCAACTTCCAGTTCCAGGTTGCCCAATGGAGAAGTTGCGATCGCGACTGTATCCATACAATCTACATCCTGCTTGTGGGTGATTTCGGCCTAACTTAACCGTCAGTTGCAGAAAGTTTAGAAAATGTAGAAAAGCGGCAAACCAAATGGAAATCTTAATTGTTGAGGATGAAGCTGAAATTGCCCAACTGATTCAACTGTATTTAGAAAAAGAAGGATTTTCCTGCCGAGTTTGTCGGGATGGCATCACGGCGCTACAGGTGTTTTCGGAGCAAAAGCCAGATTTGGTCATCTTAGATCTGATGATTCCTGGCTTGGATGGCTTGGAGGTTTGCGCCCGCATTCGTCAACGTCCTGGGGCGAAAGATCCCTACATCTTGATGCTGACTGCCAAGGGTGAAGAGATCGATCGCATTATCGGGTTGTCTACAGGGGCAGATGACTATATGGTCAAGCCCTTTAGCCCGCGAGAGTTAGTGGCGCGGGTCCGGGCACTGTTGCGGCGGACGCTACGACAAGGGGGCCAAAGTCAAACCTACCGCACCCAGCATTTCTTGATTGATCTAGAGCAACGCACCGCCTCCCGCTTCACCGATGGTGTTACAGAAGACACGACAGGAAGCGTGATCGGGAGCGATCGCGCAGAGGCATTGGATCTCACCACCCTAGAGTTTGAACTGTTAGCCACGTTTATGAGTTACCCAGGGCGAGCCTGGAACCGCACCCAACTGATAGACAAACTCTGGGGCAGCAACTTTTTTGGTGATGAGCGGGTAGTGGATACCCATGTGGCGCGACTCCGCAAAAAAATTGAGCCCGACCCCGCAAATCCCACGTTCATAAAAACGGTGATCGGGGTGGGCTACAAATTTGAGGATCAAGCCCAAGCCTGAAATTATGCCAGGTCAAACAGCAAGAGTTCGGCACCTGTTTCGGTGTTGAGATCTAGCTGCTCTCCAGGAGCGATCGCCACGCCATCTCCTTCTTGGAGAGTTTGATCGCCCCAAGCCACCATACCCTTCGCCACTTGCAGCCAGCCGTAGCGTTCTGGTTGGAGGGTATAGGAGAGACGATCGCCAGCGGCCAAGATAGACACGTACAGGTCAACATTTTGGTGAATCGTGACGGCTCCGTGACGGCCATCTTTAGCACCAATCAAACGCCACTGACCTTGCTTTTCCTCTAGAGGAAAGTCGCGCTGCTCATACCGAGGTTTCAACCCTGGCTCATCGGGCAAAATCCAGATTTGTAAAAGGTGAACAGGATCAGTGCCAGAAGAATTGAACTCGCTGTGAGTAATGCCTGTGCCTGCACTCATCACCTGAGCCTCTCCGGGCTTAATGATCGCACCGGTGCCTAGGCTGTCCTTATGCTCCAAGGCTCCTTCGATCACATAGGTAAGGATTTCCATATCCCGATGGCTATGCATAGGAAATCCTGCGCCCGGTGCTACGCGATCGTCATTGATGACTCGTAGTGCTCGGAACCCCATCCGACCGGGATCGTAGAAGTTGCCGAAGGAGAAGGTGTGATAGCTGTCGAGCCAGCCGATTTTAGTGCGACCACGGGCATTGCGATTATGAATTAGGTTACTCACTGTCCCTTGGGTCATAGCTTAAACCTCGTAATAAAGGCGATCGCTGAAAACACTCCTGGTGTGTTGCGTCAGGGAGATATTTCTCAGTTGAAATCTTGCAGGCACCCAAATGAAATTGGCTATTTCTTGGATGTCTTCCTACTCTAAACTAGCTAGCATCGATATGGGAAGTACATACTTGAAAGTGCAATACTATCCAAAAAGATACTAAACAAAACAACTAAGTTTGAAGTTAGCCTAGAACTAACGTAGCGAGCTAGGGCTGGGGCAATAGATTAAGAGATAGCACTGGTTATATCACACTGGCGATCGCGAACGATTAGATTCAGGACATTGAGCATTTGTGTCTAAGATTGGGCTGCAAGGGCGATTATTTTTGTCCCATGTCATTGTCATGGTGGTGGGGCTGAGTACCCTCATCACAGTGGGCAAGTTTTATTCACCTCGCTTATTTGTGCTGCATTTAGCCAAGTTAGAAGGAAGTGGATTTAAGTTAGGTTATGTGCGCTACCAACTAATCAAAGGCTTCGAGTACGCCTGGGGACGTGGAGCGCTTTGGTCAGTCGTGGTCGGAGGATCGACTGCGGGAGGGCTGAGCTATTTAGTGGCGCGACGCATTGTCAAACCCCTGACTCAAATGGAAGCTATCACCCAGAAATTTGCTTCTGGCAACCTCAGTGAGCGTATGCCTGCCAACGACATTCGTGAGTTGCATCGACTGGCAGCAAGTTTCAATCGCATGGCAGCCGATCTGCAAGGAGTAGAACAGCGGCGGCGGGAGTTAGTGAGCGATCTAACCCATGAGTTGCGCACTCCTTTAACCGTAGTGGAAGGGTATTTAGAAGGCTTGGCAGATGGCACGATTGAACCTTCTGTCGATATTTACCAACGCTTGGCGAAGGAAACCAGACGGTTACGGCGCTTGGTGAATGATCTGCAAGAACTCTCCCAAGCCGAGGCAGGTTATTTGCCCATTCATACCCAAAAGTTGGAACTGCTGCCTTTGTTGACGGCACTGATTCAAAAGTTTTCTGACCAACTATTAGAAGAGGGGCCTGAGTTACGCCTAGATTGTCCGGTTGATCTCCCTTTGGTCTTGGCTGATCCAGAACGTCTAGAACAAATTTTGATTAATTTGATGGGGAATGCGCTGCAATATACCGAGCAGGGATCGATTACGGTGCGAGCTTGGAGTGAAGCAGGAAAAGTATGGGTTTCAGTGGTAGATACGGGTGTAGGCATTGCTTCAGCCGATCTACCCCATGTATTTGAGCGCTTCTGGCGATCAGACCCCTCGCGCGATCGCAGTTCTGGTGGCACTGGAATTGGGTTATCCATTTCCCGCCGCTTGGTAGAGCTGCAAGGGGGCCAAATGGAGGTGGAGAGCCAAATGGGAGAGGGTAGTACCTTTAGATTTTCCTTACCCTTGGCTTAAACAACCTACTCCTTGAGGTGAGCCACATCCAATGACAAAACTTTGTGATGTTGTGGTCACGAAGATGCCAAGCAGAGTCGCTAAAGTCAGGCTGTTGGCACAACGGTAATCCCTATGTCTCCACTCTCATTAGCGATCCTTCTGGTGAGCCTCGCCCTGACTTTAGGTGTGGTTGCAATTAGCTATCTTTTTCCTCCCAGTCGCTTTCCTGACTAATACTGCTATTGCCAATAATCGCAACCAGTAATCGCAACCAGTAATCGCAATCAGAGAGTTAACCCTCTAGTCGGGCAGCACAGAGGGCGGCTCCAATTAAGCCAACCTGAGGATTTAAGACAATATGCACTGGGACTCGCTCTAGCAACGGGCTAATTCTGCCCTTTTGGCCGAACGCTCGGATAAACAAACCAGTCTGCATTAACGGCAAAATTTTGCTAGCAATGCCACCCGCCACATAAAGGCCACCGTACGGTAGGAGTTTCAGTGCTAAGTTGCCTGCTTCAACCCCATAAGCTTCCACAAAGATTTGCATCGCTTGCTCACAGAGCCGATCTGTCTCTTCTAAGGCAGCGGTAGCGATCGCAGCCGCAGGGTCTACCGTTTTTTCGCTGCGGCCTGCTTCTTGCTCCCAAATCCGGACAATCTGCCCCACCGGAGACTCGGCGGCAATGGGTTGAGCACTGCTTGTAAATTGGCGATCGCGCAAGAATTGATAAATTGCCGTAATGCCTTGCCCAGAAACGACGCGCTCTACAGAAATCCGTTGAATGTTGTTGCGATCCAACAAGTACTTCAGCAGTTGGAACTCTAGCTCGGAGCGAGGCGAAAAGTCAGCATGACCCCCTTCGGAACCAAACACTTCATAGCCGTTGTTGCAAGGAATCAGAAATCCTTCCCCTAAGCCAGTTCCTGCCCCAATGACCCCAATGGGCGCGCTAGGATCTGGTTTGCCTGCTTGTAGAGTGAGTAGGTCTTCGGAATCCAAGCCTACGACTCCATACCCTACCGCCACAAAATCATTGATTAGCCGTACATGTTTGAGGGTTAGCTCTGCTTCTAGTCGCTTACCATCGAGAGACCAACCCAAATTTGTCAAAATGGAGGTGTTGTTGACCACAGGCCCAGCGATCGCAAAGCAAGCTTCTTGGGGCGCGAGAGCATGGCCTACTTTTTCTGTGGCTTCCTTGTAGAACTGCTGCACCATCGGAACCAAGTCAGGAAAGTGCTGACTAGAGTAGCGGGCTTCGTAGAGTGTTTTAAGATTAATTCTGGCTTGAGGTGATGTAGTTTGGGCTTCGACTAAACGCAGGATAGTTTTAGTGCCACCAATGTCTCCCGCTAATAGTAACGTCATAGCTTTTATGGACTCCCTCTCAACGCTAACTCAGGCAAGAAGCTGCCCTAGGATGCAACTCCAATGGTAAGTGTAAGGCGTGGTTCTCGTTTACAACTCCATGAATGGTCATAGATTCCATTCACCTAGCTCTTAATTTGATCCCTATAATTTGATCCCTAACCATTGCTCTGATATACAACCGTCCATGAACAGTTCGATCGCTGATCTGCGTAAAGACTACGCCCTCCAAGCCCTTACGGAAGCAGAAGCCCATCCTGATCCGTTTCAGCAATTTCAAATTTGGTTTGATCAAGCGATCGCGGCCCAACTCCACGAACCCAACGCGATGACTTTGGCGACCGCAACCAAAACAGGCATGCCATCGGCCCGCATCGTGCTGCTGAAAGGCTTTGATCCGCGAGGCTTTGTGCTCTATACCAACTACAACAGCCGTAAGGGCCAAGAGCTAGGCGAAAATCCTCAGGCAGTCTTGGTGTTTTGGTGGGCCGAGCTAGAGCGCCAAGTCCGCATCGAAGGCCAAGTAGAAAAAGTGTCCGAGTCAGAAGCAGATGCTTATTTTCAGAGTCGTCCCCGTGGTAGCCGTTTAGGGGCTTGGACTTCTAATCAAAGCCAGGTGATCCGCGATCGCGAAGTATTAGCCCAGCGTTTGCAAGCCTTAACCGAGCAATATCAAGACCAAGAAATTCCCCGTCCCCCTCACTGGGGCGGTTATCGCGTGGTGCCATCGGCGATCGAATTTTGGCAGGGTCGTCCCAGTCGCCTCCACGATCGCTTGCATTATCGTCAAAGTGAGGACGGTCAATGGTTGATTGAGCGCTTAGCACCTTGAGTTGCGACAGCCTTGCAGCGACGGGAGTGCCCCATGCAACCCCATGAGCTAGACCGTTGGTTTGCTCCAGAATGCCAGCAGCATTACATTGCTTTGTTGTCTGGTCGAATTGGCTTAACTCGGCGTCGGGCCGAATGTTTGGTGCGGTTGTGGGGCTACTTGGTTCTCAAGCGGCAACAAGCCGTAACTCAACTGCCTCCGATTCCGCTCACCCAATTGCAGCCGTTAGCGGAGCCAGTCGCTTGTAGTCATCGGGAAGCGGCACAACTGTTTTACACAGGTAAAGCCCAGGGGAGCGATCGCGCAGCAGGCATGATGCTAGATCAGCTCGTCACCTTAGGGCTGATTGAGAAACGGTTTGATGGCAACGGTCTCCTAGTCAGCATTCGAGCTATTCCAGAGCTAACTGAATCATCTGGTTCCTCCAATATTGCGGATGTAGAGCCAGATGCCTTTAATCCCCGGACGGATGCGATCGCGATGGCTAGCTTGCTGGCGCATACCTATGGTTGGCTGGTCAGGGATGCGGCGATCGCTCAACCCAAAATCATTAAAACCCTACGAGCTTGGGCACAACAATATCCCACTGGCATGCGGGTCTTGCGGCGCTGCGACAACCTCCAGCCTGTAGGCATGTCAATTTTATTTCCGGTAATGAGTGAATCTGAAATCAATTTCTTTACCCCACCCGCCAAGAGCTTTTACTTGACTTCCAAGGCCAAGAGCGACCCATTCCAGATGGCATCTCCAGGAGATATGAATTGTACGGCTGTGTTCGAGCGATTTTGGATCGTTGATAGTGAATATCTGCGCCGAGATTATCTCTGCCAGTTTTTGGAAGATGTGCAAGCCACTCTGACAAAGATGAAACAGGATTTTCCTAACTTATGCGATCTCTACGTTGTAGTCGTACATCCGATTCATCTTTCATCCTTAGCCACTACTCTGGGCTTTCAGAAAACCGGACAAGAGGCTTCCCTGTCGGCCTACTGGATGTATCAATCCATTGATCGCTTTTTAGCGCTGGACATGAAGCAAGTCTTAGCAGATTTGCAACTTGAAGCTGCCCGGTAAACGCAATATTGCTCAGATGCTCTATGAGATTCAGATCAAAAGAGAGATCAGATTAAAAGATCAAACTTCTGGCGATCGCCTAGTTGCTGCTAGCAAGCTGTAAGACTTGATTGAGCTTGCCACTACGAAAGCCTTCTAAGTCCAGGGTGACGTAGAAAAAGCCGTAACTTTGGAAAGCCGTCACGAGGGTAGAGAGGTCGTTAGCTGAGACAAATTCTTTGATTTGCTCTGGGGGTAGCTCAATCCGGGCTGTGTCGCCTTCAGATCGTACCCGGAGATTTTGGAGTCCTAAGTCGCGCAGGTAACGCTCCGCTCGACCGACTCGCTGGAGTTTGGCTACCGTAATTTCTTCACCGTATGGAAAACGAGAACTGAGACAAGGTTGAGCGGGTTTGTTCCACCACGGTAAACCTAAAAGTTTGGCCAACTCCCGTACTTCCAGCTTGGAAATGCCCACTTCGGCTAGAGGCGATCGCGCTCCCCGTTCTTTGGCTGCTTGGATGCCCGGACGGTAATCTCGTAAATCGTCGGCATTCACGCCATCAACGACGTAAGGGTAGCCCCGCTCTAGCGCCAGTGGTTTTAAGGTGTCGTGCAGTTCACTCTTGCAGAAGTAGCAGCGATTGACCGGATTAGAGGCATAGTTGGGGTTATCCATTTCATGGGTGCTAACCACCTCATGGGCAATGCCAATCTCAGCGGCTTGAATCCGAGCATCCTCTAGGTCTTCCGGCATTAGAGAGGGAGACTCTGCCGTGACTGCAAGGGCGCGATCGCCTAGGACATCGCACGCCACTTTGGCTACGAGAGTGCTATCAATGCCACCTGAATAAGCAATCAAAGCCCGCTCCATTTCGGCAAATAAAGTCTTCAATTGCTCAAGTTTTTGTAGCGGCATGGTCTGGCAATCCCTAAGCAAGAACAATCACTAAATTTCTGGCATCTTGTGGCATCAAGCGCCTCACCTAGGGTAGCGAATTTCGGCTGAGTTTTTAATCTGGCTTACGCTTCTTGGGGCCAAACGCGATCGGGATCTGCACCACTACCACTGTACTTAGCCACCATTCGCGCCAATACGCTCAAGTCGATGGGTTTCGTCATGTAGTCTGTGAAGCCTGCCTCCATACAGACTTCGCGATCGCCTGTCATCGCCATTGCGGTTTGAGCAATGATTGGCAACTGCTGGTATTCCTGCCGCGAGCGTAGTTGGCGGGTCAAGGTAAGGCCATCTACCTCCGGCAAATGGATATCCATCAGCATCAGGGCGGGCAACGAAATCGTTAAGGCTTGCCACATCTCGGCAGCACTCTGTACCCAGGTGACCTCATAGCCCAGCTTACTTAAGTAGGCAATCAGCAGTTTGGCATTGGGAGGATGGTCTTCTACCAAGAGAACGTGATAGGGCCGAGGGTAGGCACTCAGGACTCTAGGACGTGCTGGAGTTCGGACAGCTTTGGCATTGACAATTTTAGTTCCGGTTGCGGTGGCTTCGGCGTGGCGTATAGCAGCTTGAGCCGATGGGCTAGCAACCTGCATGGCGGTTCGCTGTAGCCGCGATCGCTGAGCACTGCGACTGGCTGAGCCGACCGCACTGGTCTTGCTGGTGGCACGATTCGCTCCAGGCTGACTAGAGCAACTCCCAGACCGTGCACCTGAGTGGTGGGGGATGGAACCTTCGGCTAGGTTGTAAGTAGCATCACTCTCAGCCGCAATAGCATTACTGGCTACTGAAGCTGGCGATGACAAAGCTTCCTGGCATTCTAACTGAGACTCCAATTGAGACTCTAACTGAGACTCCAAGTGGGGCTGAGTATTGAGTTGTGGAGTAAGTGGCAGCTTAATGGTGAAGCGAGAACCCTGATTTAGCTCCGACTCCACTTCCACCCAACCACCATGCAACTCAGCCAGCTTTTGGGTTAAAGCTAAGCCTAAACCCGTCCCTTCATCTCGACTCACCACACCGTTGGCAATCTGTGAATAAGGCCGAAACAGTTGTTGCTGCTGCTCCTGAGAAATCCCTGTTCCTGTATCCCAAACGGTAAAGTGCAGAAAAATGCCAGCCAACCGCACCTGCAAACCTACCGTGCCCTTAGTTGTGAATTTTAAGGCGTTGGAGAGCAGGTTGAATAACATCTGCTTGAGCCGCAACGGGTCAGCCACAAACGTAGTCACATGTGGATCGAGGTCAAGGCGCAACTCCAAGCCTTTGTCACTCGCTTTTTCTTTGACTAATTTAAAAACGCCGCGACAAATCTCTTCAACTTTGGTAGTTTCCCATTGCAAATCGAGTTGATTGGCCTCGATTTTGGATAAATCTAAGATGTCATTAATTAAGGCCAATAAATGCTGTCCACTCGTCAGAATAATGTTGAGATATTCTCGATGGCGTAAGCTGCTGGGGTTATAACCTTGCTCTCGTAGCAAGTGAGTAAAACCTAAGATTGAGCTAAGAGGAGTGCGAATTTCGTGGCTGGTATTAGCCAAAAACTCACTTTTAAGTTGGTTGGTACGCTCTAACTCGCGATTGCGGGTTTCTAGCTTCTGACAGTGCGGGCAAGCGGCATTGAGTTGTCGGGCTTGCTGCACTGCGATCGCGCATTGCCGTCCTACTCGCTCAATCAAGTCAACTCTTAACTGTCTCTCCCAATCTGGCAGACTTGCTAGCCTCTCCTCACCAAACGCGTCAAACACAATCAACCAACCCAAAACAGCTCCAGCCACATCAGCAA
Source organism: Trichocoleus desertorum NBK24 (assembly GCF_030409055.1). Lineage (GTDB taxonomy): Bacteria > Cyanobacteriota > Cyanobacteriia > FACHB-46 > FACHB-46 > Trichocoleus > Trichocoleus desertorum_B. Next base: position 2,289,251 of record NZ_CP116619.1, on the reverse strand, counting down.
TGGGCCAAGCAGTAGGGTGAGTATGATGATGCAGGCTTTGTAAATCGCTCAAGGTGAGCAGTTCCCCCAAGGTGAATTTGAGGGGCTTGCTGGTAGCGATCGTCATTGCGGAGACTAACGGGTTAGCTCGTTGCAATTGCTGAGACGCCACATGACCAATGCGGAAAGCCAACACTACTTCTGGAGCAGAAACTGAAGAAGTTGCTAATGCAGCTACAGGGGTCTCGTAAGGCAGAGCGATCGCGACAATGCCGTTGCCTAAGGCAGATCTGAGTTCATTAACAATAATTTGAAAAATTTCTGCTTCGGGCTGTAAAGCAGTGGTCAGGTCCGGGGCATGAGCATGGTGGACTAAGTGATCTGCAAGGCGATCGCTGAGTTGACGGCAAAAGCGTTCTACCCACAACTCAGTTTCTAGTTGCTGAATGCGGGACGTAGCGGCATTGTCAGGAGACCCGTGCGATTTCAACTCTGGTGAGGATGCTGCACCCGGTACCCCCTCTACCTGCCAACTCAAATGTTGATGTGTATTTAGCCTGTCCACTAAAATTTCGGTCTCTTTACTTCAATAGCCCGGATATTCGACCAACCGTAGATAACAGGTAACACGTGCTACTAACAACTAACCTGCTGGAGCTAAAAGTCTTAGATAAGGAGAACGCAATCTAGACTCGTTAGATACTGAGGTTAGAAGGCTGCTCTAGCCAAAAGTGAACCCCTAATTTTATAAAAGCCCTAAGTCTTATAAAAGATTGAAACTAATACTGTAAGTTTCAGCTTAATTCTAGCGTTACGTGCGTGAACGCACTGAAAACAAAAATTGTTGTTTTATAAATTCTAGATAAATTTAGCCAAGTTCACTCACACTATTGAACCACTCACAAAATTATTCATAGAGATTTACACAAACTTCGCTAAAGCTGTTGCAATTGCTGAGGTTGGGTTTGGAAAACCACTGAATAACTTGATTGGTATAGATTTGGCCTGGATTTGGTGCGAAGCCTCCGCTACTTCTAGCTTGTCATAACAGTGATATTCTGGGAACGCAACCAGGCAAATATTGCCCAGGCAGCTAATAAAAGCTGAGCAATCCGTGTGAGAAGTGACATGAATATTGTGCCAACTGAGATTCCAGATGTCTTGCTAATTGAGCCTCGGATCTTTCGAGACGATCGCGGCTTCTTTTTTGAAAGCTTCAACCACCAAACCTTTAACGAGAAAGCTGGCACCACAGTTACCTTTGTGCAAGACAACCATTCTCGCTCCCAAAAAAATGTGCTGCGGGGATTGCATTACCAGATTCAGCAACCGCAAGGAAAGCTAGTGCGGGTCGTGGTCGGGGCTGTGTTTGACGTGGCAGTTGATATTCGTCGGAGTTCTCCTACGTTTGGGCAGTGGGTGGGTCGCTTGCTCAGTGCCGAAAATCAGCAGCAGCTCTGGATACCTGCGGGCTTTGCTCACGGATTTTTCGTGATTTCGGATGTGGCAGAAGTCCTGTATAAAACGACGGATTACTATGCTCCGGGCGGAGAGCGCTGTATTTTATGGAATGATCCAGATTTGGCGATCGCTTGGCCTTTGGCTGGAGAAACGCCTATCTTGTCCGCGAAAGATCAAATAGGTCAACCCTTTCAAGTTGCAGAAAATTTCGCATGAAACGGATTTTAGTCACTGGGGCTAACGGCCAAGTTGGACAAGAGCTACAGACCTGCCTCACCTCTGTCGGAGAGGTCACAAGCTGGGGACGAGACGCTTTAGACTTAGCCCATCCTGAACAAATTCTTCAGGTCGTAGAAAAGCTACAGCCAGACATAATCGTGAATGCGGCTGCTTATACAGCGGTCGATAAAGCCGAAACGGAATTAGAGCAAGCGATCGCCGTGAATGCAACTGCTACCCAGGTTTTAGCAGAAACAGCACAACGGGTAGGCGCTTTTTTCATTCACATCTCGACCGATTATGTGTTTGACGGTACCCAAAGCCATCCTTACGGAGAAACGGATGCAACCAATCCGCTGGGAGCTTATGGTAAATCTAAGTTGATGGGGGAAATGGCGATCGCGCTGAGTACCGCCAACTATGCCGTGATCAGAACCGCTTGGGTTTACGGTAGCTATGGCAAAAGTAATTTTGTGAAAACCATGCTGCGCTTGGGAGCAGAGCGCGAAGAAATTCGGGTAGTGGCCGATCAAATTGGGAGTCCCACTTGGGCCAAGGATTTAGCTCAAGCGATCGCTCAGTTTATCCCCCACGCCAGCTCAAAAACTACAGGCATTTACCATTACACCAACAGCGGTGTGGCTAGTTGGTATGACTTTGCGATTGCCATTTTCGAAGAAGCCAAGCAACTAGGCTTTTCCCTCAAAATTCAACGAGTGGTGCCGATCACGACTGCCGACTATCCTACACCTGCCCATCGTCCAGCTTACTCAGTTCTCTCCTGTGCCAAAATAGCGGGAGTTCTGGGAACTTATCCTCCTCACTGGCGACAAGGACTCAGACAGATGCTAGCGGAACTCTATACTCAAACCCATGAAAGCACTGATTCTCTCCGGGGGTAAAGGGACAAGGCTGCGACCGCTCACCTATACGGGAGCCAAACAATTAGTGCCCGTCGCAAACAAACCCATTCTCTGGTATGGGATTGAAGGCATTGTGGCCGCAGGCATTACCGAAATTGGTATTATCATTAGCCCCGAAACTGGGGAAGAAGTGAAGGTCAGGACTGGAGATGGCGATCGCTTTGGAGCCAATATTACCTATATTCAGCAAGACCAACCCGCAGGGCTAGCTCATGCCGTCAAAATAGCTCAACCCTTCTTGGGAGATTCGCCCTTCATCATGTACCTGGGCGACAACCTGATCCAAGATAGCCTGGACCAGTTTTTAGAGAAATTTACCCAGCAAGACCTAGATGCCTTAATTCTCCTGCGATCGGTGAAGAACCCTAGCGCCTTTGGGGTGGCAGAGGTGGCGGAGGATGGACGGATCATACGCTTGATTGAAAAGCCCCAGCACCCCCCCTCTGATTTGGCTCTGGTGGGAGTCTACTTTTTCTCACCCGTGATTCATCATGCGATCGACAATATCCAACCGTCCGCGCGAGGAGAACTGGAGATCACAGATGCCATTCAGTACTTGATCGATCAACAGCGAAATGTGCAAGCGACTCAACTGTTGGGTTGGTGGCTAGACACTGGGAAAAAAGATGATTTGCTCGCTGCCAATCAAATTATTCTCGACAGCTACGTGAATCCTCAAATTGCGGGCGAAGTTGATGCTCAGTCCCAGGTGAGCGGCAGGGTAGCAATCGGCGAAGGCTCACAACTGCTTAACTGTACGGTGCGTGGCCCGGTGATCATTGGGCAGAACTGTCATTTAGAAAATTGCTTTATTGGGCCTTACAGCAGCATTGGCGATCAAGTAACGCTGATTGACACAGACATTGACCATAGTGTGATTTTGCGCGGCGCTAAAGTCGTCAATATTCATCAGCGCATTGTGGATAGTGTGATTGGCCGTAACGCATCCTTGAGTGTGCATCCCCGTCGGCCCAAAGCTTTAAGATTTATGGTGGGGGATGACTGCCAAATTGAATTGGCTTAATGATGACATGCTGAATCAAGAGCGAATTGGGATTGTTTTAGCCACTTACAACCCTGATCCGCACTATTTTCGTCAGCAAATTGCATCTATTCAAACCCAAACTTGGCAAAACTGGGTTTGTCATATTGTGGATGATTGCTCCCAGGTTGAGTCGCAACAAATGATTCAACAACTGGTGAGCCATGACGATCACTTTATCTGCCATTTTCATACGCAAAACCTCAATTCCTATCACAACTTCGAGCGGGGCTTGCACTATGTCGCTGCTGACCCCACTGTGACTGCGATCGCCTTTGCTGATCAAGACGATATTTGGCAACCTCATAAGCTAGAGGTATTGCTAGAAACTCTGCGAACCGAGAAAGCGCTGCTGGTACATTCTGACTTAGAACTGATTGATGGCAGCGATCGCACCTTACACGCTTCTGCTTGGGAGTTTGAGAGCCGCCATCCCGAAAAACTTACTGCCGAGTTATTGCTCTTATGGAACACAGTCACAGGTTGCTCGTTGCTATTCTGTGCAACCCTATTGCCCTCGGTACTGCCGTTTCCGCCCCAAGCGGAGGTGCACTGGTACCACGATGTTTGGGTAGCGATCGTGGCAGCACAGTTGGGCAAGGTTGCTCATGTACGACAACCTCTAGTCAGATACAGAATTCATGGCTCCAATACTGTCGGGGTAGTTAAAGATGCGGGCAAGTTCTACCGAGAATTAATCGTTTGGCTGGGTAAAAAATGCCGAATCACAGGCAAAAGTTACCTGATTCATCGGAATTTGAGTCAGGCCTTTTATTTGCGCTTTCACCAGCAAACCAATCCCCAATGGCAAGATCCCTTTAGCGATCGCTACTTAGACTTCGGTTTAGGCATTCTTCGCTTAGCTTGGCGAAGTTGGCAAGCAGGTTACGGCTCCGAGGGGATCGCTTTTAGGATTTGGGCCTTGAAGGTATTGTTTGATTTGGAAAAATTGCGTCATAAGTTAACCTTTAAACTATTGAAGGCTAGTTAGGGTAGAAAATGCTTTTTGACTGATGCAAAACGATATTTTAGTCTCAATTATTTTAGTTAACTACAATGGTGCAGGAGTTATCTTAGACTGCTTAAATTCAATTGAAAATTTTATTCATTCAACTTCTTATGAAGTGATTGTGGTGGATAACGCTTCTACGGATGGCAGTTCAGAATTAGTCGCGCAGAAATTTCCTCAAGTTCGCCTAATTCAACAAGCTAAAAACTTAGGCTTTGGTACAGGTAATAATGTAGGCGCAAAAGCAGCTAAAGGAAATTTTTTATTTTTGCTCAATACCGATACTGTCCTAATCTGTGACCCACTACCGCACTTGATAGAGTTGATCCAAAGTCGTCCCGACGTTGGCATGATTGGACCTCAGCTCCTCAACCCAGATAGAACTTTACAGATTTCTGTGGTTCCTGCGATCGGATTGCAAGGAGAATATCGCGCTCAGCAACAACTCAAAAAGTATAAAAATCCTCAAAATCAGGTGTCAATTTGCCAGCAATTTCAAACTATTCAGGAAGTTGGAGTTGTAATTGGAGCAGCAATTTTTATTAGAAAAGAATTGTTTGACAGATTGGATGGATTCGATGAAAACTTCTTTATGTACTTCGAGGAGTCGGATCTATGCCAGCGATCGCGCAACCTAGGCTGGAAAATTCTCTATACTCCTAAAGTTGCACTTATTCATTTGCATGGGCATTCCGTGAGCCAACGAGCCGATGCGATGGCGATCGAGTACCGTAGAAGCCAGCTTTATTACTATCAAAAGCACCGGCCTTTAGCTGAACAGTTATTACTCAGAATCTATTTGTTAATTAAGTTTTTAGGGCTTTTTCTACAAACTTTAAACCCCACATTTAGAAAAATCGTCCTATTGTTATTCGACTGTAAGCAATATCCTCTAGGGTTGAAACCCAAATCAAGCCTCAATGTCAGTTCTGATTAACTTAGCCTTTTTACCTGAAAGACCGACAGGCTGGGCAACTTATAGCCTTAATCTGCTCAAATCTTTGCCTCTTGCAGATATGCAGGCCGTAAGCCCAATACTGCTACAAGACAATATAAAAACTTATCCATCTCCGGCTGATTTAACAACAGAGGCTGGGGCTAAAGGACATCTCAAACGGTTGCTTTGGACTCAGTTTTATTTACCGAAAATATATCAGAATTTACATTCTAAATTACTATTTTCTCCTGTGCCAGAAGCACCTATCTCCAAAAGCTGTCGGGCGATCGTCACGATTCATGACTTGATTCCTTTGCATTTTCCTCAATGGTTTTCTCAAGCGCAAAAGCTTTATTGTCGATCCTACATTCCCACCGTATTAAGGCAAGCAGAGCATATTATTTGCAATTCACTAGCAACTGCCCAAGATGTGGTTGCTTTTTGTGGTATTTCTAGCAACAAAGTGACTGCCATTCCACTCGCTTATGACATTAGCAATTTTCACGATTTGCAGTTGCCTCAACAAAACTATTTCCTTTATTTAGGGCGTCATAACCCACACAAAAACCCTCAGCATTTAGTCTCAGCTTTTGCCGCCTTACCCAATAGCTCAGATTATGAATTGTGGTTCGCTGGTCCCCCTGATCCGCGCTACACCCCGGCACTGCAAGCGCAAATCGCAGCACTAGGATTACAACAGCAGGTGAAGTTTCTTGATTATGTGCCCTATACACAATTGCCCAAGCTGCTCAATCAAGCGATTGCCTTGGTTTTTCCGAGCCTCTGGGAAGGATTTGGTTTGCCTGTCTTGGAAGCAATGGCCTGTGGAACTCCTGTAATCACCTCTAATCTGGCATCTTTACCAGAAGTGGCGGGTGATGCTGCTCTCTTTGTGAACCCTTACCAAGTAGAAGAACTCACAGAGGCAATGCAGGCGATCGCGACAGACGCAAACTTGCGATCGCAACTACGCCAACGTGGGTTAGCCAGAGCTGCACAATTTAGCTGGACAAAAACGGGACAGGCCACCGCAGAAATTTTGCAGCAATATCTTTAGTCGAGATTTTTAGTTGAAGGGCAACGCAGATCTGACAGCGTGGGAGGATCTCACTTTTGCCAAATGACCAAAAGCACACCGCTTACGATTAAACCCAGCCCTACGACTCGACTGAGGGGAATCGCTTCGCGGAAGATAAAATAGCCTAGCATCACGGCAAAAACATAACTCAAGGCTACCGAGGGGCCAGCAATACTGAGATTGACGCGGGTCAAGAGCAAAATATAAGCGATCGCACCAAAGGCATAACAAGTCAGACCAGCAATTAACTCAGGGGTGAGCAAAATACCAAGGATATGGTTCAACACATTGTCGGCATTTACTTTGCCGAGTTTGAGTGCGCCCGCTTTGAGGAAGAATTGCCCCGCAACACTGGCGAGAATTGACATCAATAGCAAACCAAATTCTTGCAGGGTCACGAAACTTCCTCACTGAGAATTGCCAGTCTAGTTTACAGGTAGCTCAGGTAAGACTAGAGCTAAAATCAGTTCAAGTTGCCACTTGAGATTCAGTAGAATTCTATGTCCGATCTTGTGCAATCTCCTCCGACTAACGACCAAATTTCTGCTTGGTTACGCGGGCTCCTCGCGATCGCCTGGGCCGATGGTAACTTTGACCCTGAGGAGCAAGATTTAATTACTAGCCTGACTCAGCAAGATTTAGCCCCCGCTACCAGCTTAGGAGCTATGGCAGCGATTACACCCAGTGAGTTAGCCGCTAGTTTGGGCCAAAGTGATGAAATTGCCCAACACTTTTTGAGAACTGCTGTGATGGTTGCGATCGCTGATGGCATCTACTCGGCGCAAGAAGATGGTTTGCTAGAGCAGTTTTGCCAAGCCCTAGGTCAGAGCTTAGAAGTCCTGGAAGCATTGCGTCACACTCTCTACGATCCGCAAACTAGCCCTTCCGGAAACCAAGTAGCTACAGCCACACCTGCTGTACTCAACCTCACCGAGGCAGAGAAACACGATTTACTGCATCCAGTGCGGGAATGGTTGGATGAGCTAGATATTCAAGATCCTCAGGTAGCTCGATTCCTCTGTAGGTTGATTCCCGCTCAGTGTCCTTTTGAGCGGGATATTCAACTCTTTGGTCGCAAAGTTGTGCACATTCCGCCGCTGTGCAAGCTGAACCCACTTTATGAGCAGTTAGTAGGGCTACGGTTTCGAGCGTTGTCTTACCTGGCGGACAAATGCGGTGAAGACGTAACCCCCTACTGCTAAAAGTTTGCTCCCTGATTACCAGGAAGGTGATTTTATTTGACGACTACTTGGGTTGGCTTATAGTCGGTGCCAAGTTTGTCAGCGCAGAAACCCATCTCCACGGTTTTATTGGGAGCAATGACCCTAGCCCAACCTGGAGCAGTCGCTACATAGCCTGTGCTTTGCTTCCTAAAGTTGCCATTCCAGCTATTTGCGATCGCGGCCTCATTCATTTGGAAAGTCACTTGCCAGTTAGGTCTACTATTTGTCGTACCTAGGTTAGTGACCCGCAGATTAGTACAGAATCCAGAAGCCCACTCGGATTGCATAATGGCTTCTGCTTTTAGTTGCGTCGAAGTAGTTGGAGTTGGAGCGGGAGTAGGCGTGGGCTCAGGCGTTGGAGTTGGAGTGGGTGCAGGCGTGGGATCAGGCATTGGACTGGGTGCGGGCGTTGGGCTAGGCGTTGGAGTTGGAGTTGGAATGGGAGTTGGAGCAGGAAGGGGGATAGGACTAGAGAGTGTGCTGTCAATCTGATTTAGAGTAGAACCCACCACACCACTCGCTAAGGAGAGCAACGGGCCTAAAAGTTGTTGCTTAGCTGGATTAACCGTACGCCAATCATCTTGCAAGATGCCGCCTGTATCAGCACTGTTAGGGTTCCAACTCCAGTAGGTAAAGCTGAGGTCGTTCTGGTTAATAAATTCCACGAACTTGCGTTGCCAAATCCCCTCTTTTGAGGTGCTGTCAACTTGACGACCACCAAACTCTCCCACCAAGATGGGCGCGATCCCTTGAGTTGCAATGTAATGAAATCCAGTTTCCCAACGAGCTTTCAGGTTATTGGGAAACGCTGGATCAGAGAACCAGCTTTGGTCAAGGACGCCAGGGCCATACTCGTGGGGAGAATAAACCAGCTTGTTGGCTACAGGTAGGCGCACTGGATCTTGCTTGACCCCTTCCAAGTTACCGCCCCACCAATGGTAGGGAAGCTTTTGGCCCGGTACGTTTTTCTCGACGCCCTCCACCACAATTAACCAGTGAGGAGCGATCGCCTGAATCGCTTTGCCTGCCCGTTCTGCCGCCAGTCGCCAATCCGTTGCGGGATCATCCGTGCCCCAACTGGCCCGACCGTGGGGTTCGTTTTTCAGGTCTGCCCCAATCACATTGGACTGTTTCCTGTAGCGGGTCGCCAGCATTTTCCAAGTGTCGATCCAGTCCGCTTCTGTAAAACCATCTCCATACCAAAGTTCAGGAATTTTTTGATCGTTGAGCCGATGACTGTCGAGCAGTACCAACAGTCCTTGACGATTGGCTTCTTGAATCACCAAATCCATGATTTGCAGGGGAGTTTTGCCTTGCAGGTCACGATTGCTGCCAATGCTAAAATCAACGCCTTGCACAGTGCTCGATCGCAACGATTCCACTGAATAAGGTAGCCGAATCAAGTTATAGCCTTGGTCTTTGATTTGGGCCAGCATCTCTTTATAGTCTCTTGCCCACAAACCATGCGGAGCATGAGTCTCAGTTTCGATACCAAACCAGTTGATTCCCCGTAACAGGACTGGCTGGCCGCTCGCATCAATGATGCTGGCTCCTTTCGTAGATAGCGGCAGTTGAACATTCGTCGCTGCTGCGGCAATGGGCATTGCACATGTCTGCAAAGTGAGACCAAAAAGCGAAAGTACAAAGGCTCCTCGATAAAAAGGTCGCCAAAAGCGCGCGGTGCGGGAATGCTGAGCCACAGGCTGGCTTTGAGCGGATTGCTGTTGCAGTGTCGTTTGACGTGCCATCGAATTGCCTCCTCTACGATGTCGCGTGGAGTTAGGCAAAGCTGAGTTCCAAAACAGTGTGAATGAATATTGTCAGCCCAAAATATTATCTGAGCCAAGCTTACAGGGATGAATGAGCTGGATGAGGAACAATTCCGAAGCTAAAGTCAGCAGGAACAGAGCCTCCATAAATGTAAAACAGGAGACTAATGTAGCTGTTAAAGCAAACTTGAGTTAGGGCGATCGCCTAAATTTGAGTGGGAAAACTTAAACCAAAAATTCCATCAACAATCGAACATCATCATTAGCGGCTTAACCTTACGACTGGACTCGGATTATCAGCAATCGTTCGGCGCGAACGGGTAGACGTTATTGCTAACAGAATTCGCGGGATCAAGGGTGATCATTATTCAGAGAACACACAACTGAAAGAAGGAAGGCCGCTGTTCTAGCCCAACGGCTTTCAAGATAACGGATATGACTTCAGCACCCTGGTAATTCAGCACTATTCTGACTGATTTCACACTTTTTGGAGTCAACTTTACACCAACGACACAAATCTAAATTTTTGGTGAAGCTCTGTCATCCCTAGAATTACTTAGTTGAGTGGACATAAGTTCAAGAACTCAACACAATAAATGGTAGTTTTTTATACGGTGGATTCTTAAGTCTATAGCCAGAGGTTCTTCCACTCTGCCTGCTGAGTTCGGTAAGTTTACGGTATAAAAATAATTTAACTCTAGATTTTTTCTTGCCATCTAGAGCAGGTAAGTCTACGCTCTAAAAATGGCGCAAGGCCCAAATCAATTAGTGCGTGGGAGCTACAGACGATGAGTGATGCAATTCAGTGGACCGCAGACGCGGAAGCCCGCCTCAAGGAGATTCCGTTCTTCGTTCGCCCTGCGGCCCGCAAAAAAATCGAAAAGTTTGCTCAAGAAGCAGACATCACCCAAATCACAGTCGAAGTCTACGAGCAAGCCAAACAACAATTTGGTTCTAAATAAATAATTGCCCTGCATCTGTGGGGCGATGGTCTTATGAAGAAGTTGCTGTAGTACGTTTGTTAGAGAGAATGGTGAGTCAGTCTCTCAGTTACTTCTTAAACGAATACAAGCTCAAATCTTTATAGAAAGTGCTGCTGTTGCTATAGCCTTGTCTAATAGGTCTCCGGCGTTCTGCACTCGGGCAAGCCAATATCTTCTTTCATCCTCCGATAAGACTGATGCGGACCATATGATTGCACGCTTATCCCAGGGATTATTGTTCTGCCAGGTCTCCTTCTGCTCCCTGACCCAGTCTAGGTACTTTAGTTTTCTAGCTAATAGTGCAAATGGACGTGTACCAAGCTGAATTCTTAGGGAGTCACAGATATTATTAATATCCCTTTCAAAATCAGAAGCAAAGTGATTTGCTAATATGTAAGATAGCCAAAGGCCCATATAGGGAAGAAAAGAAATCTCTGATTTTCTATAAAACTCTATCAATCTTTCACCAACATATGGTGAATTGCTTGATGTTGTAGTTTTACTTAGGTATATCATTGCATCTCGCATCACAGGAGCAAGCTTATCTAAATTATTCAAAACACTTTCATGTAAAACATTAGTTCTGAGAAGCAAAGCTCGTCTTAATAAATAGCGTGCGAGACCCAAGTGAAGGATATTTTCAGTTAAGCAGCTAGTAAAAAGCTCTAAAATATTTTCCCTTGCAATTTTGTTTACTTCTTCTTTTGAGATTTCTTGATCTTGAAGGCTTAGACTTTCGAGATCCAAAGGATTTGAATAGCGCAAAAAAACTTGAAATACTTCTTCGCGCTCTACTGAAAAAGCTTTTAATAAACTATCTATTTTGTTGGCTTTTGTCTGTTCTTCTAATCTCTCCGGATCAAACAGTTCATGGGCCACAAACCTCTCTAGGGGTTTTATCTCTGTCTTCCCTGCTTGTAATGTTAATCTATGAGCAGTGTATAAATACTCAGAAAGATCATGCAATGCTTTATAAGCTTTCGTAAGATTAGGGCAGAAAATTCTAAAATCGTCTACATAGCGAACGTGAGTATAGCCCTTACGTAAGAGAAAGCTATCCACATCATTTAAGCAAGCTTCGGCAAGTAAAATAGACGCTGAAGGGCCTACTGGAATCCCCCTGGATTGACCACGTGTAAGATTCATTAAAAAATTTTCAAAATTCTCTGCACGGGAGCTTAATACTCCAGACAGTTCCAATGCATTTCTTACCCGATGGTGGCTTATTTGATTATAAAAATCAGATATATCTGCGGTGATTACATAACTATACTGGCCTGATTCGGCCAAGCTAGCTGATCGTTCATGGAAATCATTCCAACCGCTATCTTTTCGAAATAACTGACCACTAGAGTCAATTTCCACTCGATAAGAACAAGCAATTTTACTTTCTTTCGGAGCCCTGCTCTGCTCTATCAGTTGAGCAGCTTCATAGACTAGTGCGGTATATAGCAAAGCATCTATTGGATCAAGCTGGATGGCTACACGAAAGCCGCCCTGAGGCTTTGGAATCAGAATCCTTTGAAAAGGTCTTCCTTCATATTCTTTGATATTAATATGAGTTAACTCATTCCTAATTCCATTCCAGCTAATCTGGATCGCTTCATATTCGAATGGGACAGGAAATATATCTGTATCTCCAAACTTTCTAATATGAGCAATTGCCCAGTCTAGCGATTCTACCTTGAGTTGATCAGAGATTGTTTGCTTAGCCATACAAATTTCTTGTTTTATATTCTTACAGAGAAGATGTAGGATCGAACTTTGATGCAGGCGATCGCTCTCCATCCTAGTTGGTAATAATCATTTGAGAAATTAGAGGTCCGGTTAGTGTAGTTGCTGTAGAACTTAACTGTGCTCGCTTGCTGGTTTTAGCTGATTTAATAATGCTGAGGTCTTTTGTGTCCAAGCTAAGACCGTTCCTCCCAGCCCTCGGTTTTCTCTGCGGTTTGCTTTTAGCGGCGATCGCAGCTCAACACAATATTTTCTTTGTAGGCATACTCATAGGATCACCCGGATTGCATGGGGTACTAATTGGTAGAAGCGCGCTTAGGGGCCAGAGGCAAGCAAAACTAGATAAAAAGTGCCTGATCGGAGAACTTGCTTGTGCCAGTTTGCTGGTTGTAGCTAGTTTAATGATGTTGGCGTCTGCTGCGTTTTATAAAATACCCTTCTTCTCAACCCTCGCTCTTTTCTGTGGCTTGCTTCTAGCAGCGATCGCGACTCTTCCACTAATCATTACAGGAGTGCTGAAGGTCATCACAGCAGTGAGGCAAAAGCGGAAGGTGTGGCAGAGCGTATCGCAGTTGTTACTAAATTCTTTAGCGCTTCTAATCTATTTGGTGGCTCTAGCCTGGATGAGTATGTTCTTAGTCTTCCTCTTGTCCGGCGAGCCTTATATGGGTAACTAGCAGCCTAGCTTTGATGTGGGCGATCGCGATCGCTTTAGGTTCTAAAAAACTGCAAAAGAAAAGGTAGGAGCGGTACATGACCAACTCCTACCCTTGGGACTAATTAACTTAGATGATTAGCGAAAGACTTAGTAGTCGAAGTCGCCGCCACCCATGCCAGCACCAGCACCAGCAGGAGCGCCATCCTTAGGCTCAGGCTTGTCAACCACGATGCACTCGGTGGTTAGCACCATGCCAGCAATGGAAGCTGCGTTTTGCAGAGCGGAACGAGTCACTTTCGCGGGGTCAACGATCCCAGCTTCGAACATGTCAACGAATTCGTTGGTTGCAGCGTTGAAGCCCACGTTGAAGTCTTTCTCTTTGACGCGCTCAGCAATGACCGCACCGTTTTGGCCTGCATTCTCAGCAATCCGCTTGAGAGGAGCAGCCAGAGCACGAGCCACGATCAGGGCACCTGTGAGTTCTTCACCCTTGAGGTTGCTGTTAGCCCACTCTTCCAGTTGAGGAGAGAGGTGAGCCAAAGTGGTGCCACCACCAGGAACGATGCCTTCTTCAACCGCAGCCTTGGTTGCGTTGATCGCGTCTTCTAGACGGAGCTTACGATCCTTCATTTCGGTTTCGGTTGCTGCGCCGACTTTGATTACAGCAACGCCACCTGCTAGTTTAGCCAAGCGCTCTTGCAGCTTCTCTTTGTCGTAGGAAGAATCGGTTTCTTCCATTTGACGACGAATCTGCTCAACGCGAGCCTTGACTTGAGCTTCGTTGCCCTCAGCCACGATGGTGGTGGTGTCCTTAGTCAAGGTGATGCGACGAGCGCGACCGAGACTATCTAGCTTGGTGCTATCTAGTTTCAGGCCAGCATCTTCGGTGATTAGTTGACCACCTGTTAGAACAGCGATGTCTTCGAGCATTGCTTTACGGCGATCGCCAAAGCCAGGAGCCTTGACAGCAGCAACGTTCAGTACGCCACGCAGACGGTTCACAACCAAAGTTGCTAGCGCTTCTTTTTCGATGTCTTCAGCGATGATCACCAAAGGACGACCTGCACGAGCAACTTGCTCTAGTACGGGCACCAAGTCTTGCACCAAGGCAATTTTCTTATCGGTGATTAGGATGAAAGGCTCATCGAGAACTGCTTCCATTCGCTCGGTGTCGGTAGCGAAGTAAGGAGAGATATAGCCTTTGTCAAAGCGCATCCCTTCGGTGATTTCCAGTTCAGTGGTCATGGACTTCCCTTCTTCGAGGGAGATGACGCCTTCTTTGCCCACCTTGTCCATCGCGTTGGCAATCATTTGGCCAACTTCATCGTCGTTACCCGCAGAGATGGCACCGACTTGAGCGATCGACTTGGAATCTTCTACTGGGCGAGCATGCTCTTTGATTCTTTCTACCAAGAAAGCAGTCCCTTTATCGATTCCACGCTTGAGGGAAATCGCGTTGGAACCCGCAGCGACGTTACGCAGACCTTCTTTGACGATCGCGTGAGCCAACACAGTTGCAGTGGTAGTACCGTCACCCGCAGCGTCGTTGGTCTTAGAAGCAGCTTGGCGAATCAGGGCAACGCCAGTGTTCTCAACGTGATCTTCGAGTTCAATTTCTTTGGCGATCGTGACACCATCATTCACGATTTGGGGTGCGCCGAACTTCTTCTCTAGAACTACGTTGCGGCCTTTGGGACCCAAGGTGACAGCCACGGCTTCAGCCAGGATGTCCATGCCTTTTTCTAGAGCACGACGAGCGTTTTCGTTATAAATGATGCGCTTAGCCATAGGGATTTGAGTTCAGTAATGAGGACAACGAAATCGGATTGAAGCTTGAAAGCTTTTGGCGTTTAGTGATTAGTCGTTAGCTCGTAACGGTTAGCCTCAGGGTGCGGCATTCTCCTAACCCCGGCAGCTAATGGCTAATGACTAAAGGAGTTCTAAACTATGAAACAACCGCAAGAATATCTTTCTCAGAGAGTAGTACGTACTCTTCGGTACCCAGTTTGATGTCGGTACCAGCGTATTTGGAGTACAGCACTTTGTCTCCAATTTTTACTTCCAGTTCCTGACGACCACCAGCGTCGTTATGCTTGCCAGGACCCACTTGGACCACTTCTCCAACTTGAGGCTTTTCCTTAGCGTTGTCGGGCAAGAGGATGCCACCCGCAGTTTTTTCTTCAGCCGCGCTTACTTTAACAAATACGCGATCGCCCAAAGGCTTAACGGTAGAAACGCTCAGAGATACAGCTGCCATAAAAAAATTCTCCACACTACAGGTTAGATTCAGTTCAATTTCAGCAGGCTTAATCTGGTCAAGCCAAATCTGAAATGTCGTAACCCATGCTGTAGCGCTAAGGTTGATGCAAAGCTAAATTAGTTTGCTTGCCTAAGCCACCAGCAGCGATTCAGCCCAAGACTTTAACTAAGATTTTGAGCTGAGCTTTTGTCCACAGTCACAGGTCGATCTGATCTGAGGGATTGAGGCGTTAGCACTCTCCATCCCTGAGTGCTAATCTACCCAAGGTTAGAGACGATTGCAACTGATGCGACTGTACGGGTTCCCGAACTCAATCTTGTTAGTTTGTCGCACCTGTAGTCATGAGCGATCGCGATTGTGGTTGCCTTCTGGGGGTTTCGGGCTGAGGGAGTCAAGGCGATCGCGCTGGTTTTAGGCTTCTATCTGGTCTGTATCCAACGGGAACAAAATTAATTTTTGTCTCAAACTCAACAATCCGTGTTTTTACTAGCTGATTCAGGAATCGACTTCTGAATATCTGTATAGGTCTAATGACCCAGAATTACGTTCCCGTCTCGCAGATTACTTGCCATCAGAATCTTGTTTGCTAAGCTGGCCTTAGTTTGCTCACTCTTCACAATCCGTCTTGCGGTGTATTTTTTTAGATAATTCTAGGTGGAACTACTAGAAATCTTAAAAACATCATGCCAGCTTAACGTTAGAAGTTTTGGGACTTTAGGGTTCGCGATTCGGAATCGAGTGAGTTTATTTCTACTGAGCCGTTGCTCTCCACGCCAAGATTTTCTCAGTCATACAAAGAGCTTTAGCTTGGAAGCCTCGACCCCATCCTGCATTCTAGAGAGCCATGGATTTTATGGGGATCTCTATCAATACAGCCCTTAAATCTTTCCTCATTGCTCTGGCGCTTGCAACTAGTGGTGGGAGTGAGGCACAGGCAACCTTGCTGTTTGAGCGGGGACTGCCTACCAAAAACATTAACAACACCGCTCCCAACAATCCTGCCGCTGATCAAGACCGCAGCAACATTAGTTGGGGTTTTGCTGATCTGATCAGCTCTGGTTATTCCTACCCGATCGGAGATGATTTTGTCCTGGGAACTACAGGCCAAACTTATTTGGTTGACACATTGCGAGTGTGGGTTGTGATTGGTGTCGTCAACACAACAGCAAACATTCCTGAGCATTTCTGGCAAAGCTTTACTCTATGGGGCGGTCAGGTTGAGGCAGGGATCTCTGGCCTGAGTACACTCCACACAGGGCCGACGAATGGTTCTGATCCCCAAATCAACATTTCTCAAGTGACTTACAGCAATGGTGAAAACTACTGGGCTGAGCCAGTGCAGCTTTATCGCAAAATTTGGCAAATAGACTTCAGCGGCCTTAACTGGACGGTAGAAGGAGGCAATCTCTACCAATTCTTCGTGAATGGGAGCGGCTTCACCAGTGCGGAAATTTGGAACGTTTTTCCTATCTTGCATGCTTCTAATGCGGATTTGAGTGGTTCTTCGCCAGCAGGGGCAGATGATTTCTATCGGCTATTGCGAATTTACCAAGGAACGCCAGATTATGTTGGCACCTGGAACTCCAATAACGACGGCCTGCCTGGAACGTACGCTGCTAGTGGTTCATCTGGGGTTGGCGGTTGGAATAAGTCATCGGATGTTAATGTGCAAATCTATGGCAATCTGTTTCCTAGAAGCAGCCCAACAGCAATTCCTGAACCCAGTTTCGTTGGCGTTCTACTTGGGTTTGGGGTATTTGGGATCGGTGTCTGGAGAAAAAGGAAGTAGAGCGATCGCCACCCCTAACTCGCCACCCTTAACCCGTCACCCCTAACTCGCCATCCTTAAACTGAATGACTGTTAATGACTGTTATTGGACACCAAAACTGTATAAGCGTTCGCGTGACTTCGTGCCGCTATCCAACTAAAGCTAACTGAAGCTGAGGATGGCAGTTGCCAAGCGATCGCCTCTACACCTTTAATCTCGATAGAGGTGTAAAATTGAGGCCAACTTCAAAAAGATTTACGATTCCCCTTCAGTGATAAGCTGGAGGATGGCGACTTTTAAGACTGTCCTTAAGTACTCGAAATAGCTGTTCACAACATAGGCGCGAGCATGGTCACCACGGCAGAAAAGACAAATGTTGGTTACGTTTCCCAAGTCATCGGTCCCGTTTTAGACGTTAGATTTCCTAACGGTAAGATGCCAAGGATCTATAACGCTTTAAAGATCGAAGGTAAAAATGCAGCGGGACAAGACGTTGCTATTACTTGCGAAGTGCAACAGCTTCTAGGCGACAACCAAGTTCGTGCCGTCGCCATGAGTTCCACCGATGGCTTGGTGCGTGGAATGGAAGCAGTTGATACAGGTGCTCCCATCAGCGTGCCCGTTGGTGCTCCCACCCTAGGCCGAATTTTTAACGTGCTGGGTGAGCCCATTGACAACAAGGGCCCAGTTGATACTCAAGAAACTTTCCCCATCCACCGTGACGCTCCCAAATTAACCGATTTAGAAACGACACCCTCAGTATTTGAAACCGGAATCAAAGTGATCGACCTGCTGACCCCCTACCGTCGGGGTGGCAAGATTGGTCTATTCGGTGGTGCTGGTGTCGGCAAGACCGTCATCATGATGGAATTGATCAACAACATCGCGACCCAGCACGGGGGAGTCTCCGTATTCGGTGGTGTAGGTGAGCGCACCCGTGAAGGGAACGACCTCTACAACGAAATGATGGAGTCCGGGGTTATCAAGAAGGACAACCTCAACGATTCCAAAATTGCTCTCGTGTACGGTCAGATGAACGAACCACCCGGAGCCAGAATGCGGGTGGGTTTGACTGCGCTGACAATGGCTGAGTACTTCCGCGATGTTAACAAGCAAGACGTATTGCTGTTCATCGACAACATTTTCCGCTTCGTTCAAGCGGGTTCTGAAGTATCGGCGCTACTAGGTCGGATGCCCTCTGCGGTAGGATACCAGCCCACACTCGGTACTGACGTCGGTGACCTACAAGAGCGGATTACTTCCACCACCGAAGGTTCAATTACTTCGATTCAAGCGGTTTACGTGCCTGCGGATGACTTGACCGACCCAGCACCTGCAACCACCTTTGCGCACTTGGATGGAACCACTGTACTCTCGCGGGGTCTTGCTTCCAAAGGGATTTATCCTGCGGTAGATCCCCTAGATTCCACCTCCACCATGCTTCAACCCAGCATTGTTGGAGATGATCACTACGACACCGCTCGTGCAGTCCAATCGACTCTACAGCGCTATAAGGAACTGCAAGACATCATCGCCATTCTTGGTTTGGATGAATTGTCTGAAGATGACCGTCTCACCGTAGCGCGGGCTCGTAAGATTGAGCGTTTCTTGTCTCAGCCCTTCTTCGTAGCAGAAGTATTTACGGGTTCTCCTGGCAAGTATGTCTCGATCGAGAATACGATCAAGGGCTTCAAGATGATTCTGGCTGGCGAATTGGATGCGCTGCCTGAGCAAGCCTTCTATCTGGTAGGAGACATCAACGAAGCGATCGCCAAAGCCGAAAAGATGAAGGCAGAAGGCAAATAGCAATGAGATGAGAGGTAAGGGACGCGAGGTGAGGAGCTACTAATCCAAATTTTGCTTCTTTAGCCTTGAGTCCCCCACTCTTATTCCCTAGCCCTGGAGAAACCTATGACATTAACTGTACGTGTAATTGCCCCAGACAAAACTGTTTGGGATTCTACGGCTGAGGAAGTTGTCTTGCCAAGCACGACTGGGCAACTGGGCATCCTAAGCGGCCATGCTCCCCTATTAACCGCCTTGGAAACTGGCGTCATGCGCGTCCGCCCCGGTAAGGATTGGGTGGCGATCGCGTTGATGGGCGGTTTTGCAGAAGTTGAAGCTGACGAAGTCACCATTTTGGTGAATGGTGCAGAACGCGGTGAAGCGATTGACTTGGAAAAAGCTCGTACTGCTTACTCTGAAGCACAAGCTCGTATCAACCAAGTCCAAAATGGTACCCGTCAAGAACAAATTCAAGCCACCCAAGCTCTAAAGCGGGCTCGTGCCCGTCTGCAAGCCGCAGGTGGTGTAGTGCAGCTTTAATCGAGCCTTATTATTTTTCAGTCTTAACTCCCTTTGGTCTTGCGCTAGAGGGAGTTTTTTGTACGCAACTTCCTAATCTTTATCAGAGCTTCACTGCAGGCACATGAAATCAGAAAATTCCTTCTATCTTGTGCTGTTAGACTGTTGCCGAACCAAACTTTCCTGAATTTATTCCCAAGCTGTTTTGAATCACTTCATACTTAATAGCTTGGATCTAAAAGGTTCAATCAATTAATTAAGATTCAGCAGGGACATTAGAGATGAAACTTCGGCTTATTTTGTCCTCGCTTGTGCTAGCTCCATTACTGAACTTAATTCATCCAATTTCAATCACACTTTCACAAGAAGAGATTGGGCCAGCTCTTATTGAAGCTGACCTGTTAACTTCTCTTGCCGGAGATTATGCCAATATTGGGCAGAAAAATCAGGCTATTCAGCTATTAAAAGAGCCTTTATCTCTCAATCAATCACTGGTAGAACCTTGTCACAGGCTTATGCTTTTAGCCAGTGTTGCGGGGCAGTATGCGTTTATGGGACAAAAGGTTAAAAGCTCAGAGATTTTCACTCAAGCTCGAAGCATTCTAGAGGCGAATAAATATTGCGGGTCAGAACCATCTGGTTCTAGTCGGAGTGACCCTACGGCTTGGATCGCAGCAGCATCTT
Source organism: Trichocoleus desertorum NBK24 (assembly GCF_030409055.1). Taxonomy (GTDB): domain Bacteria; phylum Cyanobacteriota; class Cyanobacteriia; order FACHB-46; family FACHB-46; genus Trichocoleus; species Trichocoleus desertorum_B. Next base: position 2,269,219 of record NZ_CP116619.1, on the reverse strand, counting down.
CCACCCGTGCTCTGATAGGTCAATATGATACAGCTTTTCAAATTGCAACTGGTCTTGGCGATCAATATCTTGAAGATATTCAGGATAATATGCAGAGTGTCATGTCATATAGCAATATTTTAGACAACCCAGAATTGATTAAATTAGATATCGCTATCCAGCGAAGATTGGCTGATTTCTATTTCAGAACTAAAGAAGTTAACAAAGCCAGAAAAATATGGCTTGTTTTAGCTGACTACTACAAAAAGATAGGGGAGTCTGAGCAAGCAACTCAGTTCCAAAACTTGGCTTCAAAGATTGAGCCGACGGAAGATCACTCTTTGAGCAATCAATCTCTTGAAGAGAAAACGCAGCGCACTCTGGTTGAGTGTTTTATGAAATCAGAGCTACTTCGTCCGGATGCAACCTGGGCAACTACAAGTGATTTAGGCCCAAGAGAGTTGAAACCACTTCTCGATCTCTGTAAAGAGGAAAAACTTACTGGACGAAACATAGGAGTCACCGATGAGGTTGTTCAGGTTTTCGAGCAGATATCTGTGCCTGCACGAAGAATTCCAACACCGATTAAGCGTGCTGCTGAATTAGCTGCGATCGCTAACATTTATGGCTCGCTCAAGAAAGATGTAGAGGCTACCCAACTTCTTGAGGAAGCTCCTGCTTGACTGACAAAAGTCTGAGTGATTGAAAAGAAGGCTAGGAGGGAAGAGGAGCTTGGTTTAAGCTGATCAGTTACCACACCCATTAGCAAAACCAATGGCTCCTACTTCCCGTCTCTATGATGCGTTGCACGATTATCTGAGTCAATGCCAAGACCTCTGGCGCGCTGTTCGACATCTGCAAACGTTGTGCTGGATGATGGTTGGCATCATCCAAAGTCAGCAGATTCATCTCAATGGTTTTGGAGTTTATGTTCTGAGCCGCGCCACCTATGCTCAGTCCCATCAACGACGATTTCGGCGGTGGTTGTCGAATCGTCGCATTGACGTGGCAAGCATGCATCAGGTGCTGATGGCTCAAGCCTTATCTCAATGGAGTCACGAGCGGATCTATTTGAGCTTGGACACCACAGTGCTGTGGAATTGCTTCTGCCTGGTGTGGGTCGGGGTTGTGTATCGAGGACGAACCCTTCCCATCGCTTGGAGAGTCGTTGCCCAATCCAGCAGCAGTGTGCGATTGTGGACGATTCAACGGGTGCTGCGCCAATCGGCACGGTTGCTGCCAGAAGGAGTCGCAGTCGTCTTGCTCGCAGACCGAGGTTTTGCAGATGGCAAGTTGATGAAGTATCTCACCCAGACCTTGGGTTGGCATTTCCGTATCCGCATCAAAAGCTCGTTCCAGTTTCAACTCGCCGGTCGTTGGCACCGGGTTTCATCGGTGCGACTGCAACCAGGCCAAGCCTACTTCACCCCAGCCGTGTTCCTGGGTAAAAAGAAACCCTATGGCAATGTTTACCTGGCCTTTGCTCATGACCGAGCTGCGGCTGAAGATTGGGTGGTCGTGAGCGATGAACCCACCACTTTACAAACCTTTGCCCAATACCGATTGCGGTTCCAAGTGGAAGAATCCTTTTTGGATCTCAAGTCGAATGGCTTCAACTTGGAAGCATCACGCTTACGGGACAAGTTTGCGCTAACTCAACTGTGTGGGGTGATGGCGCTGACCATGCTGTTTCTAGTGTTGCAAGGGGTTCAGGTGGTGACATCATGCCAGCGCCGTTTGGTCGATACTCACTGGAATCGGGGCATGAGTTATCTCAAGTTGGGCTGGAACTGGATTCGTTTAGCGATTACTCAACAGCGGAAACTCTCTCTGTTTCAGTTTCTATCGAGTGCACCGGACCCGCACCCTGCGATCGCTTCTCAACGACAACAGGATCAGTCCTTGAATCGTGAGTTTATTGTTCTGAAACGCTTTCCAGCTTTTTAGTTTTGTCAGTCAAGCAGGAGGAAGCTCTATCCAGCCTGAAAGCAGGTCTCAGCTCGAAACTTAGGGAGCGCTTTGAAGCCGATTCTGCACTTATTGCAATTGTTAGTGGCTATTTAAGAATAGAACGAGTCGATCAAGCGATCGAAATCGCTCAAATGGTGCGAGATGGCAAAATCGATTTGCCCACTGGTGATATTGCTGAGGTTGATTATAGGTCTTATGTTAACTATGGAAGGTTAACGCCACTTATCGTAGCCTTCTATGCCGAAGCAGGCCAGTTTGAATCAGCGCTTCAGTTTGCTAACAGTCTTGAAAAAGGACATCGAGACGAGGCACTGCTTGTAATTGTTCAGCAATACGTATCAATCGGGCAACATGCCAAAGCACTTCAGATAGCTGAAACAACTGAGTGGCTTGGATTTCAAAACAAAGCTGAAGTCATTTACGACATTCTTTCAAAAGCGATTGAGTTAGGCAATTTAGAATGGGCCAGACAAGCGACTCTGCGCCTCAACTGGAAAGCTCAGGCAACAGAGTCAAGCAGGCAGGATCGTGAACAGGCAGGTGCTTCTAGCCTTGCTTATCGCAATCGGTTACTGCTGATGATTGCTCGTGAATACGCTGAGTCAAAACAATTCACTCAGGCACTTAAAACAACTGCCCAAATTGGTATGGATGAGTCGGGTAAGGTGCGCAAAGCCGAAACCCTTAGCGCGATCGCTCGGCAGTACGCTAAATCAGGGCAACCAAAAGAAGCAATCGGGTTACTCAACCAAGCCGTGGAGATTGCCCGCTCCATTTCACCCAATTAACCTCTTCAACTCGCCCCAAAATTTCCCACAAAAAAAAGGCGCTTTCCATCCATGTTGGTAATGGACGGATTTGATCTGCGCCAAAAAGTCAGGAGCCGATAAAAATCAGGCGCTACCTGTAAAAGTGACTTCAGGAAACTTAGATTGAGCTTCAGACATCGGACGGCGTCTGCCTTCCTCTTGCCAGTAGTTGATCACTTCGGTCGCTTTGTTGAGTAGCTCGACGCGATCGGTTTCAGCAATCCAGTGCTTGGCTTCTAGTTCGTTCTTGAGTTGTTCCCAAGCATCGTTACGAGGCCAGAAAAAGTAAGAAGTCAGAGGGCTGGTACCTTTACCAACAACCTGATCTACAGCGAGAGCAACGTTCTCTTCTAACCAGAGAATCTTTAGAATAAACTTCGACAATCAAACCTCCAGCGAGCAGCTTTAAGCTGTTTGCGTAACTCCACAAACGATTATCTTACCGCACTGCTCCCGGTATCTGACAAGATATCTAGCAGGACTTGACCACAAGAGGTGCAAATCATTGACTCAAGCAGCAAAACCAGCATTTACAGCGATCGCCGTTTTCGACATTGACGGGGTTGTGCGGGACGTAAGTGGCTCTTACCGCCGAGCCTTAGCAGATACCGTCGAGCATTTTACTAACGGCGCTTATCGTCCTACTTCAGAGGAGATGGACAGGCTCAAGTCAGAAGGCATCTGGAATAATGACTGGGAAGCCTCGCAAGAACTGATTCGCCGCTATTTTCAAACACAAGGAAAAAATCAGCTTAATTGTACCTACGAAGAGATTGTGGTGTTTTTCCAGAGTCGCTATCGTGGGCTAGACCCTAACTATTTAACTGGTTACATTTGCCAAGAGCCGTTGCTGATGAGTGCGACTTATATTGAGCAGTTAACTCAGGCCAATATCGGCTGGGGCTTCTTTAGCGGGGCCACCAGAATTTCAGCGACTTATGTGTTGCAGCAGCGAATTGGGTTGCAGTCGCCGCCACTGGTTGCAATGGAAGATGCTCCTGGCAAACCCGACCCGACAGGTTTATTTCAAGCTGTGCAGCAACTGGAAAAACAAAGCTTGGGTCGCACCGATGAAGCCGCACCAGTGCTCTATGTAGGAGATACTGTTGCAGATATGCAAACGATCGCTAAAGCCCATGACATCCGACCTGAGCGTTCTTGGTTAGCAATTGGGATTTTGCCACCCCACGTCCAAACCACCCCGGAGCGTCGAGAGGCTTACGCTACGACTCTTAAGCAAGCAGGGGCGATCGCAGTTTTTGAGCAGGTCGAGCAACTCACGCCTGAGACCATCCACCACTTGATCGCCTCACAGTAATGGGATTCATTGACGAAAAAAGTTTTTAGTTCAGAGATAAGAATTTCTCTAATGCCGTCACCATTGCTGGAGGCCAACGCCGCACCTTTAAGGCCCATTGAGCATCTTTATAACGAGAATCTAGGCCCACTGCTGAAACCCACTGACTCTCAGCTTCACCACGCTTGCCCTGTACCCACAAGGCCGCAGTCAGGGCCGCTCGCATGTCCGCAAACTTAGGATATTTCCGTACCAGGTTTCGCATCGTGCGGATCGCTTCCTCAGTTTGGCCTGCTTGATAAAGCGCTAAGGCATAGTTGGCTCGTGCAAAGGCGTAATCGGGGGCTAAGTCGGCGGCATGGCGGTAATCTGCGATCGCCTTTTCCCACTGTCCTAGCCCTGCTTCGGCATTGCCTCGGTTATTGAAAGCCGCTGGATCATTCGGGTCTAGCTCTAAGACGTGGTTGTAGTCTGCGATCGCTTCCTCCCACCGTCCTAGCCCTTCTAATGCCGTTCCTCGATTTAGATAGGGGTCTGGGGCATCAGGAGCCAACTTCATTGATTGGTTGTAGTCTGCGATCGCCTCTTCTAACTTGTTCTGGCTAACTCTGGCATTACCGCGATTGCTCCACACCGCAGCGTTGTCCGGAAAGCGATCGAGAATTTGCGTCCAGTAAGCTTCAGCTGTGGCAAAATCACCCGTATTGGTAGCCACAAAAGCTCGCTGAAACCAATCATTCACTTCTGCTTGCACATCCTCTGCCAGCGTCTCTACAGCAGGACTAGAGGCAGACAAGGTAGCAGCCTGAGCCATTGGTAAATTGCAGCCACCCAACCAAGTAGCGAGGCTAACCCATAGACCGCAAAAAAAAGCCAATAGTAATCGCATTGGGGCCGCTCTCGACTGACTACAAAAATCTTGTGGAATTTCAGAGATAAAAGACTTAGGGCAACAGGGGAAGTTGGTTATCTGGAGGAGTATAACCCAAATGTTTCCAGGCAGCAGTAGTGGCGATGCGCCCGCGAGAGGTGCGATTGAGATAGCCAATCTGCAACAAATAAGGCTCGTAGACTTCTTCAATGGTTTGGGAATCTTCGCCCGTGGCAGCAGCCATCGTATCTAAACCAACAGGGCCGCCATTGAAGTGCTCAATCATGACACTGAGTAAACGGCGATCGGTCCAATCCAGACCACAGGGGTCAACGTTGTAGAGTTCTAGAGCCTCGGCTGCGATCGCTGGAGTAATCGTTCCTACACCTTTGACTTCCACATAGTCGCGCACCCTCTTCAGCAGGCGATTTGCAATCCGGGGCGTACCGCGAGAACGACGGGCAATTTCAGCCGCACCTTCCTCAGTAATATCTGTGCGGAGAATTAAGCCAGTCCGGCGCACGATCTCGGTCAGCTCATCAAGTTCGTAGAAGCGCAGTCGCTGAATCAGGCCAAAGCGATCGCGCAAGGGGGAGGTTAATGCTCCAACCCGTGTGGTGGCTCCAATCAGGGTAAAAGATGGTAGCGGAATACTCCGAGTTCGAGCACTTTGACCTTTGCCAACTGTGACATCTAACCGAAAATCTTCCATCGCTGGATAAAGAATTTCTTCTGTTACTCTCGGCAACCGATGAATTTCATCTATAAATAGAATATCTCCAGGCTGCAAGTTAATCAGCAGCCCTACAATATCGCGAGGTCGCTCTAACGCTGGCGCACTCGTAATCTTGCAGCTCACACCCATCTCCGATGCTAAAATCAGTGACATCGTGGTTTTGCCCAGACCAGGTGGCCCGTAGAGCAGGAGATGGTCTAGTGTCTCGGCGCGTGCTTTAGCGGCTTGAATCGCGATCGCCAAGACTTCTTTGAGGTCTTTTTGGCCCACATACTCAGACAAGCATTGAGGCCGCAACCCTTCTTCCTGCTTACCCACTTCTTCGGGGCAAGCTTCCGGTTGGACCAATGACTCCTGTGCGGTAGTGGAAAGCAAAGGACTACCGCTAATAGCAACCTGTCGGGAACGGGGCTTAACTCCCGTTTGCCGATCCGGTTCCGATGGCTGTTGCCTAGAAGAGATAATTGCCATAGTTGAGTATCATCATACTCAGAGATTCGCTCAAAACAATGACATCTGTCTTTACAGTCCCCGAAGAAATGACCTTTGAGCAAGCGATCGCCCTGACTCAATCGCTGCTCGCTCATATGGAACAGGCTACCCTGCCCACGCCAGAAGTAGAACGGGCGATCGCTGCTTTGGTTAGCAGTGAAGCAGGAGCGCGTGGATTTTTTGTCACTTATCTCACAGATTCTGGAACACTAGCTGATCGTCCGGATACAGCCGTTGTGGCTGCTCTGCGCTCTGCTCCAGAAATTGTGGCTGAGTTGCTGGTCAAAAACTTAGCGATGTCTTCGGCAATGGCGGTATTCCACCGCCGCCAGCACGATGAAGCTACAGCCCAAGAGTCAGATAGAGTGCGATCGCGAACTCATCAATTAATCCAAATGCTGCAATTACCCGGCGTGCAAGCGAAAGGTCAAAGCTTGTTAGATAGCATCACGTCTGGCCAAGGCCCTTATCAAAGCTTTTTAGAGCGCTGGGGCTACGATACCGAGCAGCGTCAAGTTATTCAGCAAGCCCTACAACAAGCTCTAGCTTAGGCCCTCGCCTCCTGTGCTGAGAACTTAATGCTGCTTCAAAACATTGAGATGTAGTTAACAGCAATTCTCATTTTGGTGCTTTTGTACTGTTTTTGGGTTTGTAAAAGCCTGAGTTCTGCACAGAGCTAACGAAAGAATGAGTGTTTCAGCCATCACCATTAGACAAAAATTGAGAACGGTTCTCATACTGAGAATTGTTGTGCAGTTGAGGCGGAATTTGAATAAAATCTTAACTTAAGGTATGTTGTCGGGATTATGAACAAAGACTACCAGGCTCTAGATCAAAACGTTTAGGTCTTTTCTCAAATGAAGCAACAGGAACACAGATGCTCTGTCTGCCTTCATAAATAAAAGTGAATTACGAATTAATCTTGATCGCCTCGTAGTTAGAGCATTAACAACCCGACAGTATTGAGCAGAACTCGGTGTATAGGCAGTGGATGAGGGCGTGAAAGTTGCTAAGACCAATGAAAGGAGTAGTTCGACGAGTTAACAGTCTAACTCGTTGGCTACCAATTAATCCGGAGTGGTACACTAAACTTGATTTGCTTAAGGCGCTTGTGCAGCGGGACTTAGAGGCCCGCTATAAAGGCTCTATTTTGGGGAATTTATGGCCCCTGCTAAATCAAATTTCCCAGTTGCTCATTTACACTTATGTTTTTTCGATCATTCTTAAGGTAAAGCTGAGCCTTCAAGGCTTGCCAGATAACAATTTAACCTTTGGTCTTTGGCTGTTTGCAGGTTTGCTTCCTTGGATTCCTTTTATCTCCGGAGTTACTCAAGCTGCAGCGTCAGTGATTACTCAACCTAATCTAGTTAAAAAGGTTGTCTTTCCTCTCGAATTGCTACCTTTAGTTCCGGTTATATCCGTTTTTCTAGAGAGCACCTTAGGCCTGATGGCTTTAATCTTAATGGTTGCCATAACTTCTCAAACAATACATAGTACATTATGGCTACTGCCATTGGTTTGGATACCTCAATTGCTATTAACTGCAGGGCTGGGTTACTTATTTGCTGGACTTACAGTCTTTTCGCGAGATATTCCCCAGACTGTGGCAGTAGGTTTAAACCTTTGGTTCTACGTTACTCCAATTATTTACCCTGCCTCCGCCATCCCAGAACAATGGCGCGCTTGGATTTTTTGGCTAAACCCATTGACTGGGATCGTTGAAAGCTACCGGGATTTAGTTTTGGTTGGACAATTTAACCGCTGGGCTGAATGGAGTATCGCTTCGTTTATATCTTTGTTATTCTTCCTAGGTGGTTTGTGGTGCTATCAACGGCTACGTACAGCATTCGCAGATGTACTCTAATTAGATCCCTCATCTAAAAGAAATTTCAAAGTACTGGCCCTGCCTCATTTATCTTGTAGCAGTCACGTTAGATGAGCGAAGGGCCAAAATCAAACCTTGTTAGTGCTAGAGTTTGGTGGTAGTTTTACATATTCCAACTTATTTGTTGAACAAAAATATTATAAAGTGCATATAATAATTGATTGGCAATAAGGATTGGCAAACCAAAGCGAAAAGATGGACTGATGAATTGCTCCAAACTAGTTTCTTAAAGAAAACTGCTTATGAGTAGGTCTACAAGTTATCCAGGGTTTACATGTTGGCTGACTGGACTACCTGGTTCAGGTAAATCAACTTTGGCGGTAGAAATTACCAAAGCTTTGCATCAGCTATTTCTTTCTTGTGAGCGCCTAGACGGAGATGTTCTACGTGAAAATCTATCGAAAGATTTGGGCTTTTCTCCCGAAGCCAGAAATATTCATGTTGAACGAGTTGGGTTTATTTGTGGTCTTCTAAACAAACATGGTGTAAATACCTGTGTAGCGTTGATTTCTCCTTATAAGGAGGCTCGTGAGAACGTTAAGTCTTCTCTACCTCATTTTATTGAGATATATGTGGACTGTCCTCTTGAGGTCTGCATAGAGAGGGATCCTAAAGGCCTGTATAAAAAAGCATTGGCTGGGGAGCTCAAAGACTTTACTGGACTTACAGCTCCCTATGAAGCTCCGACTCAGCCAGATTTGATTTTGAAGACTCATGAACTGAGTATAGAACAGTCGGTTGATCAGGTACTTCAATACTTGCATTCTAGAAGTCTAATATCTACAAAGTTGTATTAATCAGTAGGTATGCATGATGGCACTCTCCAATCTGCTTTGGTGATTCCTAGAATACATCTTTGTGCCCATGAGTTGACTGCCTGCAAGGCTCCAGTGGTGGATTTTGGTTTTTGGGTTGAGTTCTTATTTCGATAATTTATTTATAAGCTGATGAGCGTTTGAGCTTAGCATTTTCTGATGTTCTTTAGATAAAGTTTAACAGTAGTGATGAGTGAGATTGTAATTTCATTAAAAAATGTCTCGAAAGCCTTCAAGCGATACGCGCGACCTATAGATCGTCTAAAAGAGTCGCTCTTGCCTGGAAAGATCAGAGCAGATGAATTTTGGGCACTGCGCGATATTAACTTGGAAGTTTCCAAGGGACAGATGTTAGGAATTGTGGGGAGGAACGGTTCGGGGAAGAGCACGCTTTTGCAACTCATAGCAGGGACGTTGAAGCCAACGATAGGTGAGGTACAAGTTAATGGTCGGATATCGGCTTTACTAGAGTTAGGGAGTGGGTTTAATCCGGAGTTCACGGGACGACAAAATGTATTTTTTAATGGCCAGCTATTGGGGTTAAGCCAAAAAGAAATTGAGAGAAAATTTGATGATATTGCTAGTTTTGCAGATATTGGAGATTTTATTGAGCAACCTGTTAAAACTTATTCTAGTGGAATGTTTGTTCGGTTGGCTTTTGCAGTCGCTACAAGTGTTGATCCCGACATTTTAGTGGTAGACGAGGCACTTTCAGTTGGGGATGAAGCCTTCCAACGTAAATGCTTTTCTCGAATTCAAGCTACTCATGAAAAAGGAGGAACCATTTTATTCGTTTCTCACTCAGCTGCTTCTGTAATAGAGCTTTGTAACTCTGCAATCTTGATAGATCGAGGAGAATTATTGCTATCTGGGATTCCCAAGTTGGTAGTTTCTACGTATCAAAAGCTAATTTATACTCCAGTGGAGAAACGTGAACGTTTTAGACAAGAAATAAAAACTATAAACAGAGAAAAGAAAATAAATATTTTGGATGACAAAGGTGGTCTAAGCTCTCAAGAAAAACCTGCACAAACGCTAGGTAAGTCGAGACCAATAATGATGGATGACGATGGCTTAAATGTCGATGAACTATGTCTCGAAGAGTGTGAGTTTTTTGACGAGAATTTAATACCTAAAAGTACTGTTTTATATGTTTCAAGAGGTGCCATTATTGAAGATCTATGTATTGAAAATTCGGAGGGTAAAAGGGTTAACAATCTTGTAAGAGGGAAAGAATACACTTATGTATACTCAGTGAAATTTAGTGAAAACTGTTATCAGGTAAGATTTGGAATGTTTATCAAAACCATAAGTGGATTGGAACTTGCTGGTGCGTCATCTCATTTGCAAGAAAATGCAATTGAGTACGTAGAGGCAGGGCAAATTATTCAGGTAAAATTCAAATTTTGTTCCTTTTTATTACCTGGAGTTTACTTCCTAAATGCAGGTGTTAACGGAATAGTCGATGCTGATGAGGGAGAAGTTTTTTTGCATCGCTGTATCGATGTAGCTATGTTTAGAGTTCAATCAGAGCCAGGTATAAAAGCTAGTGGATTTGTAGATCTCTGTATAAGGCCAAGTATCTTATTTCTACAACAAATGGAGCCCCTAACTTACATATAGAAACTACAGTCAGCCTAACAAACAAAACAAAGACAAGTAACAACATAAAGATAGTAAATATAAAATGATTTCTGTATATAAAAAAGCTTTTTTGGTATTGGGCGCTCCTAGGAGCGGAACTTCAGCAGTTAGTCATATGCTCCATGAGTTCGGAGTGAACTTCGGTGACTTCAATAATTTTTTAAATCCTTCTATTTATAAGCATAATCCTATTTTTTTTGAGTTGGAATGGGTTAATAGAATAAATAATAATATCATATCAAGAGTAGGGGGTTATTGGGGAAAGGATTATTTGCTTCCTCTGGAAGCCGATCTAGAAAAGAAAGAGCTATCTAATTTAGAGAAAAATATATCTGAAAATGTAGAAAAAGAGTGGAAAAACGAGGAGAAGATAGGATTGAAGGACCCTCGTTTTTGCATCACCTTTCCGGCTTGGAGAAAAGTCCTTAAAAGCTTAGGGTATTCGATAGAAGTAATTTTGGTGTACCGTCATCCTTTAGAAAGTGTCCAGTCGAACCAAGATTTAAATAGAAAATCTGAAGCCTACAATTTTAATTTCTGGCTTCAGCATAACTTGGCGGCCAGGTACTTTACGAGAGATGAATCTGTATATTTTGTTAACTATGAAGATGTTATTTCTGACTCATTGGCAGAAGCTAAGAAGTTAGCTTTAAAGTTTGATTTTTCTATGGAGCTAACTAGTAAGAGTGCTGCTGTAATTAAAAAGATTTATAATCACTATTCTGAGCAAGGGAGGACTGAAAACTTAGTTATTGATAGCTGTTATCAAGCTTTGAAGCAGGGTAGCCTTACCCCAGATCAATACCTCGCATATCGCAGTATTAGTGAGTTGTATACGCCCGAAATTAATTTAATTCAAGTAGAGCTAGAGCAGTCGCAGTCGCAGCTTCACCAAACTCAGGCAGAACTAGAGCAGTCGCAGTCGCAGCTCCACCAAACTCAGGCAGAACTAGAGCAGTCGCAGTCGCAGCTCCACCAAACTCAGGCAGAACTAGAGCAGTCGCAGTTGCAGCTCCACCAAACTCAGGCAGAACTAGAGCAGTCGCAGTTGCAGCTCCACCAAACTCAGGCAGAACTAGAGCAGTCGCAGTCGCAGCTTCACCAAACTCAGGCAGAACTAGAGCAGTCGCAGTTGCAGCTCCACCAAACTCAGGCAGAGCTAGAGCAGTCGCAGTTGCAGCTCCACCAAACTCAGGCAGAGCTAGAGCAGTCGCAGTTGCAGCTCCACCAAACTCAGGCAGAGCTAGAGCAGTCGCAGTTGCAGCTTCACCAAACTCAGGCAGAACTAGAGCGATCGAACACTGTTACTGCCGCAATGGAAACCAGTAAATTCTGGAAGTTACGGACATTGTGGTTCCAACTGAAAGAGTCTATTCCTAAACCTTTATCTTTGCGTAGAAGTAAAGCTAGTACTCATCCACACCATGAGTTCAGAAGCAAGCAAACTGACGCTGATAGTTTTATTACAGAAGTCTCTTCCCGTCAACCATTAGTGAGGTATTCCGTCACTGTAGACATTATTGTTTGTGTCCATAACGCACTAGACGATGTTAAACGTTGCTTGGAATCAGTAATTCGCTACTCACGAATGCCATACTCCTTAGTCTTGGTCGACGATGGTAGTGGCGAAGAGACATGCAAATATCTCAAAGACTTCGCAAATGCACAGGGGGCAACCCGCATTAGGAATGAAGTTGCAAAAGGGTACACCTCTGCAGCAAATCAAGGGCTTCGTCTTTCTCAGGGGGACTATGCAATCCTGCTTAATAGCGATACCGTTGTCACACCAAACTGGCTGGATCGGATTGTTGCTTGCGGAGAATCTGATCCGCAAATTGGGTTGATAGGACCGCTTTCCAATACGGCTTCATGGCAGTCGATTCCAGAAATTGTTCATCAAGGAGATTGGGCAGACAATCAGTTGCCTGAAGGGATGACAATAGCCAATTGGGCTAAGTTGGTGGCACATTACTCTGAGCGTCTCTACCCTCGCATCCCCTTTCTCAATGGTTTTTGCCTAGCGATCAAGCAAAGGGTGATAAAAGAACTGGGTTACTTTGATGAGGCGACTTTTGGAGAAGGGTATGGTGAGGAAAACGATTATTGCTTACGTGCTTTTAAAGCGGGTTGGCAACTAGCGATCGCTGATGATGCCTACATTTATCACAGCCAGTCTCGCAGCTACTCCCACGAACGTAGGAAACTCTTATGCGCTCGATCAGATAAAGCCTTAGTCGTCAAGCACGGTCAACAGATCATCAGCGATAACGTCAATGTGTGCCGCTTCGACCGGGCGATCCAAGGCATTCGCGCCCAAAGTCAAGTCGTTGCAATGCGCCAAAGCTTAATTGAGGACGGCAAATCTCGGTGGGAAGGTAAACGTGTTTTATTCATTCTGCCGATTATAGAACCTGGTGGTGGTGGCAATGTGGTTCTTCAGGAAGCCACAGCCATGCAGAAGATGGGCGTAGATGTAAGAATTGTAAACCTTAGTGGCCATCAAAACACATTCGAGCGCAGCTATCCACAAAATAATATACCAGTCATCTACGTAGAAAAAGAGCATCACATTTCTGGATTATTGCCCCAGTACGATGCAGTCATTGCTACTTTATATAAATCTGTGGATTGGTTGGAACCTCTAACGCCAGATCAGAGCCTCCCAATTAGGGGATACTATATCCAAGATTTTGAGCCATATTTCTTCCCAAATAATTCGGAATCGTTTAGAACTGCTTGTAATTCATATACTCGCTATCCTGACCTAGTACGCATCACTAAGACTGAGTGGAATCGTAGCCTAGTCAAACAGAAGATTGGGGTCGATTGTTCTATCGTGGGGCCTAGCGTGAACATAGATTTATACCGTCCGCGTCGGCGGCGAGATTCTGACTGGCCCTACAGACCGCTACGTATCGCTGCCATGATTCGTCCTAGTACTCCCCGCCGCAATCCAAAACTGACTCTAGAAGTCTTAAGGGACATCCATCAGGCTTATCGAGAAGACATTGAAATCATCTTGTTTGGATGCGAGGCAGACGATCCTAATTTTCTAGCACTACCCCATGATTTCCCTTGGCGAAATGCAGGAATTTTAACTCGACCTCAACTGGCATTCCTCCTCAATGAAGTAGATATTTTTGTTGATTTCTCGACTTTCCAGGCTATGGGTTTGACTGCTATGGAAGCCATGGCCTGTGGAGTTGCGGCGATAGTCCCTGAAAACGGCGGCGCTCAAAGCTTCGCCAGACACGAAGAAAATAGCCTGATGGTAGACACTAATTCACCGGAAGCTTGCGTGACTGCATTGAAGCGCTTGATTATAGAAGAACCACTGCGGTCTCGGTTACAGCGACAGGCGATTGTTGATATTTGTCAGCATTTTCCGGAAAAAGCAGCGTACAACACCCTGAAATCTATTTTTCCTGCTTAAGCCTAACTTTATTGAGAGTTTGTGAATGGTGCTAAAAGTCCATGTCCTCTTTGAACACAGCGCGAATTTGCGTCCCCACGGTTGTTCCCATATCCGCTTGCTGCTGCCCTTAACCCACCCAGCGAACGAAGAGACTTTCGTTCTTAGTCATGGCACAAGCTACAGAAGTGCAGACGTGGTGATTGTTGAACGGATGTGGAAAAGCAATATTTCGCTGAATATGGCAGAGGAGCTAATCGACCGTATCCGAAGAGATAACGCCCGCTTCATCTATACGATAGATGACAATCTTCTCGATCTAAAGCCAGACGAGCCGCTCCAAGAGGGATTTACTACAGAGCAACTAATGGCAATACGCTATTTCGCGCGAGAGGCAGATGGCATCATTGTTTCAACGGATGGTCTGAAGGAGCGGCTAGCTCGGTTAAACAAGAATATTTTTGTGGTGCCGAATGCTTTAGATGAACGTCTGATAGAAAACGCACTAGGTAGAAAGTCCGCCACTGCCAATCATGGACGTAAGGTAATTGGTTATATGGGAACCTACACTCATGATGCCGACCTAATGATGATCCTTCAAGCCTTGCGTGAAACCCTACGAAAACATCTGGATACTCTGGAACTGCACTTAATCGGAGGTATCGCCGATTCAGCAGTGATGCAAGCTTTTAGTGGTCTTCCTATTAAAGTATTAGATGTTGGTAGTAATGGCGAATACCCCGATTTTATGCGTTGGATGAGCCAAACTGTCCAGTGGGATCTCGCGATCGCTCCATTGGAAGACAATTGTTTCACGCGCTGCAAGTCGGATATCAAGTTCCTTGACTATAGTATTCTAGGCATAGCTGGGATATACAGTCGAGTGACACCCTATGAGAAAGCCGTTTGCCATCTAGAAACGGGATATCTAGCCACTAACAATACACAAGCTTGGATTGAAGCCTTTGATAGCTTGCTGAGTGAAGATTCCCTGCGGCAAAGATTGGCCAGACAGGCTCGAGAATATGTCCTTTCCACTAGAACCCTCGAGCATTGTGCCCAAAATTGGCGAGATGTTATTCTTCTAGTCGCAAACTAACATTAAATGTTGTTATGGAAATCCTAAATGATTTATAAAATAAACTCTGTAGGCTGGGTTTCGTGCCTTAACTCAACCTGTGGCTCTCATAACTCATTTAGGATTCCTGTATCACTCAAAGTCACTTTAATAGGACAAAATTTATATGAATTTTGAAACGATTATAGACTCTCTTAAGAGCTTTGTCATACCAGGTAACTGGCCCTCATCGATTTTTTTGCTTTCCGAATCTGCGATGGCTGATATTTATAAGTGTATTGTGGATAACCAATTACATTCATGCATTGAACTTGGGACTGGTCACGGTGCAACCAGTTGCGTCATGGCAGCTGCGGTTGACGAGATTGGTGGCGGTCAAGTATTAACGATTGATAAGTACTTACATCAGCCTGTAAATGTCCAAGTCCTGAAGAGCCATTCTGGGTTGAGCGAAAATCTAGAAGCGATCGTAGAAAAGCTGGGTTATAACTGGTATCTCGCAGACCTTATCGCCAGCCAAACTGATACAGATGGCTGCCAACCTCTGTTTGATTTCTGTCTTATCGATGGTGCCCATGAGTGGGAGCCTGACGCACTAGCCTTTTCATTAGTGGCAAAGCTTCTCAAACCTGGAGGGTGGATTGTCTTTGACGATATCAATTTTATGCTTAGAAGCATGCCAGACTGGGAAACTCACTTTGGGCAGCTTACTGACAGAGAACTCGATACCTGCCAAGTTGGTATGGTCTATGACCTTGTTGTAAAACAGCATCCAGATTTTTGCGATTTCCGCGTTACGCATGGCGGTAGGCTCGGCTGGGCTAGGAAGAAAGTCGATCGTAATCAAGTGTACCTTCAGCTACAGCAAACCCAGGCTGAACTACAACAAAGTCAGGATAAAATTGCTGCCATGCAAATTCAGCTACAGCAAACCCAGGCTGAACTACAACAAAGTCAGGATAAAATTGCTGCCATGCAAATTCAGCTACAGCAGACCCAGGCTGAACTACAACAAAGTCAGGATAAAATTGCTGCCATGCAAATTCAGCTACAGCAGACCCAGGCTGAACTACAACAAAGTCAGGATAAAATTGCTGCCATGCATACGAGTAAGTTCTGGAAATTGCGTACAGCTTGGTTCAAGCTTAAGAAAATTACGGGAGTAGTGACTGAAGATAACTAAGAGCTGGTTTGTAAAGTGTCCTAAAATCGTTGTAAATCAAGGACTTTTGAACAATCGTTTTTCTCAAGCGTTCGCAAACTCAAATTCTGTCAAGGCATGATTTTCAGGATTCTTAAGATTTACTTTATATATCAGCTCTAAGGTGAAAAACTATATCATAGCTGCAGGCACAAAAGATTAGGAAAAGCTAGACGCAGTTATGCAATTAATTCGGATACTACTAGTGTAAAAATCTAAAATACCAAAGCTAAAAATGGCGATGCAACACTTAAAAATCGACTTGGGATGCGGTTTCTGTAAAAAAGAAGGGACAGTTGGCGTTGATATCCTTGCACAGCCAGGAGTTGATTATGTTCTAAACTTGCAAACAGAACCATTACCTTTTCCCGATCAAAGCGTAGACTATGTTTACTCATCTCACTGTCTAGAACACATTTCAGATCCTACGAGAGTTTTTGCAGAGATAAGCCGGGTTTGTACTGACGGTGCCAAGCTAGAATTTTGGACTCCTTATGCTTGGGAGAATTCTGCATTCATTATCGATCACAAGTTGTTTTTTAATGAAGATCATTATCTTCATATGTGCGTATGGTTTGTTGATTTTTGGGAAAAAATTCTCAAGGCTAGGTGGTTACTCAAAGAATTTACTTATATTGTTGAACCGGATGTACTGGTAGAGCTTTATAAAAATCAAATTAGCCTAGACTTTGCAGTCAGATATTATAAAGGAGTGGTTAAAGAATTTTGTGCCAATATTGAAGTTAAACGTGAATATAAAGGTGAAACTATTCAACCAATAAAAACATTTGCTGTGAGTCGTTCTGCTGAGAGGTATCTGATAAAATCAGAATCTGATGAAAATCCAAAATCCAATGACCTAAAGGAGGCAATTAACTGGTTTTCAGCCTAAGTAAAGATCACCTGTAAAGCTGCAATAAACTTAGACAGTATGGAAGCAACTAGCAACTATTGCTACAATGCATAATCCATTCAACTTAAAACAATATAAAGTGGCAGCTTATATAACTGCTTATGAAGATTCAGAAGCAGTTAGCTTATGCGTTCAAGCTATTAAGAGCCAGTCTTTTCCAGTAAAAAATATTTTGATTGTAGATAATTCCAAGAAAAAATCTATTTTCAAGTTAGAGTTAAATGCTGAAAATCTAGTTATTAAGCATTACCCAGAAAATATAGGAGTTGCTGGAGGTTTCAGCCTAGCGATCGCCTGGGCTATAGAAGAGGGCTATGACTTTTTATGGACTTTTGATCAAGATAGTATAGTACGTCAAGATTGTCTAGGTCAGCTATTGCTTGTCTACACTAGGCTTAATAACTCTAATTATTCAATTGGGATCGTTGCTCCTACCGCTATCGATCTGAGAACGGGTCGGCTTATTGATGGTGCTGTATTTGATCACGATCGATTTACTCCTTACAAACCTCCTAACTACGAACAACCTTTTGAATGCGATTCACCTATCACTTCTGGATCGCTGATTTCTCTTGTGGCTGCTCAAACTGTATCTCTCCCTTGCACTGATTTATTTATTGATGGGATTGATTTTGATTACGGAATGCAGCTCAAACAAAAAGGTTTTCATAATTTAATCGTTCCTCAAGCTATCATGGAGCATAAGTTTGGTACTCCTATAAAGGTTAAATGGTTTAAACGAGAGCTTGTATTCCAACAATACACACCTTTACGCCACTACTATATTTGCCGGAATCACACATATTTAGAAACTCGCTATGCACAAGGGTGGTATCGGATGAAAACCTACCTATGGCGTACTAAGTTTTTACTAAAAACTATTATACAAATTTCACTATATGAAGCCGAAGATAAGCACTTAAAAATATGGGCTTGCCTATTAGGTACCTGTCATGGTTTAAGGGGAAAGCTTGGTAGGAATTTTTAATATCTTATACTCAACGGCAAATAAAACATGAAGATCATCCTGTTACGGTTTAAGCTGTTCTAGATGGTGTAATAAATTGATAGCTGTTAACAGCAATGCTCCGTTGTTTGTAATCTCAAATACAAAACAGCAGAAGTTTCCTCCTTTATGCCTTCTAAATCTGCCCTCATTACTGGCGTTACAGGACAGGACGGTTCCTATCTTGCCGAGTTACTTTTAACGAAGGGGTATCAAGTTTCTGGCTTGGTTCGTCGCTCTAGTTCGGGTAATTCTAGTCGCATCAGCCATTTCTCTAATGACATCAGAATTTTGTCTGGGGATTTGCTGGATCAGTGTTCGTTGATGGATGCGATTATTGAGGCTCAGCCAGATGAAATCTATAATCTTGCGTCTCAAAGTTATATTCCTACGTCTTGGACCCAACCTTCCTTAACGGCTGAATATACGGCTTTGGGGGTTTCTAGGCTTTTAGAATCCATTCGGCGCTGTAAGCCAGATGCGAGGTTCTATCAAGCTTCCAGTAGTGAGGTGTTTGGGCAGCCTGATGAGTCCCCCCAGACAGAGCGCACTGCTTTTCGGCCTCGGAATCCTTATGGTGTAGCCAAGGCTTACGCCCACTGGATGAGCGTGAATTACCGCCAGCAGTACAATCTCTACGCCTGCTGTGGCATCACTTATACCCACGAATCGCCCCGGCGGGGTGCAGAATTTGTGTTTCGCAAGATCACGCGAGCCGCAGCCATGATTAAACTGGGCTTGCTGAATGAGCTAAAACTGGGCAATTTGGATGCTCAGCGGGATTGGTGCTACGCCAAAGACGCAGTCTATGCGATGTGGTTGATGCTGCAACAGCAGGAAGCCGATGACTACATTATTGCGAGTGGTGAAACGCATTCGGTGCGCGAACTGGTTGAATTTGCGTTTAGCTGTGTGAATCTCAATTGGCAGGATTATGTTTCGGTTGATCCAGCCTTTTATCGACCAGATGAGCCTGTGCAGCTTATGGGTTGTATTGACAAGATTCAAAATAAACTAGGTTGGAAGCCGCAGCATTCCTTCCAGGAGCTGGTGGAACTGATGGTGGAGCATGATTTGAAAGCTCTCAAAGATGAGCCTTAGACCGTAAAAGTTGGGCGATCGCACTCACAACCCACTTTCTAGCCCACTTCCAACTCACTGCTAAAACTTACAACTTTAAGGACGCCTTCCCACTAAGGAAAGCGCCCTTTTTAACTCTGATGCAGTCATTTAAGAGAAATGTCCCGTTGAAGGCTTTGTGCATCACGCTTCAACTAGGTTTTTCATACAAGTGTTAATCAACGTCGAGCTTAAACCAACAGGAAACTCAGCCGTCTGGCCTCGTTTAGCTGAGAGAAGCGTGGCTGCGATCGTAAGACGCGCGGAAGGAGGGATGCGCTTTGCCTTGAATATGATTCCAGTATTCTGCTGCTTCAGCGGGCATGCCTACTTCTGCGGCGGCGCGACCCAGCATTGATTGCTGACGATTTTTAATCATGTGGTGGTGGCGCATCATTAAAGCACGAGCTTGATCTTGAGCAGACATAAATAGTTCTCCTATTGGGTGAATCGATCTGAGCATTTATGGGTTGTCCAATCAATATAACAAATTTTTCTGTATCTAAAGTTACAAAATGTTTTACAGAGCATATTTTTCATATTTTTTTACAAATAGAGCGGCAACCAAGCGTGCTTGTAAGTTAGGGGGCGATCGCGATTCCAGTGGGCGTTAGCTTGTTTAGGCTCCCGTTCAGCGGTAAGCTCAGACCACTTGAGCTTGTGGGAGAAAATCTGTGGCAGTTGAGGAGCGTTTGGTTGAAGTTGGGCCGTTGAAGTGGTTTTGCCGAGAAGCAAACCCGATGAATCCAACGGATAAGCCACCAGTGCTACTGCTACACAGTTTTCCTTCGCAAAGCTACAGTTGGCGTCACGTATTGCCTGCTTTGGCAGAGCAAGGTTTTAGAGCGATCGCCCCTGATTGGCCTGGGTTTGGCTTTTCTACTAAGCCAGATAAACGAGACTTTGCTTACACGTCTGAAGCTTTTGTGAGCGCTTTGGCAGACTTGGTGCAAGTGCTAGAAGTGGAACGATTTTCGTTGGTGGTGCAAGGTTTCTTAGGGGCTGTAGGACTCCGCTACGCTTTACAACACCCTGATCAGATCGAGCGCTTAGCCATCTTCAACACTCCCCTTGCTACTGTGGCTAAGCTGCCGTGGAAGATTCAGCAAATGGGGTTGCCTTTGGTGGGTGACATGATGACGCAAGATCCGCTGTTAGTCGATCGCTTACTGGAAGGGGGCGGGCCTTACCAGGTAGATGACAAAGATTTAGATGTGTATCGACGGCCTTTCCTCAAAAGTTCGGATGCGGGGCGATCGCTACTCTATACGCTACGCAACTTGCAACTACAAGCAACCACAGCGGAAATTGAGTCGAGCTTTGCTAACTGGGAGCGACCGATCTTAGTGGCTTGGGGCATGTCCGATCCTTGGTTGCCCTTTAGCATGGCCGAAAACTTTACTAAAGCGATTCCTGATGCAGAGCTAGTACAACTACAAGAAGTAGGGCACTACCCCCAAGAAGACTGGTATGAAAAGGTAAATGAAGTGATCTTACCCTTTCTACGTCGTCAAAGCCTTTAGGGCTAGTTAGGATTGAGGTGGCTACTTTGATTTGGGCGATCGCTCACGGGTTAATCCGGTAGTCTTTATTTAGGCAGAAGACTTTGGGGACAGTCTTGAGATATATTTCTTTACGAAAAATATAAATGATCGCCCCTAGACCCTTTTTTCAAAACTGCTTTGAGTTTTGGGAATAGGTTCTAATCAATAAGGCAATTGATTTTGCAAGTGGTAAACAAGTAGAGTTATGAGACACTATCGGTCAATTTTGGCTCTAGCACTAGCCTTCGTCACAGCATTTCTCGTCAGTTGCAGCAGCCCTACCAGCACCAAAACCCTGACTTACAGCCCCACTCAAATTGAGCGGATTCAAAGTTATAGCTCTAGCATCACTGCCCTTCGCAGTCGTATGCCTGAACTAGCAACTCTGATTGAAAATCGTGAATGGATTGATGTACGCGGCTTTATTCATGGTCCTTTGGGAGAGCTGAGGACTAGAATGGGCAACTTATCTCGCAACTTACTTCCCGATGCTCAAGGCCCAGCACGGCAAGCTGCTCAAGATGTCTTCACCCATCTAGAGGAAATTGATGAAGCGGCGCAAAAGAGCGACTACCGCCAAGCAATTCGCAACTACGCAGAAGCCATAAAAGACTTCGATGCCTTCTTCCAACTGGTGCCTAATAGTTAACCTCTCCCCAAACCCCTCTCCTGTAGGAGAGGGGCTGAATCTATGAGTCGTGTTGCTGTGGTGGGTTGTGGGGTGGTTGGAGCCGCGATCGCCTACGAACTCAGCCAAATCCCAGGATTGACGGTCACTGTGTTCGATCGCCAACTTCCTGCTCAAGCCGCAACGGGAGCTGCCTTAGGTGTGCTAATGGGCATCATTAGCCACAAAGTGAAGGGTAAAGCTTGGCAGTTGCGGCTTGCTAGTATGCAGCGGTATGAGACTCTGATTCCAGAAATAGAGGGGATCGCAGGCTGCACCATTCCCTGGAATCGCAAGGGCATTTTGAAGCTTTGTTTTGCCGAGGACGACCTCACCAAATGGCAAACCTTGGCTGAAACTCGAAAGAACCAAGGCTGGCCGTTAGAGATTCTGGATGCGGCTCAACTGCAAGCTCAGTATCCTTACCTCAACCTAGATTCGGTCAATGCGGCTATCTACTCACCTCGCGATCGCCAAGTTGATCCGGTCGCTCTCACTCACGCCCTAGTAACTGCTGCCAAGCAGAAAGGTGTGACTTTTCATTTTGATGCGGCTGTTGAGGCTGTCACTTGTAGTGCAGAGACGCAGATTTCACAAATCTGCTCTCGGTTATACACAACAGCAGGAAACTTTGAGACTGATTGGCTGGTTGTGGCAGCGGGTTTAGGTTCCACTCCTCTGACTGCGTCTCTTAAAGAATCAATAGAAATTCGTCCAGTTCTCGGTCAAGCGCTGCATCTACGACTCGACCAACCTTTAGACATCCCGGAGAAACAGCCTGTCATTACAGGCAACGATGTGCATATTGTGCCGTTAGGCTCGGATGAGTGCTGGGTGGGCGCAACAGTCGAATTCGCTGCTGGTGAGGAAGTTATGGCGGATGAAGCGCAATTGCGAGCAGTTTTAGAGCAAGCGATCGCCTTCTGCCCTGCCTTAGCTAAAGCCACAGTGCTTAGAACTTGGTCTGGTTTTCGTCCTCGCCCAGAAGGTCGCCCTGCTCCAATTATTGGGCCGCTACCTGGCTACAGTAATGTTTTTCTCGCTACAGGGCATTACCGCAATGGCGTTTTGCTCGCTCCTGCAACGGCTCAGATGATTCGCCAACTGATTACCACCGAGTAAAGGAGTATAGGGTGAGCGAGACACCAGATTTTATTCTTTACGCTCAGCATGGGTGGGCCGATAGCAGCCGCGAGATTACAGCTTTGGCTCAGAGCCTCGCTTCGCCCCAGACCCAGGTAGTCACGCCGAATTTGGGTTTCGTTAAAACTTGGCTGCGGATCGAGCCGCTGATTGATCATGTGGAGCAAGTCGCGATCGATATACTGGCGACCTACCCCGACACGCCAATCAGAATTATTGGGCACTCGATGGGTGGCTTGATTTGGCTAGAAGTGCTAAATCGTCATCCTGAATGGTGGTCGCAGGTAGACTCGTTGGTGCTGGTTGCATCTCCAGTGGGGGGCTCCGATTTAGGTCGCATTTTCGATCCGTTGCAGTTTGGGTTAGGTATTGCTCGCGACTTGGGTAAAAACCGTCGTCCCATTGCTGAGACGATCGCGGCTGTAATCCCGACCCTAACGATCGCCGGAGACTATGATGGCGGCAGCGATGGCACCATTCCCGTCGAGTCGAGCAAGTTTCGCCATGCCAAATTTGTCTGCGTCTACGGCTTGCCCCACGCCACTTTAAAGAACCACCCTGCTGTTGCCGCTGCGATTCGTAACTTTTGGGGCGAATCAACTGAAGAATCGGAGTTGAGCGGGCACCTGATTCAACGCTTGCGCTTGGTGGCAGGCATGACCGATGCTCACCGCCGCGATTTTGAGCGATCGCAAACCCTTTTCACTTTTCAGGATGGCACCACGGTTCGCACCTGGAAAAATCCGTTTGGCGTGGATCACGTCTTTGTTGCCAGTCCCAGAGGGCAATGTCTCTACGGTGGATTTGTCGGTTGGCTCCATGCCGATGATCTGCGGCAAGCCCTAGACGAAATCCAGCGAGAATACCAACCGCAGTCTTAAGGCGATCGCTTGTTGCATTGCTTGAAGCGTTGGAATAGCTGTCTTTTGTGTCGGGAACAATAAGCACTAACCCCCAGGAGAACCTACACTATGCAATCTCAGGCAACTTCTCTCTACGAGCGGCTCGGTGGTGTCTACAGCATTGCTACTGTAGTCGATGACTTTATCGATCGCATCATGGATGACCCGCGCCTCAATTCCAACCCGCTAGTTGATGAAGCGCATCATCGCGTTTCTAGATCTGGCTTCAAATATTTAGTAACAGAAATGGTCTGCTGGGCAACGGGTGGCCCGCAACAATACAGTGGTCGCTCGATGCACGATTCCCACGCTCACCTCAAAATTACAGCAGAAGAGTGGGAGTCTTTTTTGGACGATTTTCAACAAACCCTAGACAAATTTTCTGTCCCTGCTACTGAGCAAGCTGAGCTATTTGCGATCGTTCAAAGCACCAAACCCGATATTGTAATTCCTGCTTAAAATTTCATTACTCAATTAAGTGGTGATGTGTGCGATCGCTTTTTTCTAGATGAGAGGGGCGATCGCTAATTTTATAAATAATTTGGGACTACTATATAAGTTAATCAACTTAATACTGGAGCACTATGAAAACAATTACGGCCATTTATGAAAACGGGGTTTTAAGACTGACTCAGCCGATTGATCTACCAGAAGGAACGGAGGTACAAGTTATTATCAAGACTAATGATGCTAATGCTCCCAAAGGAAATGCTGCAAGCATTTTAGCCGCGATCGCTGCTCTACCAGATGAAACCACTAGCAGTGAAGTTACAGAAACTGTTAATGAAGCATAGTTGAAAATATAAAAGTGTCACCTAATTTTCAGATCTATTTTCTAGGTTTGTCGATCGCTTTATTTCTAAACTGTAGAAAGGGCGATCGCTTAACTGATTTACCTCTAGGTTTAAATAAAATTACATTAAAGATAAAAAAAATTATTAATTGAGTTAGGGATTTTAACTAAGCCATTGGATAGATGTGGTTTGTTTTTATAAAAGCGGAGGATAAACAGAGTAAAGGGTCATTTGAATATAAATCTGTCAGTTTAATAGCAACGTCTTCTAGCAGTTTTAGCTAAAGGCTATTTCGAGATTAAACACTTCTAAATGTGTTTTAACATAAGTAAATAATTTAATGCTTTGAGGTGTAGAGATAATTCTGCATCTAGTTAGGCATTCAATTAGTTGGAGCTAATAGCGCTCTTTTCTAAATCAAAACAAAATATTAGGAAGAGTTGAAATTGTAGAAGCTCAAATGCCTCTCAGTTAGGTCTGAGTCATTCAGGGCTAGCTCATGCTTTTGATTAATTTACAGATCTATATTCTGTTGGCTCTCTTGATGAGTTGGTGGAAATAGATGAACGTGAAGAGAGTAGCGATCGCTGCTGGCGCTTTGAGTCTCGCCAGTAGTGCCCTTGTGGCTTGCTCACCGACGACCCCAAACAACCGATTAGCGATTGAAGGCAATCAGGGCAACCCAGGCAATGAAGCGGTGAAGCTGAAATCTGTGGCTGTCACGGTAGGGGATTTGAGTAATCCTTTTTTCGTGCTGATGGGACGAGGGGCGGAAGCGGAAGCCAAAAAGATTGGTGGGGAAGATGTCAGAGTCACGCTGGTCTCTAGTGGCTATGACCTGAACCAGCAATTTAATCAAATCGAAAATTTCATCGCTTCAGATACGGACGTGATCGTCCTCAACGCGGGTGATAGCAAAGGCATTGCTCCAGCCGTAGAGAAAGCTAAACAAGCGGGCATCGCTGTCATCGCTGTAGATACAGGAGCCGAGGGAGGTGTAGATGCCACCATCACCTCCAACAACGTCCAAGCGGGACAAGTTAGCTGCCAATACATTGCCGATCGCCTGAAAGGAAAAGGCAACATCGTCATCGTCAATGGTCCTCCGGTCAACTCAGTATTTGAGCGAGTCGATGGCTGCGAGGAAATTCTGGCCAAATACCCCGACATCAAGGTTCTTTCCAAGGACCAGAACGCGGAAGGCAGCCGAGATGGGGGGCTGAGAGTGATGAGTGACTTGCTCACCTCTTTCCCAAAAATCGATGCGGTGTTTGCCATTAACGATCCTTCGGGAGTGGGGGCAGAGTTAGCCGCTCGCCAAGCCAAGCGCAGTGAGTTTTTCATTGTGGGTGTGGATGGTGCACCAGAAGCCAAAGAGGCGATCGAGGACCCCAATAGTCTCTTTGTAGCAACTGCGGCTCAAGACCCCTTAGGCATGACGCGCAAGGCCGTTCAAGTGGGCAATGACCTGCTGCATGGCAAGAAACCTGCTAACCCCGACATTTTGATTCCAGTCAAGCTAATCACGCGCGAGAACGTCAGCGAATATCCAGGCTGGCAGTGAGATTGATCTAGGAGCTACTGATGACTACAGATATCCGAGCCTCATCTCCAGAAGGAGCGATCGCCACTCCGGTGCTGGAAATGCGAGGCATCACCAAACGATTTCATGGTGTCCCGGCGCTGCAAGGTGTGAACCTCACCATTTATCCCGGAGAAGTTCATGCCCTGATGGGGGAAAACGGGGCTGGCAAAAGCACGCTGATGAAGATCTTGGCGGGCGCTTATGTTGCAGACGAAGGCGAGATTTTGATCAATGGTCGTCCCGTCAATATCACCGATCCAGCGATCGCCAGACAAGCAGGCATCAACCTGATTTATCAAGAGTTGAATGTCGCACCTAACCTAACCGTGACCGAAAACATGTTCATGGGCAGCGAGTTGCGGCGAGGCCCATTTCTCGATCGCGACGGCATGGAACGAGAAGCAGCCCAAGTCCTCAGAACCTTAGGAGCCAGTTTTAGCTCTCACGATATCGTGGGGGATTTGGCGATCGCGGAGCAGCAGCAGGTCGAAATCGCCCGCGCCCTCAAAGACAACAGCCGCATTCTGGTGATGGACGAACCCACAGCCGCTCTATCCGATCGCGAGACAGAACACTTATTTGAGGTGATTCGGCGGTTGCGGAGTGACGGCATTGCCATTATCTACATCAGCCATCGTATGGAGGAGATCTATGCCTTGGCCGATCGAGTTAGCGTTTTGCGGGATGGGCAATACATTGGTAGCCTAACTCGCAGCGAAATTTCCCCCGATCGCCTAGTGCAGATGATGGTCGGGCGGGCCATGCAAGACTTCTACGAGCACCAGCGACAAACCACAGCAGGTCCGGTGGTCTTGGAGGTGAGAAATATCAGCGATGGTCGCAAGGTCAAGCCTGCCAGTTTTGCAGTCCACGCCGGAGAAGTGCTAGGTCTAGCGGGTCTAGTCGGTGCAGGCAGGACGGAACTATCGCGGCTGATTTTTGGCGCTGACCCTAAAACCAGTGGCGAAGTTTTCTTGAATGGGCAAAAACTCAGCATCAACTCTCCCGGAGATGCGATCGCGGCAGGGATTGGCTATGTCCCAGAAGACCGCAAAGACCAAGGGCTGTTTCTAGAGATGAGTTCTCGCAAAAACATCGTCCTGAATCGGCTGAAGCAAGATGCTCACGCTGGCTTGGTCAATTGGGGCGCAGTCAATCAAGTGGCGACAGACGCGGTGGAGAACTTCAATATCCGTCTGGCCAACTTAGAAATCCGAGCCGTAGACCTATCGGGGGGCAATCAACAGAAGCTGTTATTGGCACGTTGGTTGGCGATCAAACCCAGAGTGATATTGCTGGATGAACCGACCCGTGGGGTAGACATCGGCGCAAAAAGTGAAATTTACCGCATTATTAGCGACTTAGCCGCCGAAGGAGTCGCCATTCTCATGGTTTCTAGCGAACTGCCAGAAGTGGTGGGCATGAGCGATCGCGTGTTGGTGATGCGAGAAGGAGAACTGGTGGGCGAGCTGGGCGGCTCCACTGGCAGACAGATTACGCAAGAAAACATCATGGCTTACGCCACTGGCGCATCGGAGGTAGCAGGATCATGAGCCAAACCGAATTAAGACCGCGTCGAGACCAGACCAGCGATCGCCCCCGTGCTCAGAAACGCAAAGGAGCCAGGGATTTACTCCAAGTGGCAGGGATTTTGCCCATCCTGCTGATTATTGGCATTCTGTTTACGTTTCTCACGCCGACCTTCCTAACTCCTGGCAACCTAGTCAATATCGCTCGCCAAGCCTCAATCAATATCGTGCTGGCGACCGGGATGACCTTCGTAATTCTGACCGGAGGCATTGACCTTTCCGTTGGCTCGATTCTGGGGGTTTCTGCGGTCGTTGCGGTGCTCGTTTCCCTAATTCCGGCGCTAGGTTGGGCGGCTGTTCCCGCAGCGCTACTGGCAGGGCTAGCAATGGGCTTGGCCAACGGTGCGTTGATTGCCTTTCTGGATTTGCCGCCGTTTATCGTCACCCTAGGTGCGTTAACGGCTTGGCGCGGCACCGCCTATTTAGTGGCGAACGGCACAACTGTGATCAACCGCGACCTCAACTTCGCCTGGATTGGCAACAACTATCTTGGTCCCATACCTTGGCTAGTGGTGATTGCGTTACTGGCAGTGGCGGCGAGCTGGTTTGTCCTCCGGCGCACGGTATTGGGCGTGCAGATCTATGCGGTAGGGGGAAACTCAAGAGCGGCGCGCTTAACCGGGATTAAAGTGAATCGGGTGCTGCTGTTTGTATATGGTGTCAGTGGCTTGCTCTCCGGTTTAGCGGGCATCATGAGCGCCAGCCGCCTCTACAGCGCCACAGGAATGTTGGGCAACGGCTATGAGCTAGACGCGATCGCCGCAGTGATACTCGGTGGCACCAGCTTCACTGGAGGCATTGGTACCATCGTCGGCACATTGGTCGGTGCGTTGATCATCGCAGTGCTCAACAATGGCTTGACCTTGCTGAATATGTCCTATTTCTGGCAACTGGTGGTCAAGGGTTTGGTGATTATCGCGGCTGTGACGATCGACCGTTTGCGCCGCCGCAATCGCCGTTAGAGCGAACCATAACCGCCACCACCGGGGGTTTCAATCACAAACACATCGCCGGGGTTCATTGCGACCTCGGCTTTGCTGTCTAATGGCTCAATGGTGCCGTCTTGTCGTTCTACCCAGTTACGCGCGATCGCCCCTGGTTCACCTCCCTGCAAACCAAAAGGTGGAATGCGACGCCGGTTAGAAAGAATTGCCGCAGTCATGGCTTCCTGAAAACGGATGCGACGAATCACGCCATTGCCACCTCGATACTTTCCCGCCCCCCCGCTGTTAGGCCGAATTCCAAAGGTTTCTAGCAGCACAGGGAAACGCCATTCCAGCACTTCTGGGTCTGTAAGGCGAGAGTTAGTCATGTGAGTCTGCACGGCATCAGTACCCGCAAACATTGGGCCTGCACCAGAACCCCCACAGATGGTTTCGTAATATTGATAGCGATCGCTGCCAAAGGTGAAATTGTTCATCGTCCCTTGAGAAGCCGCCAACACATCTAATGCCCCGTAGAGCGTATCCACGATCGCCTGGGACACTTCCACATTTCCTGCCACTACTGCTGCTGGATACTTTGGATTCAACATAGAACCTTCCGGGATATGAATCTCCAAAGGCTTCAGGCATCCAGCGTTTAAGGGAATGTCATCCTCTACCAACGTGCGGAACACATACAGCACGGCTGCTTTCGTCACCGCTAAGGGCGCGTTGAAATTGTTCGGTTGCTGCGGGGAAGTGCCAGAGAAGTCAATCCGGGCAGTTCGGGCAGTGTGGTTGATGGCGATCGCTACTTGAATCTGGCTGCCATCATCCATCTCATAGGTAAAGCAGCCATCCTTCAACACCGCAATTACCCGCCGCACCGACTCTTCCGCGTTGTCCTGCACATGGCGCATGTAAGCTTGCACCATCTCTAGACCAAAATGCTCCACCATCCGATGCAGCTCTTGCGCCCCCTTCTCATTCGCCGCAATCTGCGCCTGCAAATCGGCTAAATTCTGCGTCAAATTCCTTACTGGATAAGGCCCAGAAGTCAATAACTCAACTAGCTCTTGCTCTCGAAACTGCCCCTGATCTACCACTTGGAAGTTATCGATCAGAATCCCCTCTTGCTCCACCGAAGTACTATTCGGCGGCATCGACCCCGGTGTAATTCCGCCAATATCCGCATGATGACCGCGAGAAGCGACGAAGAAGAGAGGTGAAGAGTGATCTATGCCAACTGCTGCAAACACAGGCGTAATCACCGTGACATCTGGCAAATGCGTCCCGCCATTGTAAGGATTGTTGATCGCATAGACATCACCTGATTTGAGCTGATCTCCTTTTGCAGTCAATAAACTCTGCACACTCTCACTCATCGACCCCAAATGCACTGGGATATGAGGGGCATTTGCTACCAGTTGTCCCTGCCCGTCAAAAATCGCACAGGAGAAATCCAACCGCTCCTTGATGTTGACCGAGTAGCTGGTGTTTTGCAGCGTAAACCCCATCTGTTCCGCGATCGCCATAAACAAGTTGTTGAAAATCTCCAACATCACCGGATCAACATCAGTGCCGATCGCTTGCTGCCTTGCCAACGGTTGAATGCGTTGGAGCACTAAATGATTGCGTTCATTCACCTGCGCCTGCCATCCGGGTTCAATCACGTTAGTTCCAGTGGCTTCAACGATGATCGCTGGGCCAGTAATGCGATCGCTGGGTTGGAGATGGGCGCGATCGAAAACGGGGGTATCGTGCCAAGTATCTCCGGTGAACATTTGGACAGTTGCGATCACCTCTGGTTCTCCAGTTCGCCGCTGCTCAGCGATCGCTTCTTCAGGAATCTCGGTAACGCCCACCACTTCCACCGAAACCGCTTCGACAATCAAGGGTTTGTGGGGCGCAGTAAAGCCATATCGCTGTTGGTGAGCTGCTTCAAACCGAGCCACCATATCTGGAATCTTGCCAAACTCCACAATCAGCGCTGAGTCTGTCCCTTCATAACGCAAATGCACCTTAGGAAGAACTTGAATATTCGAAAACTCCAGTTCCCCCCACTCTTGGGGGGTTAGGGGGGCCTCATTACCCAACGGAGTCAGTTCTGCTTTTGCATCGGTGGCAAGGTCTGTCAGCAGTCGATCTAACTCTGGAATCAAGGTGTCTGTCAATTTCGCCTCAACCGATCGCTCTCGCAATATTCGCAGATCCGCCAAACCCATCCCATAAGCAGAAAGCACACCTGCGAACGGATGGATAAACACCTGCCTCATTCCCAGAGCATCCGCGATCGCACAAGCATGTTGTCCGCCCGCACCGCCAAAACAGCAGAGAGTGTATTCCGAAACGTCATAACCCCGCTGCACCGAGATTTTCTTGATTGCATTCGCCATCTTCTCGACAGCGATCGCCAGAAATCCTTGAGCTACTTGTTCTGGAGTACGATTGTCTCCCGTAGCTTCACGAATTTGTGCGGCGAGTTCAGCAAATTTCTCTTGCACTACTTCAGCATCTAGTGGCAAATCCCCTTGGGGGCCAAAGACTTTGGGGAAGAACTGGGGATACAACTTGCCGACCATAACATTGGCATCAGTT
The DNA here is from genome assembly GCF_030409055.1 of Trichocoleus desertorum NBK24. Classification (GTDB taxonomy): domain Bacteria; phylum Cyanobacteriota; class Cyanobacteriia; order FACHB-46; family FACHB-46; genus Trichocoleus; species Trichocoleus desertorum_B. The sequence goes on along the minus strand of NZ_CP116619.1, from coordinate 2,238,246 downwards.
ACCGTTAAGGGGCCATTTTTGCGATAACAAGCAGGCCCAGGATTTGCCCCTGCTGACTCTGGCCCCACTCGATAGCGTGATCCGTCAAATTGCAGAATTGAGCCACCGCCCGCTGCCACAGTGTGAATCGACATCATCGGCGATCGCATCCGCACACCCGCCACTTCAGTTTCAAAGGTGCGCTCGTATTCGCCGTTGTAGTGGGCGACATCGGTCGAGGTACCACCCATATCAAAGGTGATGATCTGGTCAAATCCTGCTAATTTGCTGGTTTGGACTGCACCAACAATCCCTCCCGCAGGCCCCGAAAGGATACTGTCTTTGCCTTGGAAAAACTTCGCGTCGGTCAGTCCCCCATTAGATTGCATAAACATCAGTTGCGTATCCCCCAACTGAGCCGCCATGCGATCGACATAGCGCCGCAGAATCGGAGACAGATAGGCATCCACCACCGTCGTATCTCCCCGACTCACCAGTTTCATCAAGGGACTGACTTCGTGAGAGACCGAAATTTGCGTAAAACCTATCTCTCGCGCCAATGCTGCAACTTGTTGTTCATGGTTGGGGTAACGGTAGCCGTGGAGAAAGGCGATCGCACAAGCCCGAATCCCGCTTTCATAAGCTGCTTGTAACTCAGGACGAAGGGCTTCCAGATTCACTGGAATTAATTCTTCACCTTGAGCCGTGTATCGTTCCTCCACCTCAATCACCTGCTCATAAAGCATTTCGGGCAGGATGATTTGACGGGCAAAGATATTCGGGCGGTTTTGGTAGCCGATCCGCAACGCATCTTGGAAGCCTTTGGTGATGAGGAGTAGCGTGCGATCGCCCTTTCGCTCCAGTAAGGCATTGGTTGCCACCGTCGTTCCCATCTTCACTGCTGCAATCTGCTCTGCTGGGACAGGTGCCTCAGCCGCTATTTCCAACAACTCTCGAATGCCTTGTAGAGGTGCGTCAGCATAGCGTTCAGGGTTTTCTGATAGCAGCTTGTGGACAACTAGCTTACCATCATGCCGTCGCGCCACAATATCGGTGAACGTGCCGCCTCGATCAATCCAAAATTGCCAACGCGAATCAAATACACCAGACATTTCGGTTCCTCAACCATTACCGCGTTCGTTCGTATTGCTGTAATTTTGCTTAAGTTTCCGAACCCTATGAATGCTCTTGAGCGATAAATTTTATGGGTTTTTAGGAATCAGCATTGCTCAGGGCGTTGCATTCACTAAGCTTCATCTCAACAGCATGAAACAAATCTGCCAAGCCTGCAAAACTTCGCTGAAATCGGGATTGAAATATGGGGTTGCTTGGAGGCAGGGTTACCCTTGGTACTACGCTCGTCTACGTCAGCCAGAACAGACTGGGCGCTATCCCTGTCTGTGGAGCCAATTTACAACTCCGATTCCTCCACGGCCTGACTCCCCTCAGGTGAGCGAAGATCGGCTATGGAACCTGCAATTAGCAGCCCGGAAGATTCATGGCTTGGTGATCCAACCCCAGCAAATATTCAGCTTTTGGCATCGAGTCCCCCGTCCCACTCGTTTTAGCGGCTTTCGTCAGGGCCCAGTCTTTGTTCGAGGCGAAGTCAAGCTAGATTTTGGGGGAGGGCTGTGCCTGATTTCCACCAATTTATTCAATGCTTTTTTACTTGCCGGATTTGAGATTCTAGAACGTCATCATCACAGCATCGACCCGTACGGCAGCAAGCGTTTCTTTCCGCTGGGACGAGATGCCACAGTTGCCTATGGTTACAAAGATTTGATGGTGAGAAACACGAGTGCTGTGCCTTTGCAACTACGACTAGAGGTTGATCCAGAGCGAGGAGAAGTCACTTCTAGGGTTTGGGGAGCAACGCCTTGCCCTTTTGCTGTGAACGTGACTGCCGAAACCTTAGAGAGAACCCCACCGCTTCACGCCGAAGGGATGCCCGGTTATCGGGTGAAGGTGACTCGCTATATTGGCAGACCGATCCAAGCCCCGCTAGAAGCATCGAGAATCTGGCAACCTGACTATGAGGCGATCGCCCTCTACCAACCCAGTCAGAGTTCCTATTACAACTCCAGTTCCACCTCGACTAGCATTTGAAGTAACTGGCTTACGAAGATCGAATTCCCATTTCTAAGCCTCGACAAATCCCTGTCAAAAAATCCAGATCGAGCGTTTCGAGGCGATCGCTGGGCTTATGATAGTGCGGATTTCGCAGATGCGCCGTATCTGTCACCATCAGGGCGCGATCGCCTCGATCCCAAAAGGCTGCATGGTCACTGCGACGGGTATCTGGCAGAATCAAGCCTTTTTTTCCCGCAGGCAACCAACGACAAGGCACACCTGCCCGACGCAAATGACGGCTGAGGTGAATTAAATCTGGAATTGTTTTCAAGTTGCCAATCAAGCCGATGAAGTTGCCTTGGTTGGGAAAAAAATACTTTAAGCCTGGTGGGTATTGCTGAGAGCCAGGGGTGCGATCGCAATACCCCAGCATTTCTAACGCCAGCATCAACCGCAGTGGCTCCTCCTGGAGCGAGTTTGCATAATAGGTGCTGCCTGCAAGGTTATAGCTCGTTTCTTCAAAATCAAAAGCAACCAATCGAATCGGATGACGGGCAGGTTCTTGGCAGAAAGCTTTTGCTAGCTCCAGCAGCACTGCAATCCCAGTGGCGTTGTCATCTGCGCCGGAGGAGCCTATAACGGCGTCATAATGAGCCCCAATCAAAATTGGTAGTCTGGCTCTGTTCGCGTTCGTTTTCGTGGCCCCTGGCAAATCCAAAATCAAGTTTTGCAGGCTCATCCCCTGAACCTGAAAGTTTTGGATCGCTACCTGGCCCCATTGTTCTAACTGCTGACGGATGTATTGTTGAACAAAGAAGTGGCCAGCGGTGGCTAAATAAGGATCGCGATCGCGGGCAACCTGCGTTAAGTGATGCTGTAGTCGAGCTTTTAACTCCACCCAAAACTTCCATTCCACTAGACAATAGTGGCAACTTACCAGGAAAAAATGGCTGCGCCTAGATAAGAGTTTTGATGAAAAAACTCTCTACTTAGGATTGATAGGGGGTTTCACCCCATGGGTGGATTATTTCGTGGTAAGAGTTAGTATACTCTACTACCTAGCTAACAGAAGTTGTATACAGCACTACTGTATTCAACGTTTCGTGCATCCTCTCAAGCATTTATCCATGTTGCTATTTTGTCTTGTCTGGGTTGCATCCCAAGCAGAGTACTTTTTGTCATCGGGTCAAAGTTTGTTTAAGGCTCCCGAACGTCTACTCAGTAACTTTCCTGCCAAGATGCTTTCGGTGGTAAACCGACCCCCTCATAAGTCCACTTCAGCTTGGTTCCAACCCTCCGTCTCCTCCAGTCTTTACAGCACCTATTCACCTAGGCTTGCACTTCTGACCCTATCCCCGCGCCCACAGCGTCAAAGTGCTTTAGTCTCTTCTTCAACCACTACCTGGTTCAATCCGGTTGAAAATCCACTTTTTTCTCCCAAGTTCAGAGTCACGCCTGCCGTTGTAAATGCTGGTATTACGGGTATCAAAGTAGAACCCCAACTCTGGGCTGCCCGATCTCTCGCCATCACCTCTAATGCTGGCAAGAACTTCATGGATCACTATCCAGGCCAAGTTCTGCGGCTATTTAAAGATCTGTTTTCTTGGCAGGGGCATGAAAATAGTCTTAACGCTGCTAAATCAGTCGTGGTTGTCCGAGCCAACCGAGCCATTAATCCAGAAGGCAAGACTATAGCCAGTGGGCAGCAAAAACGCCCTGCCTTTCTACACACTGCCTTTATCCAAAATTTTTCATCCCATTCCTCTCATCGCACCGTGTTTCAAGTGTGGGTGAAGGGGTATTTAATTGCTGAGCTACCAGCTCGTGATCAAGCTGAACTCGTAGCCTCAAGATTTAAGCAGATCTTACAAAACCCTCACTTTGATGCAGCTCAACTGCAAGTGGGTCTGACTCAGGGAAATCCGGCTGGTAAATTGGGCGATCGCATTTTGTTTGCGGTTGATCCGGCGATCGCTGCTCACATGAACCGTACTCGCGAGTTGCTAGCGGTGGAGTGGGTCAACAACTTACGCATTGCTTTGTCAACCCCACCCCTGACCCTAGCGGAAGCCCAGGCTAAAATGTACGGCTTGGTAGAAACGGATCGCAAGATTGAGGGGCTGGCTTCTTGGTACGGCCCCTATTTTCATGGCCGATTGACTGCTACCGGGGAAACCTTTAACCAAAATGAGCTAACAGCCGCTCACCCTTCGCTCCCCTTCGATACCTATCTCAAAGTTACAAACCTCAACAGTGGTCACTCAGTCATTGTCCGAATTAATGACCGTGGCCCCTATGTAGACAACCGAGTTCTGGATCTATCACGGGAAGCGGCTCGTCAAATCAACAGCGAGGATGCAGGTGTGATTTCCTTCCAAGCGGTGATTATGCGGCCCAATGGATCTCAGCGCCTCGCTACGGGTTCCCAACTAACGGCTGGCCTGTAAGTTGGAGTGAGATGGCAGCACTGGCATCACAATGTGGTGATCGCGATCGATGTTCAGCCATCCTTCTTCGCGCAGTTGGCCCAACAGTCGAGTAACTGTGACCCGTGTCGTACCGATCGCATTGGCTAAGTGCTGATGAGTTAACCGGACTCCCAAGCGAGTGCCTTCGGTCGTTGGAACCCCAATTTCTTGCTGGAGCAACAACAACAAATGACAGAGCCGATCTTTAACTCGGCGGTGACCCACTAAAGCTAGAATCGCCTCGGTTTGTCGTAGGCGGCGGTTAATATGGCGCAGAATGCCTTTGGTCAAGGTAGGAGATTGTTCTACCTCAGAGATCGTTAACCGCATTAAATCTACAGCGGATAGAGCCGTAGCTTGGTAGGGATTGGTGAGGGTGAAGGGTAGGCCAAAAGGCATAGAAGGCCCCGCTAAGCCAAGTAAAGCTTCGTCTCCATTGGAATACAAAGTGCTTAGTTGCACCACACCACGACAGACAATCCAAACCTCATGGGGAGCCATGCGGATAGCTTGACCACTGCTATAGGGGTATAGGCTTCGACCTGCGTAAAGCTCCTCTAGCAACTGACGTAAGTCAGGCTGAGAGCTTGCTTCAGAGGCAAAAGAATGGAGCATACCAAGAACCCAGGCTAAATCTCTTCCTTAATCTAGATGTTTGAGATCAAGGAAAGTTAATTGCTGGGTTCAGACTTGGTTAAGCTTTGGTTATGCTACTTGTGATTTTGCTCACAAAGTTCACTCACAAAGTTCACTCACAAAGCGGCAGTATGGCTCAATTAGGGTAACTGCTGCTTAAGGTAAGGTCAAGTATGCTGGCTTACACTTGCCTAAGCGGAGCCAGAATGGAGGCAGCGAATGGCTTCTAGCAGACCTCTGGCTTTATTGAGAGTTTCTTGGTATTCGCGTTCTGGCTCCGAATCTGCTACTAAGCCTGCTCCCGCTTGCACACTTACCCGATGTTTGCCATTGCCTTGGTTGCGTACCACCATTGTCCGAATGGCGATCGCGGTATTGAGCTGCCCCTCAAAATCGTAGTAGCCATAAGCCCCAGAATAAGGCCCCCGCCGACAAGGCTCCAAGTCATGGATAATTTCCATCGCTCGAATTTTAGGCGCGCCACTGACGGTGCCCGCAGGGAAGCAAGCTTTCAACAAATCCCAGGCTGTTTTGTCAGCAGCTAATTCGCCGATGACATTACTGACGATGTGCATGACGTGAGAGTAGCGCTCAATCACCATCACCTGATCAACTTTGACTGTGCCACTCCGACAGACACGCCCCAAGTCATTACGACCCAAATCGACCAGCATCACATGTTCTGCAATCTCTTTTGGGTCTTGGAGCAAATCTTTGGCCAAAGCCTCATCCTCGGTAGGAGTTTTGCCACGGGGACGAGTACCTGCAATCGGGCGTAAAGTTGCAGTTAGAGGGCTTTGCGGGTCGGCAGTCCGTTCGGCTTTAACCATAACTTCTGGACTAGAGCCAATAATCTGCCAGTCTTGGAAGTGGAAATAAGCCATGTAGGGCGAGGGATTGATCAGGCGCAGGGAACGGTAGAGCGCAAATGGGTCTCCACTGTATTCTGTACTCAATTGCTGCGAAATCACGACTTGGAAAATGTCACCCGCTTTGATGTGTTCTTTAGCTTTCTCCACATTGGCGCAGAACTCAGCTTGTGAAGTGTTGCTGGTGTAGTTCAGGGGAGGTGCTTGCCCACTACTACTGCTGGGTGGTGTCCAAGCCAAAACGGTATCGGTGCCAGAGAGCGGTAACTGCAATTTGTTGACCAACTGTTGGACGCGATCGCAAGCTTGCTGATAAGCCTGGGCAAGGTCTACATCGGGCTTTTGTACGTCGGCATAGGCGATCGCCCAAATTTTGCGCTTCACTTGATCAAAAATCAGCAAGTTATCGACTTGCATCCACAAACCATCGGGGAGGTCTGCTTCTGTAGCGGGGTAAACAGGCACCCGTGACTCCATCCAGCGAATCAATTCATAGCCCCAGAACCCAAACAGTCCCCCAATGCCAGGAGGGAGTTCTGGCAGTTTGACAGGTTGGTAAGGTTGCAAGCAACTCGCCAAAATATCTAATGGATTACCGGAAAATTCCTGAACGGAACCATTGCGATGAGTTTGGGTGGTGCGATCGCCCCTTGATTCCAAAATCCACAGCGGATCGCAACCCAATAAACTGTAGCGAGCCAGTTGCTCACCCCCCTCTACAGATTCCAGCAAAAAACTGTAGGGTTGTCCCGCACAAACTTTATACCAAGCTGAAACAGGCGTTTCCAAATCTGCCACCCATTCCTGGTAAACCGGAATGAAATTACCTTGCTGAGCGAGGGCTGAGAATTGCGAAAAATCCGGGAAAATCATGGCTATATCTTCAGTCTGGGTGGGGCTCACGTAAATACTTTACGGGCGGAATGAGTTTACTTGAATCGTGCTGGTTTAAGGTGAAAAAACTAGAGTAAATTAAAACACTTCGTTAATTTAAGAAATAAAGCTAAAAAATAAAGCCTCGGAGGGAGTAAGCCATCCGAGACTCAACTGTCTTTGTCCTGTCAATTAATTGCACTACACTAAGCAGCCATCTCAGCGCTCTGAAAGAATTTTTGAAAACTCAAAAACTCGATCAAGTTTTGAGATGGGAACTCAAGCAGCCCGTCCTAGATGCTATAAGTTGACTCACCACTAAATTTCACTTTAGCAGGGTCAGTGTTTTGACCAATGCGGCGTTCTTTCTTACCCACGTAAGGACGACCTGCATTCACCTTCTCAGGGAACACGCCATCCTTAGGATGCAGATACTCCATTTCGCCGTTCGGAAAAATCCGATAGATCTTATAGTTAGTGATTTTGAATTTTGCCCGCAGTTGCTGGCCTCCGAGGGCGATGCAGTGCTCTTTACGAGCTAGGTACAGCAGGTTGTCACCTTGCCGCATAACTGCCGCTCCACCCGTTGGCATTTCAAACACTTGTTCTTTGGGGCTAGTCCAAGTGATGGCGTACTTCTCTTCGACTTGAGCTTTGGTTAGTAGGCCACCTGTACTGCCGCCAAATAAAGGAGTTTGTCCAGTAAGGGTTTCTGCCATGAATTTCTCTCTGAACGTCTGAACGTTTTACGGCATCCTATCACTGAGACGAGACACGTCTATCTACTTTGTCAGGAACTGTTACAGTTCTTCAGTATTGCGGCTTGATAATTCTTTAGATTATTCAAGGACGAGTGGATACCCGCTTATTTCGGAGCTTGGCGTTTCCTTTTTGGGGGCTAGGCGATCGCGTCTCTCGTCCCTCTTGACTAATTGGAATCGTGAAATGGAAGCGACTACCGCAATCTCGACCTGCGGATTCGGCCCAAATCTGCCCCCCTAAGCCCGTAATAATTTGACGGCAAATGGCTAAGCCCAGGCCAGTCCCACCTGTGGTGCGACGCAATGCCCCTTCTTCTTGATAGAAGCGATCGAATACTGCTTCGAGACGGTTGGGTTCAATGCCTCGGCCCGTATCCGTAATCGTTACTTCCAGCATTTGCCCACCGTTCTGACGCGCCTCAATGGTGACTTGGCCTTCTGGTTCGGTAAATTTGCAAGCGTTTTCCAGCAGTTTAGAAAGGACTTCTACCAACCATTCGCCATCTGCTCGCACCAGTGGCAATTCTGGAGGCACTTGGGCGGCAATTTGGGGTAGCTGCTCTTGGGATTGCCGAGAGTGAATGCTGCTCAGGGCTAGATCCACACATTCCTGCAAAGGTAATGGTTCAAGATTCCACTGTACCCGCCCACTTTCTAGGCGCGATAGCGTCAAGAAGTCTTGCACCAATTTACGCATCCGCTCGGCATCACTTAAGGCGGTGCTGAGCATAACTTGACGCAGCTCCAAAGGCATATCCGGTTCGCTGGCAAGGCTCTCTAAGCACACTTGAATAGTGGACAGGGGAGTCCGAAGTTCGTGTCCTGTGATGGCGATCAGGTTACTGCGGGTGCGATCGAAGGCTTCGAGTTGCTGGTTGAGATCTTCTAGGTTGGCATAAGCTTCTGCTTGAATGAGAGCAACTCCCACTTGGGTCGCGATCGCCTCTACTAAAGACAACTCATCATCGGCCCAACGGTGAGGAAAAGCACCACAGTGATGCAGTTCTACCATTCCCATTAAGCGATCTTGATAGAGTAAAGGCACCATGAGCCAAGAGCGGATCTGCCAGCGATCGGTGAGTGCCTGCAAGTCTGGAGTGGCAAGGACACGGGCATCTTTGGCCGTATCCTCAATGTGGATAAATTCTCGCTTTTGAGCAATTTCTTGAAATAAAGGATTGTTCTGGAGCGGCCAAGCTTGACCACTTAAAGAAGATGCTGTAGTCGGTGCGGTGCTCAGTGCAGGAACCGTCGCTCCATCTTTTGTAGAGTCGGCTATGGAGTCGGCACAAATTGCATTGTGGCTCAAAAACTCATACTGAATGGTGGCTGTCGCATCTGTGGCGCGGCAACGATACATCAAGCAGCGACACACTCGGAGGGTTTGTCCCAGTTCCTGCACTGCCACCTTAAAGATTTCGTCTGGATTGAGCGATCGCCGAATCGCAGAACTGATGGAGTTGACTAAACGCTCTTTGTGCTCCTGGGCCGCGATCGAGCGATAGGTCTTTAGCAGCTTGTACTGGCCCGCCTGGAGATAAGTAACCAGCCGCTCCACAAAAGGATCGGGATCAACACCTTGGAAACCAGATGCCTTTTCCACCAAAAATTCAGCTTTAGCTTGGGCGATCTTTTTTGCCAGTTCCGGTCGATACACCAAAACTCGGTTTAGCAAAAGCTCAGCAGCCCTGCAAGTTACCTGGCGATCGAACGTCCAAACTCCCTCAAACCGACGAGTTTGATCCATTGCAGGCTGTTCTGGATGCGGCATCGTGTCGCGCCGAGTATTAACTCGACTGGTCGTGTCTTCTCGCTCTCGACAGACCAAGCAGCTCGCATACTGTTGCCCAATCACGATTAGGTGCCACTCATGGCTCAATCCATCACTAGGTTCAAAGGCAACCGTTTCGTACCTTTCAGAACGGTTGGCAAAATCGGTTTCTGGGGCTGCTAAGACATAGACCTGATCCGTGCGCTCCGCGATTCGTAGATAACGATGCGCTTCCTGCCGATAGAAACGCTCTCGCTGAAAGCTAGCAATGACTAAGGGCCGCTCTGTCCCTGCCAAAACCTGGTCTTCTATCGCATGAGACAGCGCTGTCAAGGAAGATTTGAAGTACAGTTGCGGTCTTAATTGGGGTAGAGCTTGTAGCAGAGCTTCCAGCATGGAAGTGTTGGTACTCATTCAGGTTTTTATCAGTCCGTCGGGACACAATCCACGTTAGAGCGGGGTTGAGGTAGACTGCGCCTATTTTCCAAGCTGTAGATCAAGCTACAGATATGGCAGCGATCTAGCAATCAGGCTGGCGGCGAAGGGTCAACAGATAACAAAGCACTTGAACCACTGACCTCAACCTATCTTAATCAGGATTAGGGGTAGGCGGTTACCAAAAGTTCTGTTTCCTATTTTGACTGAGCGATCGCCTGTTCACCTAATGAAGTTTGTCGTTCGATACACGACCTAACAAGACCTAGTCCGAAATGTTCTTACCTTCGCGATCGCCCATTTACTATGTTTTCTAGTTTCTACACCTTTAGGAGTACGACTAAAGAAGTAGAAGCGGTGATATTTTCAAACTCTAAATCTCTGAATTTTTAGGTGGCTTTTAGCATTTAGAAAAAGAGGTAAAGGAACAAGCTATAACTCGACTTTTCATACGTCGGACACTCGTATTATTTTATACAACCGTATTTTCAGTGATGCTATTAGTTCGAGAACCTGCTGGTTTTATGACAACTTTATAAAACACAATTTTTTTATAAAGACTGTATTGAAAATAGCTTTGCTTGATTGTTTTCCGTAGATTCACTCCCTAGGATTGGTCTGTAACTTACGTAACTTTTCGTAGTTCACAGCGATGAATACTAAAACTTTTTTCTCCTGGGTGCCCGTCGTAGCTGCGGGAGCCACTGCGGTTTTCGGTTTTTCTACCCAAGTCAGTGCTGCTACTGTTAATCTCGGTCCCGCAACAGGCTACAACGTTTTCGTGTTAGGCGATGTAGACCTTGATTCTGATACTGAAGGTAAAATGGCGATCGCTGGAAATGCGACCCTGCGTAACTACAGTGTCGGCCTCATGGATAAAGGTGGCGATGCCCTAGTGGTGGGTGGCGATCTTAAATTTACGAACGGCACTGTATACGGCAATGCCGTTGTGGGTGGCACCCCACAGCTTACTAGCGTTGGCTTCCAAGGTGGTGTACTGAAGTCAGGCAAACCTATCGACTTTGCCAAGGCGGGACAGTCTCTAGTGAATTTGTCGCAATCCTATTTGTCTGGTGCTGCTAGTCAAGCAGACATTAAAGAGGGTGGGATTACTTTAGTGGGCAAAGGTGCTAGTAACATCTTTGATCTGGCGGGCACAGACCTAGCCAAAGCCAGCAGCTTGAACTTCGAAGGCTCAGGCAGTTTTATCGTTAACGTCAGTGGTGAAGAGGTTTCCTTCAAGAACTTTGGCTTCTTCCTGAATGGCATTGACAAGCAAAATATTCTATTCAACTTCTTTGAAGCAACCAACCTTACTGCTTCTGGCTTAGGCATCGAAGGTAGCATCCTAGCTCCCAAAGCCAGTGTTGTATTTAACAACGGTCAGATGAATGGCACCCTAGTAGCTGCTAGCGTGAAGGGCAATGGTCAGTTTAACCATGTGAGTCGTCCTCCAGTCGAACAACCTCCTGCTAGTGTTCCTGAACCTGCAGCTCTGGCTGGCTTAGGTTTTGCGGCAGCAGCTTTAGCAACATCTCGTCGGAAAACCAAGCAGGCTGCATAGCATCAAACCTGTCAAACAACAGCTCCGAAACTAGAGCCTGCCTAGTGGATTTGATTGAGAACTGAGATGTCTTTAGTGTATAGCCGCAAGCTTATAGTCGAGAGCTGTTTGTTGCAAGTTCGATAGTTATGAATCCCTGAAGTGAGAGTGAAGGCTTACCGCAAAAGTCTTCACTTTTTTTATAGGTTTTTATAGAACTCTACAACCGCAAAATCAGTCGTGCCAGATTGAAATAAATCAGCACGCCCACCACATCAACAGCCGTGGTAATAAAGGGAGCGGACATCAAGGCTGGGTCTAGCTTAAGATACCGAAAGAGAAATGGCAGAGCCGAGCCAGACACTGAAGCAAGCAGCGCGATCGCCACTAAACTCACTCCCACAGCCAGCGCTACTAAAAAGTTGCCTTGGAGAAAGTAGGCCCAGACGATCGTGATTGTCCCTAAAATCAGGCCAAGTAGAAGTCCTGCGATCGCCTCACGTCGAATAATGCGGAGCGCTTCTTTCAGACGAATGTCCTCTGTGTTCAAGCCTCGAATCACGACCGTAGAGGACTGAGCCCCAACATTGCCCCCAGTTCCAGTCAGAAGGGGGATAAATGCCGCCAATGTCACCACCTGCTGCAACAACTCTTCCTGAGCTTTGATAATGGTGCCAGTCACGGTATTGGTCAGCAACAATACCAAGAGCCAGACAACCCGCCGCCGCGCTACAGTTAATAAATTGGTTTGGAAGTAGTTGTCACCATCCGCCTGGACGCCACCCAGCGCATAAATATCTTCAGTGGTTTCCTGCTCCAGAATATCGATCACATCATCGACCGTTACAATCCCGACCAACCGTTGCTCTGTATCCACCACGGGCACAGCCAGGAAATCGTAACGCTGAATTAAGCGAGCTACTTCTTCTTGGTCAGTATCTGTCTGCACAAATAACGCATCGCGGGTCATGATTTCCCCGATCGCCTGCTGAGGCTGTGCTACCACTAACTCTCGCAGTGATAGAGTTCCCGTTAAGCAACGAGCTGCATCTGTGACATAAAGGTAGTAGACGGTCTCAGTATATTTCGCTAGGCTACGGATTCGCTCCAAAGCTTGAAAAGCCGTGAAGCTTTCTTTTAAGGAAATATACTCAGGCGTCATAATCCGCCCTGCTGTACCTGGTTCATAGCCCAACAGCAAAGCCGTAGACTGGCGCTCGATCGGACTTAACTGCTCTAGCAGGCGGCTGACGACCTTAGCAGGTAATTCATCAAACAAGCGCACTCGGTCGTCAGGAGACATTTTGTCAACAATATCTAGTACTTCCTGCCGCTTAAACTCTTCAATCAGAGCTTGTTGCACCGAAGGATCTAAATACTCATAAACTTCGATCGCCTCATCTTTTGGTAACAAGCGAAAAGCAATCACTTGGAGGGTTTCGGGCAAGCCCTCGATCGCCTCAGCAATATCAGGCGCTTGTACAGGCACTAACAACGCCTTAGCTCCTGGCAAATTTCCTTGCTCTAAGAGGGCTTGGAGTTGCGATCGCACCAATTGTCGTAATTCAGTTCGGGAAGTAGGTTGCAAAGGAGAAGAGAGATACTCAGTCAAGGCGGCTGCCCCCAGTTCAGGAGTACGTCACTTGCTGCCTTTAGTCTACGAGGAAGTGGCAAGCGATCGGTATACCACTAATCCCAAGTTGGCACTCAATCTGAGCCTCTTGTTCAATAACAATCAGGGTTGCCGACTCATGGGAATTTTAGCCAGGAAAACTAACGTTGCAGAATACTAGTCGATGATGAGATCAAATTAACAAGAACATAGCTTTGATTCAGATTCTACCGAGTCAAAGGTAGCTATAGAAATTTTTTTCCTGATCAGGTGCCTGAAGTTCCGTATCAGAAAGTAGCAGCTCTGAGATGGATACTTCCTATGCACACTTATCAATCTGTCGTAGCAGTTGGTTTGCTGACAGTTGCCTGGACACTTAGTTTGCAACCTATTAGCTATAGCTTACACAATTCTTCGCTATCTGTTCACACTCAAGAAGTTCTAGCATCCCAAAGCAACAATGGTGTAGAGCCTCATCGTGGCAGTGGTAGGTGAGGCTATGGCTAAGCAACCAAGCTATTTTTGACTTTCTATTCGGCCCAGTTAAGCGCTTCACAAAGTATCAATTAAAACCAGCTTTGGGTTAAAAAATCAGCTGCCTAAAGCTTATTTTCCTGTTCAAGCAATATATTTTGGTACTACGGGTGAGGAGGAGCGGTAAACTCACAGGGTTAAACCTTTCAGTTAGATTAATTAAATTGAGCACAAGAAATTACTTCGGCGATCGATTAAACGCTCTATAGTTGAGCCATCACTGCATTTAGAGGTTCAAGTGGCAGGAGTAGAAAATTCCTACAAAAGTGTTTCTGAGAAGGAAATCTCAGTTATTTCCACGTACCGAGCAGTAATCCTTGTTTAGGAAAAATCACTAGTGCTTAAACTACCTGCATGCTTTAAGCTTAAGGGTGTTCACCGAAGAGAGTAGCTCAATAGTTGTCCAACCCAGGTGGAACTATTACCGATTTCTCAAACTTTTATACACAAATTGTATATTCACTTAGTCGCTCCTGCGGGGCACGGCTACTGTTATGACTAACGACCTAGATCTGATCAAACGTCTCAGCCCTAGTGCCATGGATCAGATCATGCTTTATTTGGCATTTAGTGCCATGCGTACTAGTGGGCATCGGCATGGAGCCTTTTTAGATGCGGCAGCTACAGCCGCAAAGTGTGCTATCTACATGACCTACTTGGAGCAAGGCCAGAACCTGCGCATGACAGGACACTTGCACCATATAGAGCCGAAACGGGTCAAGGTCATTGTAGAGGAAGTGCGACAGGCATTGACGGAAGGTAAGCTGCTGAAGATGCTGGGGTCTCAGGAGCCTCGCTATCTGATTCAGTTTCCCTACATTTGGTTGGAGCAATATCCTTGGCAACCTGGGCGATCGCGCGTTCCTGGGACAAGCCTCACCTCTGAAGAGAAACGCCAGATTGAGCAAAAACTACCCGGTAATTTGCCAGATGCTCAACTGATCAATTCCTTTCAATTCATGGACTTGATCGAGTTTCTGCATACCCGATCGCAAGAAGATTTAGACCCAGACCGTCAAATGCCCTTGAGCGAGGCATTAGCAGAACATATCAAACGACGATTGATTTACTCTGGCACAGTCACGCGCATTGAGTCACCGTGGGGGATGCCCTTTTATGCCCTGACTCGTTCTTCTTACTCCCCAGCCGATGATGAAGAGCGCACTTACATTATGGTGGAGGATACAGCTCGCTACTTCCGCTTAATGCGGGATTGGGCTGATCAGCAGCCTCGTGTGATGCGAGTCTTGGAAGAACTCGATATTCCTACGGAAAAAGTGGATCAAGCCTTGCAGGAACTGGATGAAGTGATTCGGGCTTGGGCCGATCGCTACCATCGGGTGGGCGGACAGTCCATGATTCTGCAAATGGTGCTCGGTCCCCGTGAGGAAGCAGGTTCCTCCTGGTAAGTCAAGGCATTTATCAAATAAGTGCAAAAATCGGGATGACTGGATTCGAACCAGCGGCCCCTTCGTCCCGAACGAAGTGCGCTACCAAGCTGCGCTACATCCCGTTGTACTCTTAATCAATCAAGTTTAGCGTACCATAGGCACAAAGATATTGTGATGTGCCGCGACTTGTTAAGATTAATCATACATAACTTCAGCAATCAAAACTCAGCGTGGTCGTTAAGCCAGAGTGGTTACGGGTAAAAGCTCCTCAGTGGGAGCGAGTCGGTAGTGTTAAAGAAATCCTCCGAGATTTAGCACTAAACACTGTCTGTGAAGAGGCATCTTGTCCAAACATCGGTGAGTGCTTCAATCACGGTACAGCAACATTTTTGATCATGGGACCTGCTTGTACTAGAGCTTGTCCTTATTGCGATATTGACTTTGAGAAAAAGCCCCAACCCCTCGATCCGACTGAACCCGATCGCTTGGCTGAAGCAGTGAGCCGATTACGCTTGAATCACGTGGTCATCACCTCTGTAAACCGAGATGATCTACCTGATGGCGGCGCATCGCAGTTTGAGCGTTGTATTCAAGCGATTCGAGCAACTTCTCCCAGCACGACTATCGAAGTTTTAATTCCAGATTTGTGTGGTAACTGGCAGGCGTTAGAAGCGATTTTGCAGGCCCAGCCAGAAGTGCTTAACCACAACACAGAGACTGTACCTCGGCTCTATCGGCGTGTTCGTCCTCAAGGTCAGTATGAGCGTACCTTGGAATTGCTCAAGCGATCGCGAGAACTAGCCCCTTGGGTTTATACCAAGTCTGGCATCATGGTCGGCTTGGGTGAAACTGACGCAGAAGTGCGGGCATCCATGCAGGATCTACGAACCGTAGATTGTGACATCCTTACAATTGGTCAATACTTGCAGCCCAGCCAAAAACACCTAGGCGTTGCAAACTTCGTCACCCCAGACCAGTTCGATGCTTGGAGAGAATTTGGCGAATCTATCGGCTTTTTACAAGTTGTGTCCTCACCCCTAACCCGTAGTTCGTATCATGCTGAGCAAGTAAGGGTGTTGATGGAACGCTATCCTCGCACCATTGGCGTGCCCACAGCCAACCTTCTACCACTGGATTAAGAAAAGGGCTGTGCAAACTGTAACGCTGGCAGTACTGGGATCAGGCGCATGGGGTTCAGCCTTGGCAAACTTAGCAGCCAAGAATGGTCATTCTGTACGCCTTTGGTCACGTCGCCATTCCCAAAGTTTGGGAGAGGTGGTAGAAGGGGCTGACCTGATTGTGTCAGCGATTTCTATGCAGGGTGTGAGACCCGTAGTGGAGCAGCTCCAGTCCCTAGCGATCGCCGACTCGGCAATTTTAGTTACCGCGACTAAGGGATTAGATCCAACCACAACGCTCACTCCCGCCCAAATTTGGCAAGCAGCTTTTCCCCAGCATCCAGTTGTGGTGCTATCTGGACCCAATCTATCGAAGGAAATCGAGCAGGGATTACCTGCTGCCACTGTAGTTGCGAGCGAGAAGCTGATCGCCGCTGAACAGGTACAGGCGGTCTTTTCGTCCGGTGTTTTTCGGGTTTACACCAATCCCGATCCCTTGGGGGTAGAACTGGGTGGCACGCTCAAAAATATTATTGCGATCGCGGTTGGAATTTGTGACGGTCTCCAACTAGGAACCAATGCTAAAGCAGCTCTAGTAACT
The DNA here is from genome assembly GCF_030409055.1 of Trichocoleus desertorum NBK24. Classification (GTDB taxonomy): domain Bacteria; phylum Cyanobacteriota; class Cyanobacteriia; order FACHB-46; family FACHB-46; genus Trichocoleus; species Trichocoleus desertorum_B. The sequence continues at coordinate 2,221,585 of NZ_CP116619.1, read as the reverse complement.
CGTGGGCTCACAGAAATCATTCGAGTTGGCACTCACTGGGGAGCAAAAGCAGAAACCTTTTATGGCTTATCTGGTTTAGGTGATCTGCTGGCTACTTGCAACAGCCCTCTCAGCCGCAACTACCGAGTTGGCTATGGTTTGGCTCAAGGTCAGACGCTTTCGGAGGTGCTGGCGACCTTAGAAGGAACCGCTGAGGGCATCAACACGACTCAAGTTTTGATTCCGCTGGCTCGTCAATACAATATTTCTGTACCCATCTCACATCAAGTCTATCGCTTGCTAGAAGGCGAAATTACGCCACAACAGGCCACCGAAGCCCTCATGCTGAGAAATACTAAACCAGAGTACAACCCTCTCAATTTATAGAAGCGATTCTATAGAAGCGACGTTGAGTTGGTACAACCTACATCAAAGCTTAATTAGAAATCATTTCTAGGTGCAGATCTAGTGAAATTCGTCTAGTGATCAGGAAATGCTGGATGGGGTGATGTAGATTAACCTAACACCTGACCTGAGTCACTCATGCTTTCCCATTCCCTCCTTATAGTTTGGATAGTTAGGTAAAACAGGTTTTAACTGCATCTGCCTAGGAGTAGATCTCAAATTGGGTGCGAGTAACAAGACGGGTGCCTACTGTAGAGCTAATTGAAGCGTGAAGCTAGCCCTTGAGCCGTTAGGACTCAAATCTTACCTAGGAGGTCTGGCTGTTGAATTTGCCGCTGATGGTTATGGCTCAAATCATGTTAAGAAAGCTTGACGGATTTGACTGTGGAACTCTCAGCAGCGTTCTGAAGTCTGACATGACGGGAACAATAGCAGCGAGACCTAGCTAGCAAGCCCCATAATTACCCGGAGCGACTGAGACGATCACTATGCCAGCAACATCTTTTTACGCTGATGCAGAATATGACGATCAACTGAACGCTACTAGCTTTCGGTTGAGCAATGAGGACATCGAGCCAAGTGTAGATGATCTCGTTGACTTAGACATGGGGTATGCCGATCCAGTCGGTGGGGTACGCAAAAATGTGAGCCGCCGCACTACCGATTTGGTGCGCTTGTATCTCCAAGAAATTGGTCGGGTTCGCTTGTTGGGGCGAGATGAAGAGGTTTCAGAAGCCCAAAGAGTTCAGCGCTACATGCGATTGCTGGAGCTACGGAATGAAGTGGCAACGGCAGGGGATGAGCCTATTAAGCGTTACGTTGATTTAATTGAAGCTCATGACTGTTTAGCGTCTCAATTAGGTCATCGACCTTCCTTAGAGCGCTGGGCTGCTCAAGCAGGCGTTACTGTCGCGGATTTAAAGCCCATTGTGGCTCAAGGAAAACGTCGCTGGGCCGAGGTTGTCGCGCTAGAAGTGACAGAGCTGGAGCAGATCCAAACAGAAGGTCTGCGAGCCAAGGAACACATGATCAAAGCGAACTTACGCTTGGTCGTATCCGTTGCTAAGAAGTACCAGAATCGGGGCTTAGAACTGCTGGATTTGATTCAAGAAGGCACCCTGGGCTTAGAGCGTGCCGTAGAGAAGTTTGATCCCACCAAAGGTTATCGCTTCAGTACCTATGCCTACTGGTGGATTCGCCAAGGCATTACCCGGGCGATCGCGACTCAGAGCCGTACGATCCGCCTACCTGTTCACATCACAGAAAAGCTAAACAAAATTAAAAAAGCTCAACGCAAAATTTCTCAAGAAAAAGGGCGCATGGCCACTATTGAGGACATTGCCAAAGAGCTAGAAATGACTGCTCCCCAAGTCAGAGAAGTATTGTTGCGAGTCCCCCGCTCTGTTTCCCTCGAAACCAAAGTGGGTAAAGAAAAAGATACAGAACTGGGAGATTTGCTAGAAACTGAAGATGTCTCACCTGAAGAGATTTTGATGCGCGAATCTCTGCGTCGGGATCTTCAACAGCTGCTGACAGACCTCACTAGTCGGGAGCGGGATGTGATTTTGATGCGGTTCGGCTTAGGGGATGGTCATCCTTACTCCTTGGCTGAAATTGGTCGGGCTTTAGACTTATCGCGGGAACGAGTCCGTCAGATTGAAGCGAAAGCTTTGCAAAAACTGCGTCAGCCCAAGCGTCGTAACCGGGTGCGAGATTATCTAGAATCTCTGAGCTAAGAGCTGCTACGAATGCCTAGAGAGGTTTCTGAGGGCCAACCGTTCCTAGGACTTTCGGGGGCTTTCGGGTCGACTCTAAATAATGGTAGATTCGTACCAGCCACTTAATTAAATATTATTGTCAACAAGGTGATTCTCTTGATAATAACCTTGTTGATTGTGTATCCTTCTCAATAAGAGACTTTATTGGGAAGGTTGTTTATGTCTCTCTACACCACGTCTTCACTAAAGGCTGAACTGAACGAGCGAGGCTGGCGTCTAACACCGCAACGAGAGACTATTTTGCAAGTGTTTCAGAATCTCCCCAAGGGAAATCATCTGAGTGCTGAAGATCTGTATAATGAACTGCAAACCGATGGGGAGCGAATCAGCCTATCCACCATCTACCGGACTCTGAAGTTAATGGCCCGGATGGGAATTCTGCGCGAACTAGAGCTGGCAGAGGGCCACAAACATTACGAGCTAAACCAACCCTATCCCTACTATCACCACCATCTCATTTGCGTCCGCTGTAATAAAACAACTGAGTTTAAGAGTGACTCGATTCTAAAAATCGGCACAAAAACGGCGCAGAAAGAGGGATATCATCTGCTGGATTGCCAGTTGTCAATTCATGCTATCTGCCCAACTTGCCAACGTTCATTAACGCCAATGTAAAAAATTAAGGTGTTTTAGGTACTAAAATTGCCCATTGCGAACGTCGCGATCGCTGACCCCATAAAAACGCTGAGCTGCCGCGATCGCTCTTTGTGTTGAGGGCCCCATGTCTCCATCTAATGAGCCTGCATAGAAGCCTCTAGCTTTTAATCGTCGTTGTAACTCCAAAACGCTGAATTGATTGGCGACGGTTCCGCTTGGATTAGACGTCGAACCAGGTAATGCTGCTAAAGTAGCGCTACCTACAATACCATTGGCAGGAAGTCCCCTAGCTTGCTGGAAGCGAATGACAGCGGTTTCAGTTAGAGAGCCAAAGTAACCTGTGATAGGGCCGTCGAAGAAGCCTGCGGTTTTAAGTCTAGTTTGTAAGTTTGTGACAGCAGCACCACTATCGCCTCTGCTCAGCGATGAACCACTGCTGGAGATAGGAGTGGGAAAAGAACTGTTATAAGACTGAGTTGGGTAAAATGTCGTTGCAGTTGGGCTTGTGTAACTCCGCAGAGCTGCCTGCGTGTTGGAGCCAACAATCCCGTCTGGTTCTAAGGCATTCGCCTGCTGAAATCTAATGACAGCGGTTTCAGTTGAAGACCCAAAATATCCTGTCGTTGCATCTTCATAAAATCCTGCTGCCCGCAAAGAATTTTGCAAAGTACTGACTGCGTCCCCTGTAGCACCTAATCTTAGGGCTCCTGATGTGCCTGATGCAGTCGTTGTTGGGTTGAAACCTTCTAATGCTGATAAAGTTCTCTCACCTGCAATCCCATCAGCAGCCAGCCCCCGCTCTTGCTGAAATCTAATTACTGCCTCTTGAGTCAGGGGGCCATAGTAGCCTGTAATAGGACCGTCATAGTATCCTTGGTTGCTGAGTCGAGTTTGCAGTTCTGTTACTTCAAGCCCACTATCACCATTCTCTAGGGCATGGGCGGCACTGACCAAGCTGACGATAGACAGCATAACGACAACTGGCAATAGCTTAAGTAAAATCCAGCTAGGCAGCCTTAAGCCTTTCAGTGGATTAAGTGCATTAAATGAGGAAAGGCGAAAATTGGTTGGAGCCAGCTGACTCAAAGGAGTCGTCTCGTAGGTCGAGGCTAGGTGAAGGTAGGCAAGGTTTTCCATAGAACTTCTGTAAAGTGCTGACTCACAAGCCAAAGCTAGAGGACTGTCTCAAACTCTATTGGCTGTATTTTATGGCATTTCTATTGGGGTCAATCAGTAATTTTACAGAGAATTTATTTTGTCTGGAGAACTAACTGGTGATGTGAAGTGGTTGGTTGAGTCAGACGATCCTGCAAAATATGAGTCCCAAAAGGAAGCTGCTTCATCAGGCTAATCAATTTACACGCTCTGTATTACCTGCTTTCACCCAACCTGTGCGATCGCTATCTTCGATTCGGACTCGCTGCCACACTTTGTCGGGGCTTTCTTCTAGCACTACTACCCGGCTGTTATACTCGATACCACCGATTTGGTTAGAATTACTGCCAGGGCCGTCCCGCAAAATTAGACCAATGGGCTGCACGACGCGAGCTTGATAGGCACCTGGTTCTAAAGCAGAAGTTGGTGAGGCTGAACTGTCACCCTGAGGAGCCGCAGTATTCCCGGAGGCACCTGATTTGGCGGCTACAGCAGCTTTAACGGGCTTATCGTTTGCAAACGTGGGCCTTGGGGGAGGAGCAGTGAGTTTAGTGACAAAATAACGGGCAGCTACCACTCCTCCTAGACCTAGGAGAGCGATCGCCAGTGCAAAACCCAGCAAAAACTTTATCAGGTTTATCAGGCCAGACCATTTCATGGCTAAAACCAAATCAGACTGTATTCTACATTGCCGATCCCGAATTTATTTGGATTTAGTTGAGGAATCTTCCATAGCTTGTAAAGACTAGCAGCCGAATAGTCCTGCTTTGCTTTAATCAGGAGATTGCATAGAGCGCGAGACACGGCTACTTAAGCCACCATGCCGAGATGCTAAACGGGCTTTGCCAGCGGCAGCCCAATCTTGAAGAAATTGAATTTGCTCCCGTGCGGTTTGGGCCAATGGCACCATTTGGCTAGCTGCTTCCAAGATATCGTCGGTGGTGAAATCCCGATTCTGGCTAAATCCAATATGCATTGCTTCGACAATGGTTTGCTCAATTTCAGCCCCTGAAAAGTCGGGAGTTTCGTAGGCGAGGCGCTCCAAGTCGTAGCTCTTTAAGTTGTGAGGTCTGAGGCGAGACAAATGCACCGCGAAAATGGCTCGACGCTCTTCCTGGTTGGGTAGTCCTACAAAGAAGATCTCGTCAAATCGGCCTTTACGTAGCATTTCAGGCGGCAATGCCTGGACATTGTTAGCAGTTGCCACCACAAAAACAGGCGAAGTCTTCTCTGCCAGCCAAGTAATAAAAGTACCAAAGACACGACCCGTCGTGCCTGCATCCCCCTTGCTATCAAAGCCAGAGAAGGCTTTGTCTATTTCGTCAATCCATAGCACACAAGGGGCTAGTGCCTCCGCCAGCTGAATCATTTGGCGAGTGCGAGATTCAGACTCACCTACCAACCCAGCAAATAGGCGGCCCACGTCTAGACGGAGTAAAGGCAGATGCCAGTGATGGGCGATCGCCTTAGCCGTTAAGGACTTTCCAGTGCCCTGAATACCCGCCAGTAACATGCCTCTAGGGTGTGGTAGGCCATACTGCCGAGCTTTGTCAGAAAATGCGCCACCTCGCCTCAACAGCCAATCTTTGAGGTTATCCAGCCCCCCGATGTCTGAAATTTCCTCGGTAGCGGGATAAAAATCCAAAATCTGGGTTTGCCGAATTGTCTGGCGTTTTTCTTCCAAGATCAAATCTACATCGTCTGGTTGCAGTTCGCGGTGTGTGGCGATCGCTCGTGCCAATACCCGTCGAATCCGCTCAATAGAAAGACCCTGACAAGACCGCACTAAATCATCTAAAATTCGGCCTTCGAGAGACTGGCCTGTCGCCGCCAGCAAACGTTCAATTTCGATTTTGATATCTGTAGGAGTAGGTAACGGAAACTCCAAAACAGTGATGACTTCACTCAGCTCATCTGGAATGGTAATTTGTGCTGCCACCAAAACTACATTCTTAGGCTGAGACTTTAGCAATCGGGCTAGATTCCGCAGCTTCCGAGAAACAGAAATATCTTCTACAAAGCGATGGAAATCTCGCAGGATAAAGATTGCGGGGGCTGTCGCGGGAAGTTTCTCGATAAACTCTAGGGCTTGCAGCGGATTACGCTTACCAAACCCCACGTCATTGGGATTGCCTTGGTAGCCATCGACGAAATCCCAGATATAAACTGCTCGATTGCCCTGATGTTTCGCAGACTGCGCGATCGCTGCCTCCACTCGCTCTTCTTCACGAGTCGAAATATAAATCAGAGGATAGCGGGCTCGCAGCAGTAGCTCGAACTCATCACTAAAGTTCATAAGGAAGACCCAACTCAGGACAACGACATCAAGAAGGCAGCTGTTTTTTTAACGCTTCTAAAGAGGCCCAGCGACGATCCGTTCCTGAAGTAGAGAGTGAGTCCGAAAGCTGGATACCAGCACACGCTTCATCACAGAGCTGTCGCTGGGGAATGGCAAGACACAATTGCTCATAGAGCCACTTGCCAGTATCAAAAGAACCTTGAGGAGACAAGCTTTCTACCAAATCTTCCAGTCCCACCTCGCGATCTAAAATGATCGCATCTGCATCACTTGCTGCTTCATCCAACCAAATCAGCTCGGAAGTATCCACTGCCAAGCGATGATTGTAGTTTTGCAAACAACGGTGGCAAGCCAAAGTGACGATGGTCTCGGCTTGCGCTGAAACTTCTAAGTAGTTGCCGCGATGGATGACCTTGAGTTGGCCTTGAACGGGGGTTAGGGTTTCCAGATCGGGAAGAAACTCTTTAAACTCAAGAACTTCTGTCTGCTCAGGAGCTCTTGTTAGCTGAGGAATATATATGGCGTCCATACAGATTGTGTGCCAATCAAAAAGTTGAGATGCTACTCTACCCTAGCAATTTATAGCTTTGAGTTTCGGTTGCAATGGTAGATAAATGCTTGGTTAGCTTGGCTCCGTCTGCGCCTGCTTCACAACCAAGCGCCGATCTGGTTCTCGTCCTCGACTATAAGTTTCCAGGTCAGGATAAGACTGCAAAAATGTATGAATCTGCCGACGTTCAGCGGAAGAGAGCGCCTTCATTTCAACCTCTTGGCCTGTTTGCCTAACTTGCTCGGCTGCCTGCTCTGCCATAGCCTGTAACTCAGCTTGACGACGGGCGCGATATCCTGCCAACTCGATCGTATAGGCTTTTTGCTGATCCTCAGCCTGGCCTAAATTAAGAATAGTGTTGGCAAGATATTGAATCGCGTCCAGAACAGCACCATTAGTACCCGTCAGTTGTTGAATTTGCTCTGGAGTCAGCTCGGTTTCGTCAATAGTCAACCAATAGTTGGCTCTGTCTTCTAGGGAGTTACTGGTTGTGGGTTCTGTAGAACCCAAATTGCTGGATGCTTGCTCAGCAACCTGTACATCTACAGGTAGATCCACTAACGTCAATAACTCCTGTAGCCACTCTCGACCTTGTTGCACGTGACGACTGTCCTCCGGAACGAATTGCCAACTGATCGAACTAGGCTTTCTTCTTAGCTCGCCCTGGTTCAAAAGGTAGGGATTCTCTATCTGTACTAGTGCCACCGGAAGTTTTAGCTTCTTCATCTACAATCTTCTGTAGATTTTCCGGTAGGGGTTCGCGTGACAGGATAAAGGTTTGGAAGGTCTGGAAGATGTTAGCCAACAGCATGTACATCAGAACGCCCGCTGGCAGTGGGAAGAACAAAAACATCCCAGAAAAGAGAATGGGCGTAATCTTGTTGACCGTTGCCTGTTGAGGGTTGGAATTAGGCCCTTGACCCGACAAGAGCTGGTTAATGTACAAGCTGATGCCGAAGAAGAGCACCATTCCGACGATGTCCCAATGGATCGCGCCGTCTTCGTCAAAAGCTCCTACTCGCCCTAGCGCATCAATAAATAGAAACCCTTTATCGGCTGCTAGACCAGGAACGACCCCCTGAATAGTGACTTCTCCAGGTTGTAAAGCCTCTAAATTGCCATTTTCATCAATGCGAACTCGCTCTTCTCCTTTAGTGATTGTCCAGCGAGGTTGAATTTCAGTTTCGGAATGCTCTTTTAGCAAGCTCCTTAGCGGCTTACCTTCTACTGTTTGAAATTCAACTTTGGTTTTCTCGCCTACTGCTAAGCGGTTACCACCAGGAAGCAGAGCCACAACGGGCGCATGAATTTTGTCAGCGACAAAGATGTTCTGAGGAGCAGTTGCAAATGCTTGAAGCTGAACTTGAGTGATCTGCTCCTGAGGCAAGATTTGCAAGTTAACGCTGTAGTTTACATCTGAGAACGGTGAACCACGCAGAGTTGCAAAGAGCGCAAATAGCACAGGCATTTGCACTAAAACGGGAAAGCAGCCTGCCAGTGGGTTGCCGAACTCTTTGTAAATTTTGCTCATTTCCTCCTGCTGTTTAGCCGGATCGTCTTTGTAACGCTCTTGAATTTCCTTGACCCGCTTTTGCATTACGGGTTGAGTCACGCGCATTCGGCGCATACTCCGGATCGAGCCAGCGCTGAGAGGATAGAGGGCAAAGCGAATTACTAGTGTCAAAGCCACGATGGCTAGACCGTAACTAGGCACAATCCCGTAGAAAAAGTCCAGGATTGGCAGCATGACATTGTTGGAGAGAAATCCTACACCGAAGTCCATTCGCTCTAAGTCAACCTACGTGCTCTGAATGTTCTAATCTAATCTATCTAATATTAATTCAGCCTGGAGAGGCATTGACATAAATAAAGCCCTTTAAGGGCTAAAGGAAGCGAGTTTAGGCGATCGCAAACAACCGTATTGTTGGTCAAGACTAAGACTGCGCTGATTGTAAGAGAGTTTTTTCAGGCTCTTAGCTTAGGAGGGTTAAGGACTAAGATTTAGCACCTACCGCCCCACTAGCTTGCTGAGCTCTGGTGGAAAGCTTCTCGTTGATGTAGTCGTAGACCTCTCTAAATTTAGGCACCGATCGCAACTCTAAACGGCTGCCATCTTTGAGGGTGATGACCATATCACCCCAGCCCCCCAGTCCGCGAGGTACAGTAACTACCTTGGCGATTTCGGAATAGATAATATCCGAGCGATCGCGTCCCATCCAACCCCCTGTTACAGAGATCCGACGGTTAGTAATGCGATAGCGAACCCACAAAGCCCGAACAATTGCCCCGACAGTGAGGGGGATACAAATAATGGTGAATCCCAATAACAGGTTAATGATCAGATCGCCAATGTGAGGACCACCCTCGTAGTACGCTTCCTCATTAATCGCCATTATCGTAAGACCTCAGCATCTGCCAACAACTGCTCTAATTCTCGCAGAATTTGATGATAATCGCACTGAATGGCTGCGGGACGTACCACAACCACCAGCTGCCATCCCAAGGATAACTTAGGCAAAAATTGTCGCAGAGCAGCCCGAATCTGCCGCTTAATGCGATTGCGTACTACGGCACGTTTACTGACTTTCTGACTAACAGAAATACCAATTTGAGTGGGTAATACTTGAGAGTGGCTGGAATGGTTGAAATGGCCTTGTTTATTTAAGGCTCGTAAGGTTAGATGCGCGGTTGAGCGACGAATTCCACCTTGATAGACAGCGCTAAAATCTTGTCGCCGTTTGAGCCGATTTAACTGGGGCAGGGACACGTCAGTCTTCGAGCCACTCCGTTAATTGAGATGAATAATGCCTAGACTGCAAGACGTTGACGGCCTTTTTGTCTGCGGGCTTTGATGACTCGCTGGCCATTCTTAGTGCGCATACGAGCCCGGAATCCGGAAGTTCTTTTTCTTTTTCGAGAGGTGCCACCAAAAGTGCGCTTAGTCATAGTCCAAGTTGCTCCAAACGTGCTAATCGATAAGCGTGAAAAAAGCCACAGTCTACCATCGTACCACTGAATTTGGCTCGATTAGCCGACGCTGAGTTCCCAAGTGCCTAAGTAGCGCAATAGCGGCACATCTCCGGGGGACAAAATCTGACAATTGAAGTAAAAAATGCCAGGGCTAGAAGGATTCTTGACGTTGGAAAATACCAACTCAACAGGACTGTTGGCAGGAATGGGTTCTTGAGGAATCAGTTCAATAACTCGACTTTCTTTATTCCAATTGACTTCTTGGAGGGGTACGCTCTTACCTTTTACCCGAATCTCCATGTCTTTTTGATCGAATTTGCCTTTGTAATAGTCGGGATAGGTAATACTGAATTGGGCAACTGCCAATTTCATTTTCTTGGCTGGAACTCGGAGGCGATAGCGATCCCAACCGTTAGTATGGCCCCCAAAGTCCAAGCGGTAGCTGAGCCGATATTCTGGCTTGACGCCGCTAAAGATGGTCAATCCAGGCAAGCTGTTAGCTAGCGTGACAGCAGGGATTGCACCCAATAAACAACCTGCGATCGCGAGGGTGGAAAAAGCGCTGCGAGCCATCAATTTTTTAGAGAACATAAGCCTTGTGGTTGGACAATAGGGTTGAGTCGTTGAGTTGCAAAACCTCACCAATACTGACTGTACCAGTATTGATCAAGTTCCATCCTGAGCTGGGTGACGATAAGCCTACTAAAAAGTGCCATCTGTCTGAACTTAGATCAAGCTTGAGGGTCTGAGGTCGGCAAAAAGTACTAGCGTAGGTTGCTAAATGGATGAGCTTGGATGGCTCATGGATTTCGGGCATGAAGATGATGCATGAAACTCATGACATATCTAAATTACAGACCTGAAAAAATTGAAAAATTTCTTCTAGGGGATGAGGGCGGACATTTGACAGAAAATGGCTCAGCTTGTTGCAACCGAAAAACTTGGTTCCATTGATGCTGTCTTCAAAGTTGTGTCTTTAAATATTGAAATCTATTAAAACAAGTTAAAGATACCTATCGGATTTTGGGGATCAACCTACTATGCGAAATACACCTCTACGCTTAGCTGGGAATCCCTAGAATTGTTTTTTTTAAGTCGAGTAAGCCAAGTCAATTTACAAGCTGACCCCGTCTGTCGCGATTGCTTAGGGCAATATGGCCGAGTTAACCCAGAGGAAGAAGAGCTTGTCTTTGGGCAAGGCGCGATCGCTGGATTGAGAGGGGAGAATAATAGCAGGAGTGCTATTGCAACCAGCATCACGCTTAGAAGTTAAGGTTTGGCGATTCGTTTGCTAGAGATTCGTTTGCTGAAAATGTAGCTTGGCTAAAATGGTTGATTTGTTGCTGAGAGAGCGTTCAAAGCTTTGTTGTTATTAATGTTAGTAATAGAACAGATTCACTTCATGCCTGATGTGTATTCTGACAAGCGCAAGTGAGCGATCGCCCTCCTATAGTTTTTGCTTCGCTTGAAATGAATTTACGTCTATGAATTTGTACTGGCTAGATCTCACCTTTTCGCCTTAAAAGCTGAGCGCTGCCTCAAAATTCAGGCTGTATAGAAGTCAAAATTTTACCCCCTTAAATTGCTGCTTCTAGAAGTGGCGAGTTGTTGATTACGAAGGAGAGTTCATGAAAATAGCAGTTGCTAAAGAAAGTGAAGTCGGTGAGCGTCGGGTTGCCTTGATCCCAGATACGGTTGCTCGTTTGGTGAAGCAAGGAATAGAAGTTTTGGTTGAAGCGGGGGCTGGGGAACGAGCTTGCTTCTCAGATGATACCTATGAAGCTGCTGGAGCCAGAATTGTAAGCGATACAGCGGCTCTTTGGGGAGAGGCTGACGTGCTTCTGAAAGTATCCCCGCTTCAAGAACGTGGGGATGGACAGCATGAGGCCGATTTGCTGCGAGAGGGCCAAGTAGTCATTGCTTTTCTTGATCCCCTAGGGACTCCGACCTTGGCTCAGCGGTTGGCCGATCGCAAAGTGACAGCCTTCAGTATGGAAATGATTCCACGTACCACGCGAGCGCAAAGTATGGATGCTTTGTCGTCTCAAGCGAGTGTGGCGGGTTATAAAGCTGTTTTGATTGCTGCTGCCGCCTTGCCCAAGTACTTCCCGATGTTGACCACAGCAGCAGGAACGATCCGACCTGCCAAGGTGTTTATCATGGGAGCGGGAGTGGCAGGTTTGCAAGCGATCGCCACTGCTCGCCGCTTGGGTGCTGTGGTAGAAGCATTTGATATTCGTCCTGCGGTGAAGGAAGAAGTGCAAAGCTTGGGCGCGAAATTTATCGAAGTCCCAATCGAAGAAGATACGGTGGCGGCAGGTGGATATGCCAAAGAAATTTCTGAGGCCGCTAAACAGCGATCGCGTGAAGTAGTTGCTGAGCATGTCAAGACCGCCGATGCTGTGATCACCACCGCTCAAGTTCCTGGCAGAAAAGCACCCCTGCTCGTCACTGAAGAAATGGTGGCTCAAATGAAACCAGGTTCAGTGATCGTGGATTTAGCCGCAGAGCAAGGCGGCAACTGCGCCTGTACCAAGCCAGGAAAGGACGTACTAGTCAATGGCGTGACTGTCATTGGCCCTATTAACCTGCCTTCTTCTGTGCCTATTCACGCCAGCCAGATGTATGCCAAGAACGTCTTGACCTTGGTGCAGTACTTGGTGAAAGACCAAGCGCTAAATCTGAACTTTGACGACGACATTATTGATGCGGCTTGTATCACCCATGCGGGAGAAATTCGCAACCAGCGGATTAAGGATGCCTTGGCAGCAGCAAACGAACAAGTAATGGAAAGGAGCCACTAACGTAATGGCAGCAGGATTAATTGCAGGACTCGTCGTTTTTGTCCTTGCCTCTTTTGTAGGGGTGGAAGTAATCAACAAAGTACCACCCACGCTCCACACCCCCCTGATGTCTGGCTCTAATGCCATCTCTGGGATCGCTGTGATTGGCGCGCTTCTGGTAGCTGGTCCTAGAGATTCAAACCTAAGCGTCATTTTGGGCTTGATTGCCATTGTGCTCGCAACGATCAACGTGGTTGGTGGCTTTCTAGTGACAGACCGGATGCTGCAAATGTTTAAGAAAAAAGAGGTGAAGGCATGAGCTACTTTGGTTCTACTGGTATCGAACTGAGCTACTTAATTGCCTCTTCTCTATTCATTATTGGTCTGAAGCGTTTAGGATCGCCCGCTACAGCTCGCCAAGGCAATACGATCGCGGCAGTTGGGATGTTAATCGCCATCGTCGTTACCTTGCTTGATCGCAACGTCCTCAACTACGAAATGATTTTGTTGGGGATCGCGGCTGGCTCTGTGATTGGCGCGATCGCGGCCCAAAGAGTCGCCATGACCGAAATGCCCCAGATGGTGGGTCTGCTCAATGGGTTGGGTGGTGCGGCCTCCGCTCTAGTCGCGATCGCTGAATTTTGGCGACTCCTTGGCACTGCCGCCGCAGTGCCCCTAGAAGCCACAATCACCACCATTTTAGGAGTACTAATTGGCGGGGTAACGCTCACGGGTAGTTTGGTTGCTTTCGCCAAGTTGCAAGGCATTATGCCCGGTGCTCCTATTACTTTCAAGTTGCAACAGCCTTTCAACCTTTCGCTCTTGCTGATCTTTTTGGCAGGCAGTGCTTACCTAATAGTTGAACCTCACAACGCTTCTATCTTTCTAGGATTGGTTGGCATTTCCTTACTTTTGGGGGTGCTATTTGTGATCCCGATTGGAGGGGCAGATACGCCAGTCGTTATTTCGCTACTGAACTCCTACTCTGGCTTGGCGGCTAGTGCAGCAGGGTTCATCCTGGGTAACAACATGCTGATCATCGCGGGTGCTTTGGTTGGTGCCTCGGGGATCATCCTGACGCAGATTATGTGTAAGGCGATGAACCGATCGCTCACTAATGTGTTGTTTAGTGCTTTTGGCAGTGGTGCTTCTGCAACTACAGCCGAAGGCGCTCAGGGTGACAAAGTGATTCACTCCATCGACCCAGAAGAAGGTGCAATGATGCTGGGCTATGCTCGCTCAGTGGTGATTGTACCGGGATATGGCATGGCAGTTGCTCAAGCTCAACACTCAGTCCGAGAGCTGGCTGACCAATTGGAAAGACTGAATGTGACTGTGAAGTACGCTATCCATCCGGTAGCGGGTCGGATGCCTGGGCACATGAACGTGTTGCTAGCAGAAGCGAATGTGCCTTACCCCCAGCTCTGCGACATGGAAGATATTAACCCAGACCTCGATCGCACGGATGTAGCTCTGGTAATTGGAGCCAACGATGTCGTGAATCCAGCGGCACGGGATAATGCCAGCAGCCCGATCTACGGTATGCCTATCTTAGAAGTAGACAAGGCACTCCACACAATTGTGATTAAGCGAGGAATGAGCACAGGCTTTGCGGGAGTAGATAATGATCTGTTCTACAAAGACAAAACGATGATGATGTTTGGCGGTGCCAAAGAAGTGGTAGATAAGTTGGTTTCCGAAGTGAAGCAACTCTAGGTTAGAAAGCTTAAACATCAAGGCAGAGGGGTACAAGTTCAGTGCCCCTCTTTTTTATAGAGCTTTAAGCGAACTCCAATTCCTCGAAGCAGATGAAGGAGAGGTTGCTGGGTTTCTGAATGATCTCTTTGGCGAGTAAATAACCCGCGATTGTCCAGGTTTGGTATCTTCTGGCTTCTTTACCAATCAGTCGCCCGTTTTTGCCGTCATAATATTCGGGCCATTCATCCTCAGCTAAGCGATCCTCGGCAATTTTGAGAGCTTGTTTGCCAATTTCTGGCCGACCTGCTTTCTGGGCTGCTGCCGCTAACATCCAAAGTAAAACAGGCCAACTGCCGCCATTGTGATAAGACCAAGGCCGATTTTTGGGGTCACATCCAGTCAGGATTTTCCAGCCTTGATCTTCTAGGGCTGGATAACAAAGCTTCATCGGCATGTCTCCAACGAGATCTTCCCAACGAGACTCGATCAGCTGCAAAATTCCTTGAGATTGCTTCTTGCTCGACAGGCCAGAAAGTACAGCCATCAGGTTACCCACGGCAAAGAAACGGCAGTCAATTTGGGAGGGGCCGAGGTTGCCTGCTAAGTAGCCACCTTCGGTAGGTAGCCACTCGGTGAGTTGATAGAACGGAATGGAATCGGAGTAGATATTGAACTGGTTGAGTGCTTGCTCGCCGTATTCTTCTACTTTGTAGCGGTAAATGACGTTGAGGCGGTGGGTGTCGAGCCAGTAGTTTTCGCGGATGTGCTTAGTGACTGGCTCCAAGCGAGAGTTGACAGCGTCGATGAAATAGCGATTGTGCTTGGTGGGCAGCAACAACTCTTGGGCAGAGCGCAACGCGGCATAAAACAGAGATTGAATTTCTAGCGGGTGCCCATAAAGCCCCATGCGACGGTCAATCATGCAAGCGCCGTCAGGAACCAGCAGTGTGGGGTACATATCGAACCGAGCAACCAGGCAAAGCTCAACAATCAGCCGAATTCCTTGCTGGAAGTCTTCTCGACTGACCAATTCTTCGTCGTGGGTGGCTTTGAAATAGGCCCGGAGCAAAATTAGCCACCATAGGCAAGAGTCAACCGGAGCAACCCTAGCGATCGCATGTTCCCCAAAATCTGCCTTGAGCCGTTCATGCCCGTGAGATGACTCAACCTTGAAGCTGGCTGGCATCAAGCCACGGCCTGGTTTGGAGCAGTCAAACTGGCGTTTTTTAGGTTGCAGCTTCAGGGTTTCTTCTAGGAAATTGCGAACAATGTCGGTTTTGCCCCTGATCAGGAAGACGAGGGCAGAAGAAACAAAGTCACGAATGAAGCACTGATCGTAGTTAAGGGCTGTGAGTTCTGGATCGCGAGCCGCCACTGTACCTACAGGACGGTCTTGGTAATAAATAATGGACTGTTCTAGGGCTTCCCATGCCTGTTGATCGAGCGTTGATTTGGCCGCTTCTGATGCTTGTTGTTCTAGAGTTGCTTTGCCCAAAGTTCCACCCCTCGCCGATTACTTGTCTATATGCTGATAAAGCTTATGAATAGCGCTATTACTAAGCTGTTTAAGCAGAGTTGAGTGCAATTTTAAGAGTTTCTGACTTGTAGAGCGCTGTCTCAACTTAGCGCAACTCAAAAGCCTTGGCTTCTAACCTAGGAAAGCGATCGCATCAATAAAGCTCTGGCATTGAGCAGAATCTATAGGTTGTACCAGAAAAAATGCTCTAGCTGTTTGTTTAAAGGATTGGTATGGGTGATGAAGCTAGCGGTGCATAGCCAGCAGATGGGAACAATGCTTTAAACCAAGTGCTTTAACCATAGCCACTACCAAAGCACAACATTACGGCTGCAACACATGGCTCTACAAGACATCAAACGAAAGTTAGGCCAGAGCGGGAGATACCAGTTAGGCGTTTTTGTTTTGTTAGTGGCATTGACCGCGATCGCCTGCTTGTTACTTGCGCCTAAACCCAAGTCAGCGATCCAGGCAACTGACTACGCCATTCATTCACAGTCCAGCTTCAACCAACCCCAGTTTTATCCTCTGAGCCAAAAACTGCCAACCAATCTCTATCAACCCGTAGGAGAGTGGGTGGGTCGGCTGATCTTACCGAGTCAGGGCTTGTCTGACCCAAAGCTGCCAGATTATCAGCAGTTGCAACTTGATCAAGCGAATAATGCTTCAGTTTCAGATTGGGTCTGGTTAGAGGTGCAACACGCACCCAGCGAAGCGCAAAACTTAGTAGGAAAAGTGGTTCGGTTGGAATGGAGCCGCCAGACAGAAGTCCAAGCTTATGTGCAAGCCGTCACAAAAAATGTCAGTTTTACGGCTAGGACTGAGACCAGTAAACAGCAAGGCAATGTCCACCCCGATCGCCTCAATGGTCATAAAGCTGTAGGGCCGTTGCAGTCTTTGGCTGGAGCTAGGCCCAACGATGATGTCATCGTCACGCTCAAGGATGTCACCGTACTCCCAGCAGGGAACTCCTCCAGCATTCTCCAGATTAGTCGGGAACCTGTTTTAGCCACAGGACGCTTCTACGGGTTGGTGAAAATTTTAGGCGTAGATGACCACGCAGGTAAGCAAGTAGCACCCAGTCTCTGCTCAAAACCCCCTTTCTGCGATCGCGAGTTTTTTCGCGTCCAACACTACAATTCAGTTTCTAAAAAATTTGATGGTGTCTTAGAAACCATTCGTATCCCACAACCACTGGCTGGACGTAGCGGCATTGCGCCCTCCACTCCTCGCCAAATCGAAACCTCCCCGGCTGGTAAAGCAGGCTGGTACATCTATGGCGTTAAAAGTGCTGAGGGGGTTTTTGTGGTGCAAGCAATACAGCCGCGATCGCTGGTACAGTTGCAGCCAGAGCGAGTCGTTCTAGGCCATCCCGCAGGCTTGACCTACATCAACCAGCAAAACTGGCAGAAGGTTGAAACGCAGAAAGGCACTCTTCGGAAAGTTTTAGTTAAACCTGGCTCAACCGTCACGAAAGCCAAAGCAAAACCTTTCAAGTGGAAGCTAGGCGATCGCGCGATCGTTTTACATACCTTTGGCGGCATTGGTGGCAGAAAAGCAGAAGCGGCTTTAGGCTATACCGTCACGGGCCACTTTTCCTATGGGCTAGCCGAGGTAGTGCGTGAGCCGCTGACCCAAGAGTTACAGTTTGATGTCCAGTATCAGCAGGTTTATGCCCACAATCCCAATGCCATTATTTCAGGCACCACGACCTGGCCGAACTACATGGGCAATTTACAGTGGGGTTGGCTGGGAACTCGGCCTGTTTCAGATGTGCTCGTGAAATTTGACCCAGTGCTGCGCGACTATGACTTCGGTGGCATTACGCTCTCGCCCCTACGGGAATTTCAGCAACAGTTACAGGTGATGATGGCGCGGTATCGGGTGGGAGATGGTACAGGAAGCGCTACCGTAACGCCTGCAACCTCTTGTGTACAAGACTCTAATCAAGCTCTCTATGCCACAATTCTGCACATCAAGCAGCAAGTCAGCTCCACGCCTGCGATTCAAAGTTGGCTAGCCACCCATCCTAAAGATGAGCAAACCCTACGGTTTCAGCAGCTCGTATCCTTAGCCAAAGATCTCGAAGAGCGGCTAATTCCGCTAGGGATTTTGCGATCGGACTGGCAGCAAAACGCAACTGTTTTAGCGGGAACCAATCCTGAACAAGACTTTACGAGTAGCCGCGACCCACTCGCAGGGTTGACCAGTTGGCGAACCATGATTCCCCGACAAGCCCAAGATGAATTGGCTAACTTGTTCTTACAACATGGGGCACAGCTCTGGTTTCTCCGCACGAATCAAGTCGGCGGCTGGAACCCGGATATCGTCCCCATTGCACCGACTGCGTTATTGGGTCAGTTGACCGTTCCAGTCGCGAAAGCTCCGATCGCTTCTATTTTGCTCAATCGGGTTTTGAGCGCTCTAAATCCTTCTGATCTGCGAGGCTGGCTGATGACAGTCGGGTTGCTGTTCCTTTATGGCGCGATCGCCTTACCCCTAGGCTTTGCCTCTGGTTTTTTACAAGTCAATCTTTGGTCTGCCAATTGGCTCAGCTATTGTTTGCTGGCCTTACGAGCATTACTCACACCAGCGCTCTTAGAGGAATTAAGCTTCCGAGTATTACTACTGCCGCATCCCACGGTGGGAGTGGCTTGGTATATCTGGGGCGGATGGGCAGCGCTGAGTTTGCTGCTGTTCATCCTCTATCACCCGCTAAACGGCAAAACTCTGTATAAGGCTGGTGCAACTACCTTTTTAGACCCCATTTTTCTGACTTTGACAGGATTGCTAGGAGTGACTTGTACAGCAGTTTATGCCGTGACAGGCTCTTTATGGGCGATCGCTTTTGTCCACTGGGTCGTTGTGGTGGTCTGGCTAATCGGGTTAGGCGGACATGCCAAACTCAATCTTGATCCGTCACCTTCGCTTCCAACCTAGGAAAGCGATCGCTATTTTGAGTTAAATTTCTGTCATTATCTCTCTCTGCAAGCCAAAATATGGAAATCGCTGCCCTGATGACAGTATGACCCAAGCGCCAGACCCCAAAGAGAAATCTGCTGAGAAAACGTCACTGAATGAGCAAATTGCTGAGATTGTACTAAAAGCAGTTAAGCCTGGAGGAGTGGCAGTTGGAGGAGTAGGAGCTTTTTGGCAACTGTTCATGGAGAGCGATATTCTCAAAGCGATCGCCTCTTTGGTGATTGGAGTAGGAATTTCCTATGGAGCTAAGCTACTTCAGCCTGTACATGAGGGCAATAAGGAGCGATTTGAAAAGGCGGGTAAAAAATTTAATGCGGCGATCGATCGCGGTTTGGCAGAACCAGCCCGACGAACAACTGAAGACCGATATTTGGAATGTCAGGCGTTAGATTGCCAAGCATTGCGATCGGAGGGAGCTGCTCAACATCAAGGCATTTTTATTCCGCTCTTAGAAGAAGTATTTGTGCCACTGGAGTTGGCTGCTAGTGCTAGCCTGCCAGGATTCCGATCATTACCAACGGAAATCGCAACTGAAGGCGATCTAGGCATTTGGAATTTCTTAAGTAGAGCCTCTAAACAGCCCACTTTTCGTCAAATCGTAATCTTAGCTTGGGGTGGTTATGGCAAAACCACTCTGTTAAAGCATATTGCTTATATCTATGGCACTCGGAAACAAAGTCGCTACAACGTACCGAAGAAGATTCCGGTGTTCCTAGCGTTGAGAAAATATCGAGATGTATTAGCACAAGAGCAACCGCCTACTTTGCCAGAGCTGATTATCAGTCAGCATGTACCAAAACTTCCTGGAGGGAGTGATTTACAGGTGTCGGCTGATTGGATGAAGGACATCCTCAAGAAAGGTGACGCGATCGTCATGCTGGATGGGTTTGACGAAGTGGCAAAATCCCAACGTCCAGCAGTTGCTCGTTGGATTAATGAACAAATGCGGCAGTATGGCAAGTCAATATTCATTCTCACGTCTCGGCCTAAGGCTTACACCGAGCGGGAAGTGGGCGATCGCCTAGAGTTTACAACTCCGCTCTGGGTGCGGGACTTTAATGCCAAACAGCGTCAAGATTTTGTAGGTCGGTGGTATCTGTGCCAAGAGCGCTACGCCAACGGTGGCCGCGATACCCCAGATGTAAAGCAATCGGCAACTCAAGCCGCAACAGAACTGTTGGTGCAAATCGAGGCACGGCAAGAGCTAAAGGATCTGGCAAAAAATCCACTTTTGCTGAATATGATCGTTACTTTTCATCGGCGCTACCCAGGTGCAGATTTGCCGAGGCGTCGCGTGGAGTTATATCGAGAGATTTGTCTTTTGCAATTGCGCGATCGCCCTAGTGCCAGAAAGTTAGAAACGTTGCTGACCCAATGCGAAGCGCAAACCATTCTGCAAATGCTGGCACTGGAGATGATGCAACAAAAGCAAGAACGGATCGACCGCACGACCTTGCTTCAGCGGTTAACTGGGTACCTCACGGAACAGAGGGAAATAGTAGATGCCAAAGAGTTTTTAGAACAAGTGGTGCAAATCAGTGAGCTATTAGTGGAGCGAGAACCAGATGAATTTGAATTTGCCCACTTGAGCTTTCAGGAATATTTAGCTGCCACCCAGATTGCCCAAAAACAGCGAGAAAGCCTGTTTTATGAACACTTCTACGATGACTGGTGGAAGCAAACCTGCTTGCTCTATATTGGACAAGCTAAAAACCCGACTAGCTTAATTCAAGAAGCAATGAACCAGGGTGCTACAGAGCTGGCCTATACATGCTTTCAAGAAACTACAAAACGGGTTGATCCTGAGTTGGCAACGAAACTTCGTACCCTACAACAAACTGTACAAGCCTTGCGTTACCAAATCCTAGAAAGCCATCTGAAAAATGGACAGTGGCAGGCAGCAGATCAGGAAACTTATCGCTTAATGATTACCACGGTGGGTAAAGAAGAGGGGCAATGGTTTGATCGGGAAGATCTACTGAATTTTCCTCGCGAAGACTTGCGAACGGTTGACAAACTCTGGGTGAAGTACAGCAACGGTAAGTTTGGCTTTAGTGTACAAAAGCAAATTTACCTGGAGTGTGGCGGCAAAGCGGATGGCAACTATCCAGATAGCGAAATTTGGGAGGAGTTTTGTGAGCGCATTCAGTGGCTACGGAATGGGAAATACTCCATCTACGCCACTAATGATGTATTGAGTGAAGAAGCATTACTGGGCTATCTTCCCTTTTTTGGAATTTGGATGGGAGTTGTTGAGAGAGATCAGCTTCCGCCTGCAGTTTTCGTCGATGATGATTTCTTAGGCAATGTCGTCGCGATCTCTGCTGTTGGTTGTGCTCTCTTCCTTCATATTGACAATTATGGAGTGTAATTTTTAATCATTTCAAATTCCAAACCTATATTTATCTTTATGTAGAATAAAAAACAACTACAGGTTTTAAGAAATATGGTGCGATCGCCACCTATCAGTTAAATCAGCTTTAAGACAAAGCCTGCTATGTCTCGTTCTCTAAGATTTTGGCAATGTCTCGTGCAGCGTAGAGAATTCGCACAACTTCTATAGAACCCTCGCGATCGAAATAGAAGATCAGATATTTTCTAAAATCTTTTACTGCCCACTTGCGTAACCCCTGTAAACGTGGGTTTTGGGTTCGATAAAGACTGCCAATACCTGAATTTCTCGCAATCTGCGCGATTGTTAAGCGTGCCGCATCAAAAAACTTGAGTGCAGCTTCACTGTTGTTTTGAGTGATGTAAGCAAAGTGATCTTCTAGATCTTGGCTAGCTTGAGGCCGAATAAAAATTCGTTTAGTCATGCTTACGACTGGTCAAATCGCTCAACAAGTTGCTGGCGCTTTTGGTTCCACCAATCATCCGTTGCTTCAATTGCCTCGCCGCTATCAATGCCTTCTAGTAATAGCGATTCCACCCGTTCTTGCTGGCTAAGCCGCTCTTGCTCTTGCAGGATCAGGTGATAGACGTACTCGCTAGCCGTATCGAAACCAGCGGCGGTTGCTTGCTGATCTAGAAATGATTGAATCTGGTCTGGAAGTGAGATATTCACCATTGATGATTGCAACCTCAAAAGACTAAAATCTCCTATCTCACAATCATTCAATGACGTAGTCAGGAGATTCTTTAATCTTTAGTTTAAATGCGGATGAAAGGACTTGAACCTTCACTCCGTGAGGAACTAGAACCTAAATCTAGCGCGTCTGCCAATTCCGCCACATCCGCCTGTTATCTGGCTTAACCATGATAGCAGAGCTAAGCGAAAATCAACTACTGGTAGCGAATAAATATTGGAATTGAACACCAGAAGCAGGGTCGATCGCTCTGTTTCGTCTCTATGAAGGCTGGAAATTGGCTTTCCATCTGGAGAAGGAGCCAAGAAGAGTCAAATTTTCATAACTTAAAATAGAGGAGACAATCTCCGAAGTAGATACGGAATCCTGGTCTACTCCCGTGTAATTTTTGTTTAGGGACGTAGGGACAAATCAAGTCATGAAGCGATGGCAGCGGGGACTCCGTTATCTCTACCTAAGGTTCGTCCGGTTGCAAGCGACACCTGAGCAGATCTCACGAGGGTTTGCTCTGGGGATTTTTTGGGGGATGTTTCCGCTGCCCGGATTGCAAATGGCGATCGCAGTTGTGAGCGCAGCTGTGCTTCGTGGCAGCAAACTGGCGGCGGCGGCAGGGACTTGGTTTAGCAATCCTTTGACCACTCTACCGTTGACTGCGTTTAACTTTCATGTGGGGCAGTCGGTGCTAGGACGGGAGTGGGAAGACTTGCCAACCGAAAACTTGCGATCGCTCGATACAGTTTTGGAACTGGGTGGCGACTTCTTCACCAGCTACTTGATGGGTTGTTTAATTGTCGGGTTGGCTTTTGGGGTGGTCAGCTATTTGGTGGGTATTCCAGTCATTGATGAGATTCAGCGGCGCAATGTAGCTCGCCGATTAAAGCGGCGCAAGGCCCGTTTTTACAAGCATTTTCAGTATCGCGATCGCTCACAATTTCATTGAATGCTAGATTACAGGACAATTACAGGACAGTGGGTTGTAGGTTGTAGCCAGTTGTAGAGCTAACCCGATGCCGATTGCAGCAGCCTGGAACCTGATGAGCTGGGTTGCAGTCAAAGTGAACAAAGCTAATCACGTTGCCAGATACTCAATGGCAGCGCTCATAGCTGCAACTCCTGCTCGCTCAGGTTACTAGACAACATTTGCTGTTCAAACTTAAGTTTGTGGTGTGGAGGTTTAGCATATTGCTAAATCATGGGACTTGTTTGTGAGTTTTTTAACAGTTAATAAAGTAATTAATGTATTTCTGCGACCTTATATCAATTGAGAGCTTGCTCCTTCAAGGTCAAGCAAAGGTCAAGGCAGAATAGAGGGCAGTGTTGGCGCTGAACCCAATTCATTAGTAAGCAAATGTTGTTGTAGGCATGGCGAGAAAAGCCTGTTGTGACCCATTAAACCCAGATTGATAAACGAAGTGACTGTTATGCGTGTCCCAACTCTTGCACTTTGTACCCTAGCTGCTGTGGCGGGCTGGGATTTAACTCACCAAGCGAGTGCTGGTCAGGCACCGAAAGCCGTCGCCCCACAGCCTACAGCCAGCAACTTTGTCGTTCCTGCTGAAACTACTGCCCCCACTCCCGTAGAAGCGATCGCCCCTCCAGAAACTCTAGTTGCTCAGCAGTTTTCAGAGAATACGACCCAGGTGAGCGACAGCGCTCAGTATTATCAGCAATATCAACCCGCTGTCGTAGTCCCAACTGCGCCCGTTAAGCCTGCGACTCAGCCTGCCGCCTTCCCCACACCCTCTGCTCCAAAGCCTACAGGTTCTAACGCGATCGCTCCTAAGCCTCAAGTCGCCGCTACGCCCAATCGTGCAACCACACCACCCGCGACCAACGGTGATTTGGTCGTTACTGCCACGGATGTGCAAATCGTAGGAGCCGATGCAGAACTGCAACAAATCATCCAAAATGTGATTCGCACTCGCCTAGGTGGCAACACGAGCCAAAGCCAGTTGCAAGATGATGTGAGCCGCATTTTGAGTACAGGGCTATTTGCCAATGCAAGGGTCAGCAGCCGTAGTAATCCTTCGGGCTTGGATGTCACCTATCAAGTCACGCCAGTGGTGGTGCGATTGCTGCAACTGACTGGGGCCAAAGTACTCACCCCCGCGATCGCCCAAGAATTATTTGCTGCTCAGTTAGGTGCTCCAGCGAGTCCCGCCGCCCTCGACCAAGCGGGACGCAATGTTAACGAGTGGTACAAGAAAAATAGTTACTCCTTAGCCAGAGTCATTGCCATTGAACCTAGCCAGAACGGGGTCGTGACTCTAGAAGTAGCGGAAGGAACGGTTGGTAAAATCAACTTCCTCTTTGTAAATAACGAGGGAGAAACCGTCGATGAAGAAGGCAAAACGATTCAAGGTAGAACTCAAGAATCATTTCTGAGACGAGAAATCCAGTTGCAACCAGGGCAAGCCTTCCGAGAAGACGTGGTGCGGCAAGATTTACAGCGCCTCTACCAACTAGGCTTGTTCGATAATGCCGAAATTACCTTAGATGGTGATTCGCGGCAGGTGGATGTCACTTACAATCTCTCAGAGCGTCCGCCCAGAGCGGTAAACGTGGGAGCTGGCTACAGCGAGGACAGCGGGCTATATGGCACCGTCAACTACCAAGACCAAAACATTGGCGGTGTAGGCCAAAGCGTCGGTGGCAATGTGTTGGTCGGTCGCCGAGATGTGCAGTTTGATGCCAACTTCAAGAGTCCTTACCGTGCCAGCCAACCTGACAAGATTGGTTATCAAGTAGATACCTTCCGCAAACGAGGTCTTTCCTCCACGTTTAACGAAGATATTGGGCTACCCAACGGCGACAAAGTTCGCGAAGGTAAGTTTGGGGGTGGCGTCACGCTCCAAAGACCGTTGGGAGACTGGCAAGGTTCTGTAGGGCTAAACTATACCCGCACCAGCATCCGGGACAGCGAAGGTAATATTTCCCCCGTGGACGAACTTGGCAATCCTCTTTCCTTCAGCGGTACAGGCATTGATGATCTGACGACGGTTTCGTTTGGGGCCACGCGCGATCGCCGCAACAATCCTGTAAACCCAACCGATGGTTCAGTTCTGACTCTCAGCACTGCTCAATCGGTTCCTGTAGGTCAGGGCAATATTCTCTCGAATCGACTACAAGCCAACTACACACAGTATGTCCCCACTCGCATCATCAACTCTAGCGAGAAAGAGCCAGAAGTCTTTGCCTTCAACTTGCAAGGAGGAACCACAATCGGTGATCTGCCTCCCTACAATGCTTTCAACTTGGGTGGCCCGAATACAGTGCGCGGTTACGGACAAGGGGAAGTTGCTACAGGTCGCAGTTACGTTTTAGCCTCAGCGGAGTACCGCATTCCCATCTTGGCATCGCCTGTGAGTGGGGTAGTGTTTGCGGACTTTGCTTCCGATTTAGGCTCTGGCAGTACAGTTCCTGGCGACCCAGGGGCAGTACGAGACAAACCAGGGACAGGATTTGGCTATGGGCTGGGAGTACGAGTGAAGTCGCCTCTGGGCATCATTCGGGCTGATTACGGTATTAATGATCAAGGAGACGATCGCCTACAGTTCGGTCTAGGGCAGCGGTTCTAAGCTAGAGTGAACGAAAAGAATCGTCTAGCTGCTGGACATGGACACACTCCTCGGCAAAACCTTACAGGGTGGTAAATATACCCTAGAGCAAGAACTAGGGCGGGGTGGCTTTGGCATTACGTTCAAGGCCATCCATCGCTATTTGGGGCAACCTGTGGTGATCAAAACCCTGAATGAAGCGATGCGCCAGCAACCAAACTATGCCGAATTTGAGCTTAAGTTTCAGGATGAAGCTCGGCGATTGGCTTTGTGTGTGCATCCCAATATTGTGCGGCTGAGCGACTTTTTCATCGAAGATGACCGCTCCTATATGGTGATGGACTACATCCCTGGCTCCACGCTAGAGGCTGTGGTTTTTCCGAATCAGCCTTTGTCAGAGGCGATCGCGATTCACTACATGCGGCAGATTGGTGACGCTCTGAAAGTGGTACACCGCAATGGGTTGCTGCACCGAGACATCAAACCCCAAAATATTATTCTGCGCCAAAACACTCAAGAAGTAGTCCTGATTGATTTTGGCATTGCGCGGGAGTTTACTCCTGGTGTCACCCAAACTCACACCAGTATGATTTCGTCGGGTTATGCGCCGATTGAGCAATATGTTTCCAACGAAAAGCGCACCCCAGCCACCGATGTCTACGGTTTAGCCGCAACACTCTACGCCTTGCTGACAGCACAAGTTCCAGTCGCTTCTATTTTGCGCGATCGCCAACAAATGCC
Organism: Trichocoleus desertorum NBK24; assembly: GCF_030409055.1. GTDB lineage: Bacteria > Cyanobacteriota > Cyanobacteriia > FACHB-46 > FACHB-46 > Trichocoleus > Trichocoleus desertorum_B. The sequence goes on along the minus strand of NZ_CP116619.1, from coordinate 2,195,489 downwards.
TGCCCCGCGAGATGTACGACCCGAACTCAGCCCAGCGGTGAATCAGGCTGTGATGCGAGGGATGGCGGTGGAAGTGCATTATCGTCCTGCAACGATTGATGAATGGTTAGCAATGTTGCCAGAAGCGGCACCCACGGCACCCACGGCACCCGCAACACCTATAGGGGCAACTCAGACGGTGGCTACGGTGGCAGTCGCTCCCCGAAATCGTGCGGTATCCCCTCAACCTAGTCCCGTGGGCGATCGCACGAATGCGATGATTCCCGATAGGCGCAGTGGTGTGCCTCTGCCTTTGCTCCTAGGAGGTGTGGCGATCGCAACTGTGGCTGCGGTTGCTCTAGGAACGGTGGCACTCAAGTCTCGCCAACCTGCTACAGAAACGGTGACTTCGAGTGCATCCCCTAGCCCAGAGATTACACCCACACCTACCCCTGTACTTTCTCCTACACCTAGCATTACGCCTTCTGAGCCTCCCCCGCCAGAAGCTTCGCCTACTGTTACCCCGACACCAGTTATAGAGCCTTCTCCCCCGATCAATTTTGAGGAGCCATCGGAGCAACCTCAGGAAAGACCAACAAGAAATGAGACGGGCGATCGCAGTTCCACTATTCCAACTAACCAACCTGTACGCGGAATTCCCACAGGCACATCAAAAAATGAAGTGGAACAGTTATTAGGAGCACCCGCTAGTCTTCAAGCAGGCTACTGGCCGAATACCCGCTCGGCTTTGTATGACTTGGGCAATGGGGTGAATTTGGGCTACATCTACGATCGCGACTCCAATCGAGTGCGGCAAACGGAAGCGTCTTTCCCTCCATCGGCTGACCCGTTGGTGATGCGGACAGCACTGAATGGGATGTTGAGTGGCAGATCCAGCGAGGAAATAGAAGCGGCATTACGACAAGTGCGCGATCGCCAAACCAACCAATATTCATTCGAGCGCAATGGTGTGAAGGGTGTCATCCAGCGAGATGATCGCGATCGGATTTACATCGGGGTGTGGGATGCAGATTTGCATTGAGGTTGAACTATCGAGGCTGTAGTCTGGTTTCTTTCAACACCAATTTTTGTCTTTAACGGGGAAATAAACGGATGGCACAACTAATCGTTGAGGTTCCTGATGAATTGGCTTCTCAACTTGAACAACTGGGGGAGCCTGTGCAAGAGCTTGTTGTGCGGGTGTTGCAACAATATGTTGAGGTAGAGCGCAACCAATTTTTGATGACTCAAACGCGGACTTGGCAACTTGCAGGGACTCTAGAGGTTGCTAATCCTAACCAGTCTGACCTCGCTGAGCAGAGTGGAGAAGGTGTAATTCACACCAACTATGCTGAACATGTAGATGACGTGTTGTACTAAAGCGGTTAATGCCTGAAATTCTCACTGACACTTCGGCCTTAATTGCCTTTTTTGTAAAATCAGAACGGCATCATGCAGCGGTTCGTCAATATGTTTTGCAAAATCCAGCAATTCGCTGGATCATTCTGTCTTCTGTGTTTGATGAAACAGTAACTTGGCTCCGAACCAAGGTTTCCACTAAAAGCTCAATTGAAATTGGGCGGGTCTTACGAGAAGAACATCGCTATGTTGTATTGACGGAAACCGACGATGCAGCGATTTGGGAAGTTTTCTGCCGCTACGATGATAAACGCTGGAGCTATACCGATTGCTCGTTATTGGTGATGTCTCAGCGTCTAGGAGTACCACAAGTCCTAGCTTTTGATGAGCATATTCGGCAAATGGCTGGGTTGGGTGTGATTTGTGTACCTTGATTGATACTTGGCTGGCGTGAGGTGTCCACTAACGAAGTTGACGATTGGCTTATACTCTATCTCTCTTGGTGTCACGATGTATCCTATACCAACTCACCATGATGAAGCTTGGGCGATCGCCCACATCTACAACCCATCTTTCAGCTCATTCCCAATTCTCTGAATCGTTAGGCATCAAGCGAATCAAGCTGTCGTTTCAAATCCTCCAGTTCCGCATCAACTAATGCATTGCTAGAAAGACTATTTGAGGGTTCAGAATCAGGAAACTGTGACTGAGATTGTTGGGGATAGCCGAGTAACTGTGCTTTCATTGCTGCCAGTTCGTCATCAACATCACTACCTGCCTCTAGTCTGGCAAATTGCTCTTCTAAGCTACTACCGACCAATTCCGCTGCCTGCGATCGCGCTGCTATTTGCAGTACTTTTTCTTCCATGCGCTCAAAAGTACCCATTGCACTATTGGTACCTATCTGACCTACTGTGCTTTGCAGTTGCTCATTTACCTTAGTAGTCGCAATCCGAGCCTTCAAGACGGTTTCCATTATTTTTGCTTCAGAGATTTTGGCTTCTAGAAGTATTAGATTCTGCTTGAGGTTCTTAACCGAAGGTGATTCTTGATTGAGCTGAGATTTCAGGCTGCTAAGAGTTCTAGTGTGCGTTTTCTTGCGAATCAGCGCTTCCCGTGCCAGATACTCATCTCCTTTTTGCAGGGCCAAGTGTGCCCGTCGTTGCCATTTATTAACTTCCGCCTGTGCCTGTTCGTACTGTTGCTGAAGTCGCTTTTGGCTAGCAATTGCATTGATGGCTGCTTGCCGTGCATCCCGTGCGTCTGCTTCCATTTGCGCGATCGCACTATCCAGAAGCTTTTCTGGATCAGTGCCTTGTTGAAGCAGACGATTTAATCCTACTAGACCCAAACCAACCACGGCTCCACCTGCCGCCATTGAAGCCATTCCAACCCCAATCGCACTGCCACCAACCGCTACACCCACGCCTCCGATCGCTGCTGAAGTGGCTGCACCTGTCGCTGCTCCGATCGCCGCAGCACTAGCAGAGGAAGCATCGTTTTCAAGAAGCGATCGCAACGCTTCATAAAGAGCGGCACCTGTCAACGCACCAGCAGCAGCGAGTGGAGCCGCACCCAGGCTGTAGCCTGCCCCACCTGCCAAGATTCCAACCTTGCCAATCGAAGCACCTGCAACTGCTCCACCAGCAATTAAGGCAGCTCCTCCATTCAAGTAATCTTTCTCGTAATTACCTTTACTAGAGTTCAGCTCAGCTCGGGCTACACGGCTTATGCGATCGAATAACTGCCCCACAGTGCTTTACTCCTAATCGTGTTTTTGCTAGTAGTACCCAGCGCTTCAAGCTTAATCACGATTCACTTTGAATACTTTTGGCGACTACACAAATTTCTCTAATCTTCAAAAAGTTCTCGCCAATTTGAAGCCCTGCACAGTACGAAGATTTCTGCTTCTATTCATCGAAAGGCGATCGCCTTTCGATGCAACTAGGCACGTTCAACAGCAACTAATAATTCTCGGAAGACCTCAGCTAAATCCTTGAGTTGATAATGAGCATTCAACCCACTAGGATTAGGTAATACCCAGACGATCGCGTTGTGTAGGGTTTCTTCCTGTCGTCCGACTACAGCTTTGGGTTTGCTGAAGGCAGTACGATATGCGCCAATGCCTAGCACGGCTAAACAGCGGGGGCGATATTGTTCTACTTTGGTTGCTAGATTCTGGCCACCAATTAATAGTTCTTGCTTGGATAACTCATCGGCTGTAGCAGTAGCGCGATCGACTACATTGGTGATGCCATAACCGAGGTTGAGCAAGTCGCGATCCTCGGCAGGGTCAAATAGGCGATCGGTGAAGCCCGCTTGATGTAGAGTCGGCCAAAAGCGATTGCCAGGACGAGCAAAGTGATGACCTACAACAGCGCTGTAGAGGCTGGGGTTAATGCCACAAAACAACACTTTGAGATTAGGCGCGATCGTGTCGGAAACTGTAGTGCCGATCGCAGCCTGGATTTCTTCTTTGGTTGGTCTACGTAGAGATGCCATAGCTACACCCTATTTAATTCCCCAACGTCGTCGCCAACTGGAAGTTGATTCTCGCTGAGACTGTTGTTGCTCCTGCTTTTGTCGCTGCAAAATAGTTTCGGCGCGATCGCTCAAATCGGGGTCACGCAGAGGAATGGCAGCTCTCGTTTGTAGATGTTCTTGCTCCATTTGCGAGAGAGGATGTAGCGTTTCAGGATTAAAACTGCCGACGGTTCCTTGAGACCATTCGTGCGATTCATACACTTCTCCCTCACTGAGAGGAATGGTGCCAATGTATAGACCAGCCGCTTGCATGGCTGATCGCACTGAAGCCGATCGCGAGTAGGTGGCTAAATTCCCGGTGGGAGCCAAGCAACTTACGACTTGGGTAAAGAACTCTACCGTCCACAACTGCGGGCAACGACGGGGAGAAAAGGGGTCGAAGAAAATGGCATCGGCTTGAAACTGAGATGCTGCTAGCGATTGAATGGTTTGTCTCGCATCCCCAATCAACACTTTGGCTTGCAAGCGATCGCTCTGATATTCATGTTCCTGAGCCAAGGCAATCAAAATTGTTTGCACCGTGGAAGACCAAGACTCGATTAAGGGAGGCGCGATCGCGGCTTGAGGAACTGTGGCATCGAGTTCCAGCCCATAGACTTCTACTTGGCAATTTGGGTTGGCGGTCCAAATGGTTTCTAGAGCGGCGGCAGTGTTGTAGCCCAGGCCATAGCAGACATCGAGTAAGCGTACTTGCCCTTGCTGAGCTTTCTCTACTAAATCGGTGGCTTTAGCAAATTTGGAAAATGCTTCTGCTTTCGCACCCTGGCTGCTATGGAATGTCTCGTTAAATTCCTCGGAGAAAAAGGTGAAAGAACCATCATCGGTGAGTTGAGGAATCCAGGATATTACCTTTCTCATACCAAATTAATAATTTCCTAAAAATCTCACATTATTACAATACCAATGCAGTAGCTATAAGTATTTATGGTTAGACAGAGGAGATGGGACAGAAGCTGAACTCTTACACTTTTTTGCCAATTTTATTTTGGCTTCTAGGCTTCAATTCTTCTGATGTTTTCATTGGTTCTGAATCATTAATATGACTACTTGCTTCAGCCTTCAACTGCTCCTGGGTTGTAGTATTATCAGAATCTATAGACAAGCCGAGCATCTGCTCTGACTCCAACTCATCCTCTTGAATTGCTAATAGACCTGCATAACGAATCTTCTCCAGGGACAATTTAAATCCTTCATAATCATCAATATATTTTGTCATTCCTTGATCAAGGTTGTAAGAATGACGAATATTTTGAATTGCTTCTTTTACTTTATCAAGTTCAATAGGCGAAGACTCATTTCGATTTTCATCCATTAAAGACTCTATATCTTGAAGAAGGATTAATGCATTTTCACGTCTTGATATTACTTGATGTTGTTGAATAAACCCGTCAATTCTATTTTTGATTTGTTGAGACAAGCGAGCTTTAATAAGTTTGCTTTGAGCTTGACGTTGCATTTTGTTTAAATACTGGAATAAAGTCTTAAAATTTTCTTCGAACTCTTGCATTGCACCTTCTGAAACTTTGGCAAGAGGGTTTCTAGGGTTTTTATATAATTCATTCAGGATCTGAACTACATTTCTGGCAAAACCAACCTTTTCAATGTGAAGCTTTGAATTGGATAAATTCTCGAAACATGCTTGCAAAGCATCGAAAACAGTTTTATCTTCTGTCAGGTTCGATAAAATTAAGTCTTTGTGGATCAAAGTGGCAGTGGACTCATCTATACTGCACATTTCAAGTGCGTATTGCCTAGCTGCCAAAACACAAATCTCTAAAGGAATTAAGTCTTCTATTTCGATTGGTTTTAGTTTTGTTTCATCACTTAATTCACGCTGCTTGAATAAGTCACCAATCTGAACAATAAAACTTTCTTTGATCAAAGGTCTTCTATGCCTTCCACCTTTACCTAAGAGATGCTTCTTGGCATCATTCCCGCTTGAGTCACTATCTAAAAGCACAATTACTGCTGGCTGTTCAATATCACGACCACGAGCTAAATAAACCAAATATGGAATATGTGACGCAGAACCTGCGGGCACAATAGTAAGATTATTCAGATTCAGTGTTTCTAAAGTGGAGATACCTCGCTTTCGACGAAGATGATTAGATGCACCAGCCAGTAGTATTTGGTCTGCTATACCTTCAACCATCAAGTTACAGTTACCAATAAAAGTTGTTTCACCAACAAACGCACCAAATGCGGATCTAAGGGGTTCATAATGATTCTTAGCGGCATCTTTTACAACTCGTGTCCCTTCATCTTCATTACCCTTTTGCAATACACGGATTCTTTCAGCATGGTTTTTGTCAACTAGGAAGGGAGAGTGGGTTACATAAACTACTTGTACTGGACGAATAATATGAGAGCCTTCTTCTGGGTTTGCAAATGCTTCAAAAATTCTCAATAAATCTTGCTGAGCCTGACTGGACAAATATGTGTCGGGCTCATCCATCAGAAGAATTTCATTTTTTAATTTGTGTGATTCATGAGAGCGATACTGTATGTAGTAGCTAAGGAAGTATTTTAATCCTGAACTTCTTTCTTTAAAAGAGTACTCAGTTCCAGTCTTGTCAGTTATGGTAAAAACTAGGTCATGCTCTCTAGCCATAACTTTTAATTGAAAATTCCGGTCTTGTACCCACCAATTAGGAAAGTTTAAATTTGTGGCTAGCTGATCATTGATCATCTTAATAATTCCATTGGCATATCCTTGTTTTCCTTTCTTAATGGCTTCTGCAAGGTTTGAAAGAACTTCAGGATCGACTTGAGCGATTTTATAAATCAACTTTTTTGCCAGCTCAAGCTGCTTTTCACGTCTAGTCTCCTCATCTTGATTTAAGTTGGATTCTTTTAGGGCTGAAACCAAGCTAGAAACTACTTTTTCAAAAGGATCGGAATCTGTAACGGGAAAATTTCGTTCAGGTCTAGGGGTGTTAGCAAGTTTATTTAATAGATCAAAGATTCTGATTTTTTCATCACGCTCCAGCAACTCAAAACTTGTGTCTCCTCCTTTTGAATGCTTAACTAGTTTTTGGATAGGTATACTATCTGGAAGTGCTATTTCGGCATCAATTCTAAATGTTTTAGGTAGAATATTCGGAACTTTAGATATAAAATCATCCTGTACTTTGTAAGATCTATAATTTTCCTCAGGTATGTATACTGTCAAATCATCTACGCTTGTTCTAAATATCAATAAATTATTAAATTCACTATTGTCTGACATCCCGCAAGCTTCTCGAAAAAAAGCTTTTTCTTCATTTGTTAAATCTTTCCAGCCAGTTCCAAAGTCAGGATGTTTTAGCTCTCCCATCTTTACGGTAAAGAATCGTGAATATCTACAGAAATCATCACGTTCTATTTTGCTTCCAGAAATCGCTTTTTCTATGGCGCTTAAGAGGTGTGACTTTCCAGATTCATTGGCACCAACAACAGTTGTGATTTCCGAATCAATTGCTACTTCAATATAAGGATACCAGTCTCCATTGACTCTCTCCCACGGTTTTGGCTTTGCTTCTTTATGCAATCTTCTTAGGAAGTCGTCATTGAATGACTTGTAAAAACGAATAAAGACTGTTTTAAGAAGCATCTTAGCCTTACCTATGAAATAATTTTATTGCCAACGTTAACGTGACAAACTGATAAAAACCACATTCTGCTTAGTCTAGCATGGGCTAAGTGGAGTGTCGGGGATTGGCAGTTTTTGATATTGTTGCTAAACGATATGTGTTATTAGAGAAACCTTAAATTGTTAATCTTTTTGTGTTCTTGAATTATTAATATCGTTAAGTCAAGTAATTGATTTTAGTCAAGTAGATGAACATATCTGGTTAACGAGAGAAGCTTCTTAATCGTATTTGTGTGTTAAAAGTAGGAAATTTGCGATAATTGAGCTTGTTGAAAGCTGTGTTTTAACATCACTCTATGACTGCCACTGCTGCCAAGACTGCTCCCCGCTTAGCTTCTCGCTTGGTAAATGGAGTACTTTCAATCAAACCGCTCGCCAAGCTAGCCAAGAACCGCGCTCGCAACATGATGATCAAGCGGGCTGAAACCATTGGAGTTTATTGGCCGAAAGAAGTGAAAGCGCTCAAGGCGCGGGGTGGCACTGCTGAATTTTCGCCAGAGTGGGAGGCAGACTTAGCCCAAGTTCAGAATCCTAATTTGACTTACCCAGACTATTACCTGACTTCGTTCCACGCCTACGACGAAGGCAATATGGGATGGGAGCCTGCGACGGAAGTTGAGGTGGCAGCGCACGCAGTCCATGCTCGAATTTGGCCAGAGGCAGGAGCGCAAGGTGATGCTAAGCTGCGCCAGAGCTACCACAATGTGTTGAAAGCTGAGATTCTTGCAGACCCCAAGGATATTCTGGATTTGGGATGTAGTGTCGGCATGAGCACGTTCGCACTACAAGAAACCTATCCGCAAGCAAAGGTCACGGGATTGGAGCTATCTCCATACTTCTTGGCGGTGGCTCGCTACAAAGCCCAACAACGCCAAGCTCAGATCAATCAGATTAATTGGGTGCATGCTAAAGCCGAAGAGACAGGCTTACCCGATGCTTCCTTTGATCTAGTTTCTGCTGTCTTAGTCTTCCATGAACTGCCCCAAAGTGCGGCGATCGCCATCTTCCAGGAAGCGAGACGAGTTCTGCGTCCCGGTGGGCACTTGACGATCATGGACATGAACCCCCAGTCCGAGATCTACGCCAAGATGCCGCCCTACATTCTGACGCTGCTCAAGAGTACCGAGCCTTATCTTGATCAGTACTTCGCTTTAGATATAGAAAAAACCCTAGTCGAAGCGGGTTTCCATCCACCCACCATTATTTCCAATAGCCCCCGCCATCGTACCATCGTGGCTCAAAAGGCTTAGCTTACGAGTTTTTCGTTAGCTGGACACTTGCCCGCTGAATTCACTAGGATTGAGATAAGTAGAGCTTGCCAATCATGCTGGTCTTGGGGCCGTAATGGTTGGCGATCGCATCATGTCTGTAGCGAGGCGAGCTGCCATGATCGAGACTATCTTTGTGGTAATTCTAGGTTTACTCCCTCCCCTCTTATCGCTGTGCTTCATGCGACAAGCCGAAGAACGCGCCCAGAGCCGATTGAGAAGGGCAATGGCAGCGGTCGAGCGTCGAGGTATGCAGAGCCTCCAGCGATCGGGTGAGCAACAGTATGTGGAAGGCATTGGGTTTCTTACAGGGGATATTACCTGTCGGTTCAATGCGCGATCGCCTCATCTCCGTTGCGCTGTGAATCCTGTTGGCCCTTGTCAGGACTGTCGATATTACGAATCGATCGAGTTTGTTTAGAACAAAAAAAGGGGACGGTGGAAACCGTCCCCTATATTCAGAATTTTTTGCTTTTAGAGATTAAAGCTGAGGTACGTACTGTTCTTTTTCAGGTACGACGGTGTATTCAGCTACAATCTGACGGAACTCTTCGCCATCAATAGTTTCTTTCTCGATTAAGAGATCCACTAGGCGATCGACTACAGTGCGGTTCTCACGGATGATGCGGCGAGACTCATCGTAGCAGTGCTCTACAATCGAGCGAACTTGACCATCGATCCGAGACGAAATCTCATCGGAGAACTCCGAGCGAGTCATCAAGTCGCGGCCCAAGAATACTTCACCTGATTGGCTTTCAAGGCACAAAGGCCCTAAGTCAGACATCCCGAACCGAGTCACCATCTGCCGTGCCATGCTGCTGACTTGTTGCAGGTCGTTGCCAGCGCCAGTGGTAACTTCAGCGTCACCGAAGATCACTTCCTCAGCCGCCCGACCGCCCAAGGCTCCCATGATGCGAGCCATCAGTTGGGCTTTGGAAATTAAACCTTGCTCCTCGCTAGGGGTAAACCAGGTTAAGCCTTGAGCTTGTCCACGGGGGATCAAAGTTACTTTCTGTACGGGGTCGTGTGCTTTGACCAGGGTGCCAATTACGGCGTGACCAATTTCGTGATAGGCGATTAGGCGCTTGCTCTTGCTGTCAACTAGAGGCGTACCCTCCATCCCAGCCACCACGCGATCGACTGCGTCATCGATTTCTAGCATGGTGATCGCTTCTTTCCGGCGACGCGCGGTTAGGATAGCAGCTTCGTTCAGCAAGTTCGCCAAGTCTGCACCTGTGAAGCCAGGAGTCCGACGAGCCACCAAATCGATCGAAACTTCGTCAGATAGCTTCTTGTTGCGGGCATGGACTTGCAGAATTTCTACGCGGCCCTTGATATCGGGAGCATCCACTGTAACTTGACGGTCAAAGCGACCGGGACGCAACAGCGCCGAGTCTAAGACATCAGGACGGTTGGTGGCCGCGATAATGATGATGCCAGTGTTGCCTTCAAAGCCATCCATCTCGGTGAGCAACTGGTTAAGGGTTTGCTCTCGCTCATCGTTGCCACCGCCAATGCCTGCTCCTCGCTGACGACCCACTGCGTCAATTTCATCGATAAAGATGATGCAAGGAGCATTTTCCTTGGCTTTCTTGAACAGGTCACGGACGCGAGACGCACCCACACCAACAAACATTTCCACGAACTCGGAACCAGAGATGCTGAAGAAGGGTACGCCCGCTTCCCCCGCGATCGCCTTAGCCAATAGAGTTTTACCCGTTCCCGGAGGGCCAACTAGCAGTACACCCTTCGGAATGCGGGCTCCAACCGCCGTGAAGCGCTCTGGCTTCTTCAGGAAGGTAACGACTTCTTGCAATTCTTCTTTGGCTTCTTCCACGCCAGCCACATCATCGAACATCACGCCAGTCTTGGCTTCCATTTGGAAGCGAGCCCGTGACTTACCAAAGTTCATGGCTTGGCCCGGACCACCTGGCACGTTGTTAGAGCGACGGAACAAGAAGAAGAGCCCAGCGATGAGCAAGATGGGAAAGACTAGGTTGCCCAACAAGCCCCAGATGGCACCATCATTGCGAGGCGGATGCACATCAAAACTGATTTTGTCGTTTCTCAGGCGAGAAATCAGTTCTGGAGCGTTACCAGGTAGGTCTACTCTCAGCCGCTGCACCCGATTGTCTAATTCTGGATCAACCGCTTCTACAATTGCTGTCCGTCCTCCTTCATAGAGGTCAACACTTGTGACTCGACCTGTGTCTAAATATTCCAGAAAGCGACCGTAGGTCATGCGGGTACTCGCCGCATTGCTGCTCATATCTACTGGAGTGGGAGCAAAAGCGCCTTGCCAAAAGAAGAAACCGATGACCACAGCGGGCAGTGCCCACAGCAGCACTGTTTTCCAGGACAATTTCATAAGTTAGTGGCCTCTATATACGGAGCACAACAGCTAGATTCGGCGTGAGCGAGTCATCTCACCCGCAGAATAAGTTTTTGAATCAAGGGTCGATAAATAAATTTCCCTTAGTTTCATATCTAACAAGCTCAGGTTTGCAGGAACTTGCTCAGGAGCGGTTAGAACAGATTCTTAATCAAATTTAACTTAATTATCAGGATTGGAGCAACTATAGGGGGTTGTCTCCTCATAAACATGGGATATAGTACTTTTGTACTATAAAGCTGAAGTCAGAAAAAAGCGATCGCTCTAGGCTCACTAGAACTAGACTGACCCAGCATTCAGTTCAGCCAGATTCAAACCTTCATCTAGGAGCAATTTCCTAAACACCTACCTCAAAACTTTACCGAATTTTCGGCATTCAACCATCCCTCCCAGGTACTCGAATCAGTTTCTAGGAGCGGAAGCCAGGGCATGCACAGTTAAGAATTTAAACGAGAGGTGAATAATTCGATGACTGCCAGACAACCCTCTAATTCACTGACCAGTTCACTCAATGGTCAGTCCAACCACACGTCGGTTTTAAGTATTGACCTAGGGCGAACTTCTACTAAAGCCTGTGTCAGCCGCTATGCCGATGATGTCGTGCTGATTGCGGCCAATGTAGCGCATCTCAGCGTTGATCAGGTGCGTCGGGGTGGGTTTGAGTCCCGCTCTACGGATGCGCTGTTAGATATTTGGCTAGAGCATCAAGGCCGAGGTTACGCGATCGGCCAATTAGCAGCAGACTTTGGAGCCAACTTAGGCGTGGGGCAATCTAAGGTCGAAGATGCGCTAGTGAAGGTTTTAGCTTGTATTGGATATTTCAATCTCTCAGGCGACTTAGCCATTGTTCTAGGCTTGCCCTATCACTCTCAAGAGCAATTCGATCGCGAAAAAGAACAATTGATTGGCCTGCTGCGATCGCCTCATGTGTTGTCTTATCGAGGCGAAGCGATCGCGGTCAATATTCAGCAAGTTTGGGTGATGCCCGAAGGCTATGGCAGTTTGATTTGGTGTGAAGCGCAGGAAAAAGAGGCTCAGAGTCCTGACTTGCCGAATCTGTCAGTGGCGATCGTGGATATTGGTCACCAAACTACCGACTTTCTCATGGTCGATCGCTTCCGGTTTGCGCGGGGAGCCTCTAAGAGCGAACCTTTTGCCATGAACCAGTTTTACGACCAAGTGGCGAGTCAAATTCAAGGTGCAGACAGCCAATCTTTGTCGTTAATCGAAGTGGTGAATCGGCCTCAGGGACAACGGTTTTATCGGCCTCGTGGTGCCACTCGTCCTACTGATCTAGATACCATTCTGCCTAGCCTGCGTAAAAGTTTTGCGCGTGAATTGTCGAACCGTTTAATCGCTTGGCTTCCGGAGCGGGTTACAGATGTGATCGTCAGTGGTGGGGGTGGCGAATTTTTCTGGCCAGATTTTCAACCCTTACTAGAGGAAGCGCAGTTGCGGATTCACCTGGCCCAACCATCCCGCAAGGCCAACGCCTTAGGCCAATACCTCTATGGCCGCGCTCAACTGGCAACTGTTAACCCTCAACTCACCCAGGTCTGACTGCCATGCCCACCCCCGCAAAAAAGACGAATAAATCTATTACGTTTACTCCGGAAGCTGCTGACCAAACTTTGCTGGCGGCGATCGAGCAAGCATTGACCAAGGAGCAGTACGACAGTTTCAGCGACCTCTGTAAGCAAGCGCTACAGCAGGCCTTACTAGATACCGAATCTGCCCAACTTGCCAACTCTAATATTGACTTAGAAGCAGTTCTAGCGCCTATTCAGCAGCAAGTAGCCCAACTAGAAGCTAAATTACTCACTAGTCAATCTCAGCGCTTAGATGAGCTAAAGCAACAACTAGTACACACTATTCAGCAGTTAGAGGCGTTGCATGCCAAGGGCGATCGCGGTTTTTCAGAGCTACAAGCTGGAATTTCGGCGCTGCCATCTACTTCTGTAGTAGATCCCACAGACTTCTTATCAGAGCTTATGCAGTTATTACAGGGGGTTGAGCAAAGTAATACCAACCTTCAGCAGCAAGTAGAAACGGTTCAAACTCAACTCTCTAGCTGGAAACAACCGACCAACAATCCAACGACGGAATATCTCAATCAATTGACTAGCCAGCTCGTCCACTTGACGACCCAAGTTGAGGCGATCGAGACTAAAATTTCTCAGCAGTTTGCGGATTTACAATCTCGATTCAGCCAGCATCAGCCAGTCCCACCCGTTTCAGTTCCTTCCCCTAGCGTGGCTGCAATCCCAGCAGAACCCGTTTCAACTCAGGCTGGCCTCACTGATGCCCACGGTACCCCTGAGCCTGTCTTGGTCTTCAAGGAGCCACCGCCCAAAGCAACCATAGCAGCTTCATCTCACGAATCTGATCCGATCCTGAGCCGACTCAGTTCTCTTTTAGAGGACTTCTAGCAAATTGCCAGCAGCTTTCTCCTAGAAGCATATTGAGGCAGAAGCTGGCTTTTAGCGAACTTCAGAGAGTTTAATTCGATAAGGGTGGTAGCTACCGGGTTTGTATGAACCAATCCAGATTCTATAAACCCCAGGTAGCCACTGGCCTGCAATACCAGGATTCTTACCTTGATGGTCGTCATTACACCAAGTCCCACCTGGTCCTTGAATGACCAAAGTCGTGTCTTCGGGGCTTTCCACTTCTAAGCTGAGGTAGTTGAAAAAGCCTGTCAGAGAGAGGGTGTGGTCTGGCTTAGTATCCATGTAGCCGCTGCATGGCCCTGTAATCGTGTCGCTACGCCCTGCTATGGTTGTAGCCGCTACTGAGCCACCACTAATACCCTGAATTCTGGTGGGGTCTGGGGAAAATTTGGGACTGAGCTTAACGTTCTCAAAGATTGAAAGTAAGGGAGATTGGGCTGACTGCGCTTGTGCTGGGGTCGTGACCAACCCTCCAGCTACGATCGCGATCGCGACTGGCAATCCTACTCCTCTGCTTAACCCACTGTTGCGCATTCTAGTTGCCCTTATTGCCCTTAACTGCTTGCCTGAAATGTAGCGAACAACAATTGCGTCTCTATTGACAGAGTCGCATTGCTCTAAACCTACATTTTTATGGTTTGGAGGGTAGTGGGTCTGAGCGCGCACTACCCTCTCCATGTACGATTGGTGAGAATTACTCTGGATAAAAAAGACGGTAGGTTCCCCATCGGAGTTCCCTACCACTCTCTTGAGATAGTTCTATCACCCTATCTGGTTCAGCAAGCAGTACTTTTAATTTTGATTTGGTTAATTTGCTACAAAGTTTGTACGAAGATTTACTGAGCGATTGACAAAGCTTGCTGGAAACGGGGCAAATCTTGTCCTTTTTGATGCAGTAAGAGCCAAGATTGGAGCAGGTCAGGCCCATGTAAGTCCCCAGTCAATCCGGCACGTAGCGATCGCATCACCAAGCCTTTCTTGACGTTTTGCTCTTTCACCACTTGCTTAATCATGTCTTGCGCTTGCTCGGCAGTCAGGCTGTGATCGGTTGGCAAAGCTGTAATCACCGCTTGCAGAGTGGCGGCAGAGCCTTCTTGCTGAAGTTGCACCTTGGCTTCGTCAGTGAAAGCAATCGGGGCAAAGAAAAGTTGACTCATCTCGACCGCATCTTTAAGCAGCACTAAGCTGGCTGCTAATAAGCTGGTCAGTTGCTCCAGCCAAGCGCGATCGCTCGTGGGATCAAACTCGTATCCGGCAGCTTGCCAGAATGGAATCAACAGATCTGTCAGGCGATCGATGGGCATCGCATGTAGGTATTGGCTGTTAATCCAATTCAGCTTATCCCAGTCAAACTTGGCTCCTGCTTTGTTGACGCGATCGAAACTAAACAGTTCAGCCGCTTCGGATAAGGTAAACAGCTCTTGAGTGGCGTCTGGTGCAGACCAACCGAGCAGGGTCATGTAGTTGGCTAAAGCTTCAGGTACATAGCCCATTTGTTTAAAGTCGGAAATGGAAGTGACCCCATCCCGCTTAGAGAGCTTGGCTCCCGCTGAGTTCAGAATCAGTGGTGTGTGCCCAAACTCTGGCGCTGTGGCACCTAAGGCTTCGTAGAGCAGAATCTGCTTGGGCGTGTTGCCGATGTGGTCTTCTCCACGGATTACATGGGAAATTTTCATGTCGATGTCATCGACGACCACAACAAAGTTATAGAGGGGTGGGCCAATTTCATTGGCAGCAGCGGCTCGCGCGATCACCATATCACCGCCCAGATCCCGACCTTTCCAGCTAACTTTGCCTCGCACAAGGTCATTCCAGCTAATTTCTCGGCTATCCTCGATTTTGAATCGAATCACTGGCTGACGACCTTCTGCAATAAAAGCGGCTTCTTGCTCAGGCGTTAGGTTCCGGTGACGATTGTTATATCGAGGCGCTTCGTTTCTCGCTTTCTGGGCTTCCCGCATGGCATCCAACTCTTCAGGCGTTTCGTAGCTGCGGTAAGCTAAGCCTTTGTCGAGCAAGGATTGGATTGCCTGTCGATACAAGTCCATCCGTTGGGTTTGGTAGAACGGCCCTTCGTCCCAAGTCATACCCAGCCAGGTCAAACCTTCCAGGATGTTTTGGGTGTATTCTGGGCGCGATCGCTCTATGTCAGTGTCCTCAATCCGCAAGATGAATTGACCACCCTGATGGCGGGCAAACAGCCAGTTAAACACCGCAGTTCTGGCAGTACCAATGTGCAAGTTCCCCGTGGGACTGGGGGCAAGACGGACTCGAACAGTCATAGGTCAAAGTTAGAAAGGATGAAACAGAAGGATGAGGGATGAAAGAATTCTAATTCATCCTTCATCCCTCATCCTTCATAATTTATTCTACGGGACTGACGGGGCTCGAACCCGCAACTTCCGCCGTGACAGGGCGGTGCTCTAACCAATTGAACTACAGTCCCTTGAGCTCTTTTCGAGCGCGATTTCTATTATGCTGATGTTTCATAGGTTTGTCAAACGTTTTCTAAAGAATTCTTTGAGGAATGTTTAGATGCCGATTCGGGATGCGATTGAGGCTGACTTGCGTGCGATCGTAGCGATTTACAATGCCACCATTCCTAGCCGCATGGTCACGGCTGACACCCAACCCATTACGGTAGAGAGTCGTTTGGCTTGGTTGCGCGATCGCGATCCTCTCTCTCGACCTTTATGGGTAATGGAGCAGGAGCAAAAGGTGGTAGGTTGGCTCAGCTTTCAGTCATTCTATGGCAGACCCGCTTACCAAGCCACCGCAGAGGTGAGTGTTTACGTAGCTGCGCCTTATCAGCGTCAGGGGATAGGGCAAACTCTCTTGCAAGCCGCGATTCAGCGTAGCCCTCAGTTAGGCTTAAAAAACTTGCTCGGCTTTATCTTTGCTCACAACCAACCCAGTTTGTGCTTGTTTGAAAAATTTGGCTTTCAGCAGTGGGGCTACCTGCCGCAAGTCGCTATCTTGGATGAAATAGAGCGAGACCTAGTGATTCTAGGGCGCAAAATCTCTGGAACAGAACTCCTAGACTAACTCTGAGCAGAGTGCCTCTTGCAAAAATCCCACTAACCAATCTTTGATCTGGTAGGTAGCGCGACAATCGTCTTCGTTGTACTGCACGATCGCGTCTAGGTAAGTGCGATCGCCTGTTTCTAGCCACTGGCTATACCAACAAATTGCTTGGGCTCCATTCGCTTTGGCATCGCGCCAATCAAACCCCACCCAACGGGCGATCGGTTTGAGAGCGTAACTTTCAACTGGCAAAATTACAGTCCGAGTCACGCGCTCATGCAAATCCACGAAGCGGTTTAGTAGCGGTCGTACCCAATGCGCTGGGGTGTCGTAGAGTTTGGCGAGGCGTTCTACCGTTTGGGCTTCGTAGGGGCAGAAGTGGAAAATGGGGGCATCTGGGTAGTCGTTGACTAATTCTATGAACTGTTGCCAAACCAGCACTTCATCTTCTGGTCGCTCTGCTAGTAAGGGGTAGAACGTTTCTTGCTGAATCCGGCGATCGACTACTAGTACACCATGTAGAAAAGCCACATTAACATCCGGTTCGGCTTCAATATCAAAATAAAGTTCTACCGGAGCTGTGGGCAGTTCTTGAGCCAAGTTCAAAGGCTGGCGGGAAGATGACTTATCTGGGTAGGCGATCGCCCGGTTCTCTAAGACAGATTGTGCTTGCCAAACCAGCCTGTGAGCTACATCTGGGCCAAAGCCAGGTAAAGTCTCTAGTTTGGTGGGTGTAGAGCTGGCTAACGACTCAACTGTGACTAGATTGAGAGCTTGCAACTGAGCGTAGCGGCTGGCAGTAACTCCAGGCAGGAGTGAAAGATGCTGCTGCGCTTGCGCGACCCCCGAACAGTAACTCAGCCAACCACAAAGGTTACAGCGGTTGCGAGCAATGAAAACTTCTGGTGCTTCTGGGGCTAAAAGGGTTTGCATACAATCCTGCAAGATCGTCTGCATCTGTGGCAACAGCGTCCACAAATCAACCTCATAGCTTCCCTTTTCTCGCAAGATCAGCCAACTTGTCTCAGGCCAAGCGCCTTGAACCGCAGCCAAGACATAGGTGTGAAATGTAGCGATGATCTGATATTCCAGCTTGGGCCGCTTGCCCAACTTGATTTCAGTTGCGACATAAATCCAATCACCAAAATAAGACTGACCAGGCTGCTTGATCAGGAGATCCGGCTGGCTGACCAGGGTGACTCCTTCCGGTGTCTCGGTGACCAGAATGCCTTGGTAAATGCACTCTACCCCTTGCCGCATCAGGTCTAGAGTGGCCTGTCCTCCGGCAACCCAATCTCTTGGCGGCCAAACAGGTTGCTGCCAAGCA
This sequence comes from Trichocoleus desertorum NBK24, assembly GCF_030409055.1. Lineage (GTDB taxonomy): Bacteria > Cyanobacteriota > Cyanobacteriia > FACHB-46 > FACHB-46 > Trichocoleus > Trichocoleus desertorum_B. The sequence continues at coordinate 2,177,515 of NZ_CP116619.1, read as the reverse complement.
TAGTCTGTTAACACCGTTCGTCGATGAGCTGTGCTGTCTTGGATTAACTTGAGCAAGTAATCACTCGGAGGATCTCGTTGAGTGAGATCCCCATAAATATCCAAGAAGGCTCTTCGACTACAGCGTTGATACTGTAGTAGGAGTTCAGTAGTCAGGAACATGCCTTCAACGCTAGCAGGAAATTTGCTTAGTTGTGGTACTCAGAAACTACTAAATCAGCCTACGTTGTCGAAAAACCTATAGGCATCAACGCATCAGCAGTAGCTATCGGACAATTATTTGCGCATGAAGCCAGCAGGATCTAGACGCACGTTGGCACAGACAATCCCAGGCCCCACTGGAGTTCCTTGGGTGGAGTGAATGTTCAAGTAACCAACGTCCTGTAGGGCTACAGGGCTGGGTAGTTGCACTGGGCTAAATGGTGAACCTACCCGACCTACACCACCTGCACTGGATTGCAAAGGCGCGATCGCAGCTAAATCTGTAATTACACCGCCACCTACTTCGGAGTCTATGAGGGCTTTATCTCCTTCGCAGCTAGTGGGGTTCGCACCAGTCATGGCTGCATGGAAGTGATAGGGCAGGGTTTGGCTAGGTTCTAGACCTGTAGTGGTGAAGTAATATCCTGTGACTTGATCTTCGTTATTTAGCAGTAAGGCACCACTACCCAAAATTTGGCTAAAGCGGCTCTGGTAGCCAGGAATGGCTCTGGTGCTAGCAGTTTCTCCAGCAGTAGATATAAGCACAATCGGCAGCGATCGCTGTTCAGAAGATTGTTCAGTGGGAGCTTCTTCAGCGGGCATCTCCTCAGCCGGAGTTTCTTCCGTAGGCATTTCTTCCGTAGGCATTTCCTCGGCAGGCATTTCCTCCGTGGGCATTTCTTCGGCAGGAGCTTGTTCTTGGGCGATCGCGCTTTGGCTATTTACCAGAGCCACACCCATATTGCCACCAAGGCCAATGACAGTTGCCAGTCCGATAATTAGACCAGATTTCAGCAGCGAGCTGCGCAGTTGCCAGTTTGTCATAACGGCTCTAGATCCTCACACAACAGAAAGATTTTTCTTTTAATAATTTATAAGAATCTATCTAATTGGGGATGTATCTCAGGGTTGATTTTTGTAATCAATTCGCTCAATTGTCGAAGATTCTGAGGTTCTAGCCATTTCGCCATGACCGAAGTTGCTAAAATGCTAGGGCTTCCCCATGACTTGAGCCGCTATGAAGAGTACGCTTCCGGTTCAGCACCTTTTAGAACGCCATCGCCAGCAGTTTCCCGCCTTAGCCAACAAAGCCTATTTCAACTATGGTGGCCAAGGCCCTATGCCTCAAGCAGCCCTAGCCGCTTTGCAACAGGCTCACCTACATATTCAACAAGTTGGCCCATTCTCTAATAACAGCAATACTTGGATTCATCAGGAGACTCAGCAAACTCGCCAAACGATCGCTACAGAATTGGGTACGACTGCTGAAACCATCACTTTGACCGACAGTGTCTCGACAGGCTGCAATATTGCGCTTTGGGGGATCGAGTGGCAGCCTAGCGATCGCATTTTAATCACCGATTGTGAGCATCAAAGCATCATCGCTACGGTGCAAGAAATTCAACGTCGGTTTGGGGTGGTAGTGGATGTTTGCCCGCTGCTGGCGACTTTGAATCAAGGTGATCCAGTGGCGGCGATCGCGGAGCACTTAAGCGCTAATACTCGCCTAGTCGTTCTCAGCCATATTCTCTGGAACACGGGCCAAGTGCTGCCGTTAGGAGAAATGGTTCAGGCTTGCCATGCCTACCCCACTCAACAACATCCCATCCAAGTCTTGGTTGATGCAGCGCAATCGGTCGGGGTGTTGCCGCTCGATCTGGCCGCACTAGAGGTGGATTTTTATGCGTTTACAGGGCATAAGTGGTGGTGTGGCCCTGCGGGAGTGGGTGGGCTATACATTCGCCCAGAAGCGCTAGAAACCTTGCAACCGACTTTTATCGGCTGGCGAGGCATCACCACGGATGCGAACGGTCAACCCAGCGGATGGGAACGAGGCGGTAAACGGTTTGAAGTGGCTACTTCTGACTATGCCTTGTATCCGGCGTTGAGAGTGGCGATCGCGACTCAATCGGAATGGGGTTCAATTGAAGCTCGCTATCAGCGCATTCAATCCCTGAGTGCCTATCTCTGGCAACAACTCCGCGAGTTACGCTCAGTGCATTGCTTGCGGACGACTGCGCCAGAAGCAGGGTTGGTTTCGTTTCAGTTGGTAGATCAAGTTTCTGGGCGATCGCACCGCCAACTAGCCCAGTTTTTAGAGAGCCAAGAGGTGATGATTCGTACGATCTTAAATCCTGATTGTGTTCGGGCTTGTGTGCATTACCTAACCCTAGAATCGGAGATCGATCGCTTGGTGGCAGGCGTGCAGCAGTTCTGTCAAACGGTTGGGTAGTAATGGTGGGGTAGTAGAAGGAGCTGGCGCATGTCTCGACCCGTTTTATATGTGGCGATCACCAATCACGGTTTTGGCCATGCGACCCGCGCGGCCTCGGTGGTGGCAGAAATTCAACACCTTTGCCCAGAGATTCTAGTGGCAATGGTGACGACGGCACCGCGTTGGTTGTTGGAGTCTTATGTGAGTGGCGATTTCATTCACCGTCCTCGTGGTTTAGATGTGGGGATTATTCAAAGCGACAGCATCACGATGGATAAAGCCGCCACCTTGGAAAAACTGCGGCATATCCGAGCACAAGAGCGATCGCTGATTGCTTCAGAAGTGAACTTTATTCAGCAAAATCGGATCGGTCTAGTTCTCGCTGATATTCCACCCTTGGCTACCAAGATTGCTCAAGCTGCCGGGGTGCCTTGCTGGATGATGAGCAACTTCGGCTGGGACTTTATTTATCAAGCTTGGGGCGGTGAGTTTGTAGAAATTGCCGATTGGATTCGGGGTTGTTTTCAACAGTGCGATCGCCTGTTTCGCTTGCCCTTTCACGAACCGATGAGTGCTTTTCCCAAAATTACAGATGTGGGTTTAACGGGTGGCTCTCCTCGCTTTGATTTGGATCAGCTCCGCGCCACGTTTAATCTCGATACATCGCCAGAACGGACGGTTTTGTTGACCTTTGGCGGTCTGGGTCTGGATCAAATTCCTTATCAAAACTTGCAGCACTTTCCCGATTGGCAATTCATCACCTTCGATCGCCAAGCGCCAGATTTGGCAAATTTACGCAAGGTGACAGATCATCAATATCGTCCCGTGGATTTTATGCCTTTGTGTGGCCGATTGGTGTCAAAACCGGGCTACAGCACGTTTGCCGAAGCTTGTCGTCAGAGCTTGCCGATTATTACCATCACTCGCGATGACTTTGCTGAATCACCAGTTTTGCTAGAAGGCATCCAGAATTATGCCCATCATCAAATCTTGCAACCAGAGGAATTCTTTCACAGTGACTGGGAATTTTTGCACCAATCCCCCCAACCTCCGCGTCAGTCTGAACCTGTAAAAACCGATGGCAATCAGGCGATCGCTGAGGCAGTGATTCAATACTTTGGCCAGTAAATTAATCTAGCTAATTGAGTTAATTCGGTTAATTTAGTTCGCTTCAATCACTCAAAAATCACTCAAAATTCATGCGCCATTACCAACGTTTCCTGAGCATCTCAACTGCGGGTAAGTCACTGGCTAAAATCACCTCAAAAATTCAGGCGATCGTGGCAGAGTCAGGAATTGAAACTGGGCTTTGTACCTTGTTTCTACGGCATACCTCAGCCAGTTTGCTAATTCAAGAAAATGCTGACCCGGACGTGCTCCGCGATTTAGAAAACTTCTTCGCTAAGCTGGTGCCCGAAGATAGCCAACGCTATATTCACAGTGCTGAAGGCCCGGATGATATGCCCGCTCACATTCGTACCGCCCTTACCCACAGCTCCGAGCAAATTCCGATCGCTCAAGGGCAATTAGTTCTAGGCACCTGGCAAGGAATTTATGTATGGGAACACCGCCAACGCAGCCATACCCGTGAGTTGGTGGTGCATATCACTGGAGAGTAACGTTTAACTTAATGGCGTTAATGGCGCACTTTTACGGGCAATAAATTTCTAAAAAGCGATCGCAAGGGTGCTTTTACGGTATCTCTAGCCGCTGCCTTGTTTATAGGATGAACCCGGAAAATGCTGCGTCCTGTGGGGCGATCGCAATATGTCAAGTTTGTCCCCTAAGCCGCGATTATTTTGGTACAAAACAGGGACTAAGCGAGTTTGCCCTAAAAGTATTTGGCTCAGCTATGCCGCTTTATTTGCGGTTTTATGGACGGTGCCTCCTGTTTTCCATTTCGTTAAACAAGCTCAGCGCGGTCATCCCCTGGATGCTCATTACTTTTGGGCTGAGTTATCTCCTCAAAAAGTTTTTCACCTCGGTCTTTACAACGGCCCTGGCGGTCGCGATTGGAAGATTGGTCTACCGATTGCTACGCTTTGGACTGCGGCAACTCCTCGATCCTTGCCAGAGCTACGGACATTTGCTCTAGAGGTGATGAATCGCGATCGCCAACTCAATGGCCTACCTGCTTTGGTAGAAGATCCCTTGCTCTCCCAAGCGGCTCAGCTTCATGCTCAAGACATGATGAACCGTCGCTATTTTGCGCACCAATCTTTAGAGGGCCACACGCCAACCCATCGCTTTCATGCGATCGGGGGTAATCCTAAGGTGGGTGTCGGAGAAAATATCATCTACGTCCAAGAATCCAGCCTGGGGCTGACTTATCGCGATATTGAGATGTTTCAGAAAGGCTGGATGTACAGCAACGGACATCGTCAGAACATTCTGAAGCCAGAGTACGTCAAATTTGGTTATGGGGTTGTCATTGATCCGGCGTCTGGACGTAAATTTGCGGCTCAAGAATTTGCGGTGCCTGCTAGAACTCCCTAACCGATCTTTTGGTGAACTCGGCATTAAGGACACATCAAACTTCTCAACTTTCGACTACCTTTTAAAGTAGGTGGGAACAACCTGCGACAGATCCCTTCTACCAATTTGTCTGGTTGGCAGCTTTAGTATCGGACTCCTGCATGGCGCAGAGCCAGTTGCTGAATGCTCGCCAGCATTTTGTTGACGTTGATACTGGTCGTACTCTGAGAACATGCCACAGTTTTTCTGGCTTCAACAGGGGATTACTAACTCCTCAGCCCCAACCATCCAAACAGTCTTGGTGCAACGTTCTAGAAAATGGATGCAGGGGCTTTTGTGTGGCGCTGTAGTCGCACTTAGTTGTAGTCTTGCCACGCCTGGTCAAGCGGCAGAGCGTGTGACGTTTCGCTTGGGGCCATTTCAGCAGACGATCGCGATCGCGGATTTAGAAACCTTTGCCAAAACTGGAGAATTGACTCCCGCGCTCAAACCTTATGCGCTAGTTCTCACCCCCGATGTTCGCAAAGCCCTCGCCGATCGCCTAGAACTCGACCCCAACATTGGCGATCAGGTGGTGAATGAGCTGTTGCGCTCTCCCGCCGGGCAAAGAATGCTAGCGGCCTTAGGGGTGGCAATTCCCGGCAGTACAGTAGAACAACTGCAAGCCGCCGTGACGCTGGCCGCTCGTCAGGCCAACGGTTTAAGTGTATTGGCGATCTTGAGAGCATTTCCCCAAGAGACTGTCACGATCGATGTCAGCTCGATTGCGGCGATCGCCTCACAACTCAACTTTTCCTATTGGGAAAGCCAAGCGCTCAGCCCCATCCTAGAGCGGGAGTTGAAGGTAGAGAGCCCAGCGTTTGCAGCTACTTTTGACCCCACGGTTTCTGGTGCTCAGGAAGTCCAGCAAAAAACTTTGGTGCTGCGCGATCGCCAACGCCAGCGCACCCTGCCTGTTGATCTCTACTGGAGCGATCGCCCCACGGGGCCTTTAGTCGTGCTTTCTCACGGTTTTGGAGCGAATCGGACTTTTCTCGCTTATTTAGCTCGTCATCTCGCTTCCTATGGTTTGACGGTAGCCGCCATTGAGCATCCAGGGAGCAATCTGGCTTGGCTCGCCAGTCCTTCCCCAGGTCTAGCCCGCGATACCTTGCTTTCAGCGGCAGAGTTTGTGGAACGGCCACGGGATGTCAGCTTTTTGCTCGATCAACTCGCTCAGCGCAATCAAAAACCTGGAGCTTTACAAGGGAAACTCAATACCAATCAAGTCAGTGTCATGGGGCATTCTTTGGGCGGCTATACAGCCCTAGCCTTAGCGGGTGCCGAACTGAACGTGGAAGGGTTGCGTCAGTTTTGCCAAGAGCGCATTCCCTTGGGCTTATCTCCGGCTGATTGGTTGCAATGTACCGCGATTGATTTACCAGAACGTCGTGTGCAACTGCGTGACCCTAGAGTGGCTCAAGCGATCGCCCTCAATCCAGTCGTGGGTCGTCTGTTTGGTCCCGATGGGCTGAAGCGAGTAGCGACCCCAACCTTGATCCTGACGGGGACAGAAGACAATCTGACTCCTACCTTAACTCACCAATTACAACCGTTTGCCCAGCTACCTCAGCCTAAATATTTGGTAACGGCGATCGGCGGTACGCATTTAAGCGTCGGTGATCCAGCGAATTTTAGTGACCTGATTACCCAAAGCACGTTAGTTCGAGAGCGACAAGGCCCAGAGACAGAGCATCTTCGGCAACTTCTGCAAGGCGTGAGTCTAGCTTTCATCAAACAGCTCACCCCAGAAGCTAAGTTGTATCAGCCGTTTTTGACTTCTGGCTATGCTCAATCGCTCTCCACGGCTCAAATTCCTCTGCGCTTGAACACTCAATTGCCCGCCAGTCTAGCGCCCTGGATGAAAGTCGCATCTCTTCCGCCCCAGCAGTTAAATACAGAAGTCGGTCAGCGAGTTTCTACCTTGGCTTACTATTTTGTCGCCTGTAATTCAGTGCTCTATACCGTCAGCGCCTCTGGTAGTTCTGCGTGGCAACTCGGCTCTCGGCGCAAAGCACCTAGGGGCTAGCGGATAGTTCAGAGAGACGCGATCGCATCACTAAACTAACCACTAAACTGGAAAGATCGTAGCCTGAGTAATCTTGGCTCTGCGTTTCTGCCTAACCCACTCATCGGGAGTTGATGAATTTATGGAGTCTATTCTTGCCGCCTTAGCTTTAGTCATTGTCGGTTATACCGTTGGCTCTGTAAAAATCATCAACCAAGGCAATGAAGCGCTTGTAGAACGGTTGGGCCGCTACCACCGCAAGCTCGTTCCCGGATTGAACTTTATTGTGCCTTTTGTGGACTCGATCGTTCTGGAAGACACGGTGCGGGAGCAAGTGTTGGACGTGGAACCGCAAGAAGCGATTACGAAAGACAACGTGTGTCTGAAAGCAGATGCAGTTGTTTACTGGCGAATTTTGGAGCTAGAGCGAGCTTTTTACTCGGTGGAAGATGTGGAGTTGGGCATCAAAAACCTGGTGCTCACGACGCTGCGATCGACTTTGGGCCAAATGAAGGTGGAAGAAACCTATTCATCTCGCTCTGAGATTAACCAAACCCTCTTGCGTCAACTAGATGAAGCAACCGCAGCTTGGGGCGTGAAGGTGACGCGGGTTGAGGTACAGAACATTTCTCCACCTGCCTCCCTCTTAGAGTCGATGGCCCAGCAACGAGCCGCTGAAATTCGCAAACGCGCCTCCATCTCTGAGGCCGAAGGTACGGTGGAATCTATGCGCTTGATTGCCAAGGCGTTGCAAGCTCAGCCCAATACCAGTGAAGTGCTGAAGTATCTGATTGCTCAGCGATATGTAGAAGCGAATGAAAAGCTGAGTGAAAGCCCTAACTCCAAAGTCATTTTTATGGACCCGAAAGCCCTGAGTGAGGCTTTGGAGAATTTGATGGAAACACCCACTGTACCGGACGGCATCGATCTGGGAGCAGGAAACGGTTCTTCGTAGGGGAGCTGATTCTGGCTACCTGCATTTTTACCTTTAGCTAAGACTGCCGCCAAATTGCATCGGCCACTCGGCAAACATCGCGCATTTCCTGCACGTCATGCACTCGCAGTAGGTCAGTGCCACCCGCGATCGCCGCACCACACGCAGCCGCTGTGCCCCAAACTCGTTGTTGTGGATCGGGTTGGTTGAGGATATGCCCAATAAAACTTTTGCGGGAAGGCCCAACTAAAATAGGGCACCCTAAGGCTCGAAATTCTGAGACTCGGCGCAACAGCTCTAAGTTTTGCGAGTAAGTTTTGGCAAAGCCAAGTCCTGGGTCGATCATGAGGTGAGCAGGGTCAATCCCCACCGCGATCGCTGCCTCTATGCGACCTTGCAGAAATGCTTGAATCTCTCCAACCAAGTCTTCGTAATCGGTCAATTGCTGCATCGTCTGGGGTGTACCTCGGATGTGCATCAAGATCAGAGGCACTTGCAGAGCTGCGACAGTCGGTAGCATGTCTGGATCAAAGGTTGCGCCCGAAATATCGTTGACGATGTCAGCTCCAGCCTCTACAGCTGCTTTAGCCACAGCCGCTCTGGTTGTATCGACCGAAATTGGCACATCTAGCTGCGATCGTACCACCTCTATGACTGGAATGACCCGATCCAGTTCTGTTTCTACATCAACCTCAGCGGCTTGGGGGCGGGTAGACTGACCACCCACATCGACAATGTCTGCCCCTGCTGCTACTAAACGCTTCGCTTGCTCTAAGGCTGCTGCTAAAGAGTCAAATTGGCCCCCATCACTGAAGCTATCTGGCGTTACATTCAGGACTCCCATTAGGTAGGTACGCCGCCCCCAATCGAAGCGAATATTTCTAATCATCCAGGTAGCAGGGATTGGCATTGAAGTTACTAAATACACACTAGTGACAGACACTGAATAAGCTTTCCCTAGGATACAGTGAATCCCTGTAGGAACTCGGTGGTCATTTTAGTATCTTGCTATACAACTAGATATGGGGACGCTTAGTTATACAGCAACTACTTATACAGCAGCAAGATTAGCCGTGATTGCGCCAGCAGGCTGCCAAGAAAATATATGACTAAAATTTTACTCGTTGAAGACAACGAGGTGAACTCTTTTATGATGTTGCGACGGCTACGAATGCGGGGTTATCAAGTCATCCATGCGGTGGATGGGGCTCAAGCTGTGGCGATCGCACAGTCAGAAGCCCCAGACTTGATTCTGATGGACATGAGCCTACCCGTTCTAGATGGTTGGCAGGCAACGCAGCAGATCAAGGCTATTCCTACCACCCACACCATTCCCATCATTGCGCTGACCGCTCATGCTCTTGCGGGCGATCGTGAAAAATGTTTGGCCGCAGGGTGTGATGAATATGAGGCTAAGCCAGTAAACTTCAATCAATTAGTAGAAAAAATGCAGTTCTTTTTAAGCAAACCCATTTAAGCTATCCCTTACAACATGGGAATCCCCAGTATGCTGCATTGGCAGTCTACTCCTTATGCTTTTCCGCTGGCCATTGCCGCTGGGGCCTCCATTACCCTCGTGTGTCTAGCGTGGCGACGTCGTTCTGCTAGGATTGCGGCTACATTTGGGCTATTCATGCTGGGCGTCTCAGAGTGGTTGCTCGGATATATCTGGGAAGTCAGTAGCATTGACTTGCCCAGCAAAATTTTAGCGGGAAAAGCTCAGTACTTAGGCATTGTAGTTGTTCCAGCGGCTTGGTTGCTCTTTGCCCTCCAGTACACAGGGCGAACCAGATGGATCACTCGCAGAAATCTGCTACTCCTAACCATCGAACCTCTGTGCATGTCGTTTCTAGTCTGGACAAACGAGTGGCATCGGTTGGTTTGGTCTCAAACGAGCTTGCAGCCAATTGGCTCCTTCACCCTCATGAGGGTGACCCACGGTATGGGGTTTTGGGTTCACGCTGCTTACTCTTATCTCTTAACTGGGTTAGGTACGCTGCTGATTGTACGGGCGCTGCTGCGTTCTCCTCAGCTCTATCGAGGACAAGCTTGGGCTTTATTAATTGGGGCGATCGCGCCTTGGCTCGCTAATGCGCTTTACCTTCTACGCTTAAATCCTTTTCCCCACTTAGACCTGACTCCTTTTGCTTTTACGGTGACGGGGATAGCAATGGCTTGGGGACTGTTTCGCTTTCGGCTGCTCGACATTGTACCTGTGGCACGGGACGCAGTGATTGAAGGGATGAGTGATGGGGTGATGGTTTTAGATATCCAGAATCGCATCGTAGATCTAAACCCTGCCGCTCAACAGATGATCGGGTGGGATGCAACAGCGATCGGGCAACCCGTCATGCAAGTATTGGCTCAGTGGCCGCATTTGCTGCAACAGTACGGCAATCTTCTGGAAGCTCACGCGGAAATTAGCTTAGGTACAGGTGCTGACGAACGTTGTTTTGATCTGCGGATCTCTCCCTTGACTGACTCCTACGATCGGCTGACAGGGCGCTTAATTGTTTGGCGGGATATCACCGAACGTAAGCAAGCTGAGGCTAAATTGCAGGCAGCGAAAGAAGCGGCTGAAGCGGCTAATCGAGCCAAAAATACATTTCTCGCTAACATGAGCCACGAGTTACGCACTCCGCTCAATGCCGTCATTGGTTACAGTGAGCTAATCCAAGAAGAACTTGAGGAAATGGGGCACGACGAATATAGCCCCGGTTTAGAGACGATTCGGAGGTCAGGGCATCATCTGCTTGTACTCATCAGCGATATTCTGAATTTCTCCAAGATTGAAGCAGGCAAGATGGATCTCTATATTGAGACATTTGACCTAGCTTCTTTGGTACAGGAAGTTGTTGCGACTATTTATCTCTCTTTAAGAGAAAACGATAACAAGATACAGGTGAACCTAGCTCCTGACTTGGGTTTGATGCAGGCTGACCTGATGAAGGTGCGTCAAGTACTATGCAATCTGTTAAACAATGCCACTAAATTCACGCGGCAAGGGTTAATTACCCTAACAGTCTACAAAAGTAAGACCAGTGCAGCGATCGGAGCCGCTACGGACTTGGACTGTTTTATTTTTGAGGTTGCTGATACTGGAATTGGCATTACGCCTGAGCAAATGCAACAGATTTTTCAGCCTTTTACGCAAGCGGATGCTTCAACTACACGTCGCTATGGTGGTACTGGCTTAGGCTTATCCTTGAGTCGTCGTTTCTGTCACATGATGGGGGGTGACATTACAGTTTCCAGTGAGTTTGGTCAAGGCTCAGTGTTTACTATCTGCTTGCCAACCCAGGTGAATAGTGACATACCACCCGAATAATTTTTTGTAGGGGCACCTACAATGAGGTGCCCGATTGGGAATAGTTGCTAGATTCTATGCTTGGTGGTTCACGATCCGAGCGAAGCTCTTGGGGTCTAGACTGGCCCCGCCGACTAAAGCGCCATCAATTTCTGGTTGAGCCATAATTTCGTCGATGTTGTCTGGTTTGACAGACCCACCGTACTGAATCGAGACATTGGTATTGGTCAGTTTCTGACGAATTAAACCAACGACGCGATTGGCTTCTGCGGTTTCGCAAGTATCGCCAGTGCCGATCGCCCAGATCGGTTCGTAGGCAATCACTAGATTCTGCTGGTCAACTCCTACCAAATCTTTCGCCAACTGGTTGAAAATTACGGCTTCGGTTTCGCCCGCGTCCCGTTGCTGCTTGGTTTCGCCTACACACAAGATGGGGGTAAGGTTATGCCGCTGGGCTGCTCTTAGGCGCAAGTTTACGGTTTCGTCGGTTTCGCCAAAGTACTGTCGGCGCTCGCTGTGACCGACGACTACGAAGCGCACGCCAATTTCGGCTAGCATGGCACCCGCAATTTCACCCGTATAGGCACCTGCATCTTCCCAATGAACGTTCTGAGCGCCCAACTGGACTCGACTGCCATGCAGACTCTTCGACAACAGCCCTAAATTTGTAAAGGGAGCGCAAACGACTACTTCCCGCTCATCTGGGGTTGCATCCAATTCGGACATAAATCCTTGCAAAAACTCCAGGGACTCTGCCTGGGTTTTGTACATTTTCCAGTTGCCAGCAATAACGATTTTGCGCACGGGTGCTTCAGCCAAACTCACAACACTTTGAAATGCAACCTCCAGTTTAAGGCTTTCGGGGGGCAGTTTTACCTATTCTTCTTCGACTTGCTGTTTGGGATTGTGAGGACAGGCTTCGCCTGTCCTCACAATCCATAGATCTAAAGCGATCGCCCTTCCTTAAGTTAGGAAAAAGCGATCGCTTGAATGAAGAGTTATAGCCAATGAACCGAGATACCAGTTCACTCACTAAAACTGGGTATTACTTATTCCACGGTCACAGCTTCACGCGCAGCCGCAGCTTCGTCAGGATGAATGCCCAGACGGGTGAGGTTGACGCGGCCACGGTTGTCAATTTCGCGGATCTTCACCACGACTTCATCGCCCACGGCAACTTCATCCTCCACCTTACCGACGCGGTGCTCGGCCAACTGAGAAATGTGGATCATGCCTTCCTTTCCAGGAAGAAACTCCACAAACGCCCCAATCGGAATAATCCGAGTCACGCGGCCTGCGTAAACATCTCCTGCATTGAGCTTGCGCGTCATGCCCTGGATAATGTTGCGCGCCCGCATGGCCTTTTCGCCATCGACTGCCGAAATCGTGATGGTGCCATCATCTTCGATGTCGATCTTGGCTCCGGTTTCTTCGGTAATGCCTTTGATCGTCTTACCACCTGGGCCAATGATCATGCCGATCAAGTCTTGATCGATCTTGATGGTCAGCAGGCGAGGCGCGTAAGGGGAGAGTTCGTGGCGAGGTTGGTCGATCGTGGACAACATCTTTTCCAGGATGTGCATCCGAGCAGGCTTGGCTTGGGCGATCGCTTTGGAAATGATTTCCATTGATAGCCCGGTGATCTTCATGTCCATCTGTAGCGCTGTAATACCGCTGTCGGTTCCAGCTACTTTGAAGTCCATGTCACCCAGGAAGTCTTCGATGCCTTGGATGTCTGTCAGAATCCGGATTTCGTCACCTTCCTTAATCAGACCCATCGCTGCACCGCTGACGGGTTTGGTAATTGGCACGCCCGCGTCCATAAGAGCCAGGGTAGAACCACAGACCGAACCCATTGAGGTGGAACCGTTGGAAGATAGCACCTCAGACACGACCCGAATCACATAGGGAAATTCTTGCTGACTCGGTAGGACAGGCACTAAGGCTCGCTCTGCTAAGGCACCGTGGCCTACTTCCCGGCGACCTGGCGATCGCATGGGCCGAGTTTCACCCACCGAGTAGGGGGGGAAGTTGTAGTGGTGCAGGTAACGTTTCTGCTCGTCGGGGTGTAGGTCGTCTAGCTCTTGGGCATCGCCAGGAGTACCCAATGTAGCGACCGACAACACCTGAGTCAAGCCCCGGTTGAATAGGCCAGTGCCATGTACGCGCGAGGGCAGCACCCCGGTACGACAGGAAATGGGCCGTACTTCATCCAACTTCCGTCCATCTACGCGCACCCCGTCTTCAATGACTTGACGACGCATGAGGGTTTTGGTGATGTCTTTAAAGGTGTTGCCCAGAGCTTTGGAGTTTTCTGCGGCTGCAACTCGTACCGGATCAGTTTCTTCCAAGGCTGCAATCTCGGTAGCGATCGCAGCTTTTACTTCATCTAAAGCCGCATCCCGTACCTTCTTGTCCGGTTCAAAGCGGGCCAGAATCTCTTTAATCTGAGCTGTGGCGCGATCGCGGATAAAAGTCTCTAGGGTGGAGTCAACTTCGGGTGGGGTCGCTTGTACCAAAGATAGTCCCAACTCCTCTAGCAAGTCACGCTGAGCTTGAATCAAGTCGCGCACCGCTTCATAACCAAAGTCGATCGCTTCGATCATGTCTTGCTCAGGCAATTGATTCGCACCTGCTTCCACCATGACTACGCCATCGGGGGAGCCTGCAACAATCAAATCCAAATCACCAGACTCAATTTCGCTGTAGGTCGGGTTAATAATAAAATCATCACCCACCAAACCGACGCGCACGGCTGCCATTGGGCCATCAAAGGGAATCTGCGCTAACAGGACTGCGATCGAGGCTCCCGTCACGGCTAGTACATCGGGAGGGACTCGCTCATCCATTGACACAGTGGTGGCAACCACTTGAATGTCATCTCGCAGCCAAGAGGGGAATAGGGGACGCAGCGGACGGTCAATGAGGCGACTAGTTAGGGTTGCTCTTTCCGGGGGACGACCCTCACGCCGGAGAAATCCGCCTGGAATTCGGCCTGCTGCATAAAGTCTTTCTTCGTAGTCCACCAGCAATGGCAGGAAATCAATTCCTTCTCGCCCTGCTGCTTGCGTAGCCGTCACTAGAACCGCCGTATCGCCCGATTGAATTAACACTGACCCACCTGCTTGAGGGGCCAGCAAACCAACCTTAAGTCGAATATCCCGTCCATCAAAGGATATTGACTTGTCTATCTCTACCATGTAGCGTTCGTTCCTTTGTTGTTCTTATTTTTTTCTTCTGAGGCAATCGTAGCACTGATGACCTTGTGCTGCCTTTACAGGAGAGTCTTCTGAGGCGATCGCTTGAATAAATTAGCTGAGGCAATTCCTTGCTTAATCCTCAATTTTTAGTCATTCAACTCAATAATAATTAATAAAATTTTTACAAAGGTTTGGCTGGCGATCACTAGTGTAAAATGTCACTTTGATTGCTGGTTTTATGATTGATTGCTCATGAAACTGACTCTAGAGATCGCAGCAATTTGATCCAGAGATTCAACAAGTTATTGATAAGCACATTCAGCTTAAAGACCGATATAGAATGAGGGCATCAACTTGACAGCCTTCAGCCAACTGTACGGCTTGGGGAATGCGGCCAATGGTGCTGAATCCTAAAGATTGCCATAGGCTGATGGAAGGGGTATTGGTGGCAAACACTAAGTTAAACATCACAGCCTGATATCCCAGAGTCAGGGCGATCGCTAACATCGTCTCTCCCATCCAACGCCCGATTCCCTGGCCTCTTAAGCTTGGTTGCACAATAAACCCAGCATTGCAGATGTGACTGCACCGTCCCGGAAAGTTTGGTTTGAGATAAAACGCTCCTAAGATCCTTGGTGATTTCTGGCCCTCTAGATCGTTCATTGCCCGCACGATAAAAGCATCATGGCTCGCCCAATAAGCTGCAAATTCGCTTTCGCTCAGAGGTTGTATTTGGGGATAGGTTTGGCCTTCAATAATGACAATATTCAGCAGTTCCCGAACCAACTCTCGATCGGCAAGTTCCATCCGATCTAACTCGGCTGACATTCCATTTCGAAGTGTTTTGTAAAGTGGCAACTGGATATTCATGAAGTGATCCACGAAGGAGTTATCAGCCCAGAGTTTTTAGTTCGAGAAAATCATGACTATGCGCCTGGTTAGCTTCGGTAGGCTCTACTCCAACTTTTAATCCTGATAAAATTTGGCAACTTAAAATCGCATGGCAATTTTACACGGTAGTTGGTTACTGCAAACTTCCAGAAATGTTGCTCATCAGAGTGCCTCAGAACTAGGAGAGCATACTCCATCTCTTGATTTTGCAGGCTGTTTTTTTGTCTGGGGTGAGACTTGGCGACGGATTGCTGATGATACGGCTATTGCCACTGAGCAAATTCCTGAGCATCCTTTTGCGATCGCGCCCACCGAGTTAGTTGATCTTCTGCGATCGCTGCACCAAGCGGGCAGGCTCAAGTGGACATTGCCAACGCCTGCTGCTAATTCTGTTGCTTCTTCTCCTACGGAAAGCCCAACGCCTGCTGGACGTTCCCGTAAACGTACTGCTGGGAGTAGCGCTACTTCTGCTTCTGTCGTTGCTGTTGAGCCTGTTACCGCTGCTGATGGTGCGCTCACTTGGCGATCGCAAGTGTTGGCTTTACCTACTTGGGTCACTGCCACCACTCTCCTGCCTCAACATTCTGCTGCTGCGCTCACTGAGGCTGAAGCTGCACCCGATACGCTCTCCCTGTCTCCTTGGCGAGTCGAGGGCTTTTGTCTGCCTCCACTGGCGGCAATGCAGTTTCTCCAAGCTTTACCGCTGAGTTCTTTTGGGGCTGAAGACTCATTTGTGGGCGATGATTTGCGGTTTTGGTCCCACATGGCCCGCTGGAGCTTGGATCTGCTGGCAAGAAGAAAATTTCTGCCGATGGTGCAAACCAATGATGGTAGCGGAGTGGCTCGCTGGCAATCCCTGCTTGACAGTGCGACGGATCAAGAGAGACTAGAGAAATTTAGGCAGCACTTACCTGCGGTTTGCCGTACTTATCAAGCTGCACCCCCCGCTACACCCTCTGCCACACCCCAGGCCCCAGCCTTAGACTTACCCCTAGCGCCACAGGATTTAATTCGAGGCTTCTTAAACAGTACGTTGGATGCTCAAGTGAGAGCGATCGCTAGCCCTCCTGCTCCGGCTAGTCTCCCAGGCGATCGCCGCAAGCCAGAACCTGCGATTGACCCAGCTCTGCAACTGTGGCTGCAAGCATTGAGCGCTGAATCTGGATTGATAACGAGCGATCCAGCGACCCTAGAGCGTTTAGACACTGCTTTGCAGACCTGGACAGCCCCGCTCCAAGATTATTTGGTAGAGCAACGGCGGTTTCGGACTTGCTTCTATTTGCACCCTCCAGTCAGCGGGCAAACCGAATGGCTCTTGGAGTATTTCTTGCAAGCAGCCAATGATGCCGACTTTTTGCTGAGTGCCCCCACCATTTGGAGCAATCCAGTGGAGCGATTAGTGTATTTAGGCCGCACCATTGAGCGACCGCAAGAAACACTACTGGCAGGTTTAGGACTGGCTTCACGACTGTACCCGCTGCTAGAACCCAGCTTGCACGAACAGCGACCCCAGTTTTGTCGCCTCACCGCTTTGCAGGTATACGAGTTTATTAAAACGGCAGCTTGGCGTTTACAAGATAGCGGCTTTGGCGTAATTCTCCCCCCTGGGCTAGCCAACCAAGAGGGCTGGGCCAACCGTCTGGGACTGAAAATTCAAGCAGAAACTTCTATTGCAGGCGATCGCCGTTTAGGACTCCAAAGCTTACTGAATTTTCGCTGGGGCTTGTCGATTGGGGGTCAAACCCTTTCCAAAGCTGAGTTCGATCGCCTAGTAGCTTTGAATACGCCCTTAGTCGAAATCAACGGCGAGTGGGTGGAACTGCGGCCCCAAGATATTCGTGCGGCTCAAAATTTCTTTGCCGAACGCAAAGACCAGATGGCTCTCTCCTTGGAAGATGCGCTGCGGATTAGTACAGGCGACACGCAAGTAATTGAAAAGCTTCCAGTCGTCAGCTTTGAAGCTTCTGGTGCCTTGCAAGAACTCATCAATGCCCTGACTTCCGGGAATCAATCTGTAGAAGCGATCGCCACTCCCACAACTTTTAAAGGAGAGCTACGTCCTTACCAAGCCCGTGGCGCTGGCTGGCTAGCCTTTCTAGAGCGCTGGGGTTTAGGAGCTTGCCTCGCAGACGATATGGGTTTGGGAAAAACCGTGGAGCTGATTGCTTTCTTGTTACATCTACAGGAACAAAAAGCGTTGGAACAGCCCACTCTCTTGGTCTGCCCCACTTCAGTGTTAGGTAACTGGGAGCGGGAAGTGAAGAGATTTGGTCCTACCCTCAAAGTTATGGTGCATCACGGCGACAAGCGCCCCAAAGGAAAGGTTCTTGCGAAAACTGTTAAAGGTCAACATTTAGTCATTACGAGTTACGCGCTCATTCAACGAGACCTCAAAGATCTGCAAACCGTTACTTGGCAAGGGGTAGTGCTGGATGAAGCCCAGAATATTAAAAATCCAGAGGCTAAACAATCACAAGCAGTGCGGCAATTAGAAAACAGCTTTCGTATTGCCCTAACGGGTACTCCAGTGGAGAACCGCCTCTCTGAGTTGTGGTCTATTTTGGACTTTCTCAATCCTGGCTATCTGGGACCAAAGAACTTCTTCCAACGGCGGTTTGCGATTCCAGTCGAGCGTTACGGGGATACTGCCTCGCTCAAAACTCTGCGATCGCTGGTGCAACCCTTTATTCTGCGTCGGCTTAAGAGCGATCGCAGCATTATCCAAGATTTGCCCGAAAAACAGGAAATGACAGTTTTTTGTGGGCTAACTGCCGAGCAAGCCAAGTTGTACCAGCAGGCTGTAGATTCTTCCTTAGCTGAAATTGAAAGTGCTGACGGCATCCAGCGACGAGGCATGATTTTAGCGCTACTGGTGAAACTAAAGCAAATTTGCAATCACCCAACTTTATTGAAGGATGAACGAGCTTTAAAGGATGAAAATAAAACTGCTTCATCCTTTAAAGCTCGTTCTGGCAAGCTTCAGCGCTTGGACGAGATGCTGGAAGAAATTTTAGCCACGAGCGAAGAAGTAGGAGTCAACCGAGGCGATCGCGCCTTGATCTTTACTCAGTTTGCTGAGTGGGGCAAATTGCTCCAAGACCATCTGCAAAAACAACTAAAGCAAGAAATTCCGTTCCTGTACGGCAGCACCTCGAAAAAGCAACGCGAGGAAATGGTCGATCGCTTCCAACAAGACCCCCAGGGGCCGAGAATTTTTATTCTTTCCCTCAAAGCAGGTGGGGTAGGACTCAACCTGACGCGTGCCAACCATGTCTTCCACTTCGATCGTTGGTGGAACCCAGCCGTCGAAAACCAAGCCACCGATCGGGTGTTCCGCATCGGTCAGACTCGGAATGTCCAAGTTCATAAGTTTGTTTGCAACGGCACCTTAGAAGAAAAAATTCATGAATTGATTGAAAGCAAGAAAGCTCTAGCTGAGCAGGTTGTCGGGGCTGGGGAACAATGGCTAACTGAGATGGATACTGACCAGCTTCGCAACTTGCTCTTGCTCGATCGCAGCGCCGTGATTGATGAGGACACCGAATGACCCATTATTCTCCTAATTCAACTAAAAATAACGAACCACCTAAAGCCACCACGGCAGCAGATGGCGTTTCTCTCCAACCCAGCCGTGAATGGTGGGCGCAGCGGTGGGTAGATGTTTTGGAGTCTTTTGGCTGGCGGCGACGCTTGGAGCGGGCTCGTAACTACGCTCGGCAAGGCAACGTTCTGTCACTAGAGTTTCAAGGGTCAAAGGTGTCTGCTCTAGTCCAAGGTACGGCTCCTGAACCCTATCAAGTCTCGCTTTCTCTCGATCCGTTCACGGAGGAACAGTGGGGGTATGTGATTGAAACAATGTCCCAGCGAGCTATTTTCTCAGCCAAACTCTTAGCAGGAGAAATGCCTCAAAGCATTGAAGAAGTATTTACTAGCAATGGTTTGAGCTTATTTCCGCTCACACGATTTGACATTCATAGCAAATGCTCTTGCCCTGATCCTGCGAATCCCTGCAAGCATATTGGGGCAGTTTATTACCTGTTGGGCGATCGCTTTAGTGAAGATCCGTTTGTCTTGTTTGAACTGCGGGGGCGTACTAAAGAGCAAATTATCGCTGCCCTACGACAAATGCGGAGTACTAGCAGTGAGGGCACAGCATTAACTCCAGAAGAATCAGTGAGCGATCGCCCGCAACCCACTGCACCGCTAAAAATCGAGCAGTTTTGGCATTACAACGAACAGCTAGAGCCTTCTTTGGTAGTCATCGCACCCCCTCCCAGCACAGAAACCATCTTGGATGTGCTCGGTCCTATTGTTATAAAACCAGAAGCGGCGACCCCTGCAACTACTCAGCCTCCTTCCTCGGTCGTTATGGAGCACCTGCGCTCCATCTATGCAGCCGTCAGTCAGCAAGCAGTTGTGACTGCGATGAATACCTCAGGCAGTTGATTGAAACCTTGTTCGAGCAGCGTTTCCTGAACCAGACCTATTGGCCAAACTCTAGGCGCGCCTGCTCTACCAGCTCAGCCGTCACCGTATCCAACTCTCCCTCCCGCGCTAAATGCTCAATCCGCTGACGTGCCTGCGATCGCACAAAGAAAGGAATATTTTGTAATTTAACTTTTGCCTCAGGAGTCCATTTCAAAGCATCGGTTAGATCTGACTCACGCATATGGGTCTCCCATGAGTTTATGTATCACTTCTATCATTCCAAACTTCATCCCCGCATAAAAGCACAGGCTGCCTAAATACAAAAAAAAGCTCCTGCTTTAACACAGGAGCCTGAAAGTTATTTACCTAATAGTTCAGACAAATTCGCCAGAAAAAGTCTTAGTCGAGGTTAGGCATAGAGAGTACGGGTTCGGTTTCACGATTGATGCCGCGTTCAAAACCAGCCGCAGCAGCCCGTGCACGACCCGCATGCCACAGGTGACCGACTAGGAAGAAGAAAGCAAGCACGAAGTGAGAAGTTGCCAACCAAGCGCGAGGAGACACGAAGTTGACCGAGTTAATTTCGGTTGCCACACCACCTACAGAGTTCAAAGAACCCAGAGGAGCGTGAGTCATGTACTCAGCCGCGCGACGCACTTGCCAAGGTTGAATGTCGTTCTTGATCTTGTTCAGATCTAGACCGTTAGGCCCACGCAGAGGCTCCAACCAAGGACCCCGGAAGTCCCAGAAGCGCATGGTTTCACCACCAAAGATGATTTCACCAGTGGGGGAGCGCATCAGGTACTTACCAAGACCTGTAGGACCTTGAGCAGAACCAACGTTTGCACCCAAGCGTTGGTCACGAATCAAGAAGGTCATCGCTTGTGCTTGAGACGCCTCAGGACCCGTAGGACCAAAGAATTCGCTGGGGTAAGCAGTGTTGTTGTACCAAACAAAGCAAGAAGCAATGAAGCCCATCAGGGACAAGGCACCCAAGCTGTAGGAGAGGTAAGCCTCACCTGACCAGATGAAAGCGCGACGAGCCCAAGCAAAAGGCTTGGTGAGAATGTGGAAGATTCCACCGAAAATGCAGACCAGGCCAACCCAAATATGACCACCGACGATGTCTTCTAAGTTGTCAACGCTGACAATCCAGCCATCGCCACCGAAGGGAGACTTCAGCAAGTAGCCAAAGATTGTGGCTGGGTTGAGGGTGGGGTTCGTGACCACCCGCACATCACCACCGCCTGGTGCCCAAGTGTCGTACAGACCGCCAAAGAACATGGCTTTAGCCACCAGTAGCAGAGCACCCCCTCCCAATAGGATCAGGTGAATGCCGATGATGGTGGTCATCTTGTTCTTGTCTTTCCAGTCGTAGCCAAAGAAGGAGGAGTACTCTTCTAAGGTTTCGGGACCACGGACAGCATGGTAGATACCACCTAGACCAAGTACCGCAGAAGAAATCAGATGCAATACACCCACCACAAAGTAGGGGAAGGTGTTGATCACTTCACCACCAGGACCCACGCCCCAGCCTTGAGCCGCCAAGTGAGGCAGCAAGATCAAGCCCTGCTCGTACATGGGCTTTTCGGGCACAAAGTGAGCGACCTCAAACAAGGTCATTGCTCCAGCCCAGAAAACAATCAGACCTTGGTGAGCGACGTGAGCGCCCAACAGCTTACCAGACAGACTAATTAGACGGGCATTACCAGCCCACCAAGCAAAACCAGATGATTCTTGGTCGCGGCCACTGCCCGCAACCACTGGATTAGAGAGCGTTACCACGGGGCAGAACCTCCTCAGGGAAGACAAAGTTTTCGTGTGGCTGATCTTGAGGAGCCATCCAAGCGCGGATGCCCTCGTTCAGCAAGATGTTCTTCGTGTAGAACGTCTCAAATTCAGGGTCCTCCGCTGCGCGAATCTCTTGCGACACGAAGTCGTAAGCTCGCAGGTTCAGCGCCAGACCGACAATTCCGATCGCACTCATCCACAGACCCATCACGGGCACAAACAGCATGAAGAAGTGCAACCACCGCTTGTTGGAGAACGCAATCCCGAAGATTTGGCTCCAGAAACGATTCGCCGTCACCATTGAGTAGGTCTCTTCGGCTTGGGTGGGGTTGAAGGCGCGGAAGGTGTTGGACCCTTGGCCGTCTTCAAACAAGGTGTTCTCCACGGTAGCTCCGTGAATCGCACACAGCAGCGCCCCACCGAGTACACCTGCGACACCCATCATGTGGAAGGGGTTCAAGGTCCAGTTGTGGAAGCCTTGCAGGAACAGCAGGAAGCGGAAAATCGCTGCCACTCCGAAGCTGGGAGCGAAGAACCAACCCGACTGACCCAAGGGGTACATCAGGAACACCGACACAAACACCGCAATCGGTGCCGAAAAGGCGATCGCGTTGTAGGGACGGATGCCCACGAGGCGAGCGATTTCGAACTGGCGGAGCATGAAGCCGATGAGGGCGAAGGCACCGTGGAGGGCGACGAAGGCCCAGAGGCCGCCGAGCTGACACCAGCGAGTGAAGTCACCTTGAGCTTCAGGACCCCACAGCAACAGCAAGGAGTGACCCAAGCTGTTGGGAGGAGTCGAGACAGCGACGGTGAGGAAGTTGCATCCTTCTAAGTAGGAACTAGCCAACCCGTGGGTGTACCAGGAGCTGACGAAGGTGGTTCCGGTCATCCAGCCGCCAATTGCCAAGAAGGCGCAGGGGAACAGGAGAATCCCGGACCAGCCGACGAAGACGAAGCGATCGCGTTTGAGCCAGTCGTCGAGGGCGTCGAACCACCCCCGCTCTGCCTGCGCGCGTCCCATTGCTATGGTCATTTCAAATCCTCTTACTATTGCAGCAAAAAGTTTTTTGCCTCAGTGACACTCTTCTCATTATCCAAGGTTAGAGAAGTTTCTACCTGGCATTGAGCAAGTTGCGAGTTTGCAGTTTAACGTCGGCCAATATGCTTGCTGAGGTTGAGCCTTAGCCATATTAGTTCTCGCTTACCCTGTCTAGGCAACCGACATACGATCCTGAGATAGGAGTTAACGTTTCTATATGATAGAAAATATCAGGATTTTTACAATCTGACACGTACTCTCTCAGCAATCTTTGGCTCTTAGACCGCTTAACTCATACTATAGGGTGGTGGGATTAGATAATTCCAGTGTGGAGTTCCACTTTTTTAATTTTTGCGAATTTATATTGAGCGAGTCGCATGACTGCACAAGCTGCTTCCAAAGGTAATCTCGTCCTACGTCAACCGATTCTAGGATCTCGTCGTTTCAGTAATTACTGGTGGGCCACCGTTGTCTCGATTGGTGGCACTGGATTTGCTTTGTCTGGTCTCTCTAGTTATCTCAAAGTCAATCTCCTGCCCGTATCCGATCCCACACAGCTCGTTTTTGTGCCTCAAGGATTGGCCATGAGTTTCTATGGAGTGGCAGCTTTGCTACTTGCATCCTACCTCTGGCTAGTTATCATTGCGGACGTAGGAGCAGGTTATAACGAATTCAATCGGGACACAGGTACAGTCAAGATCTTTCGTTGGGGCTTTCCCGGAAAGAACCGCCGCATTGAGATCAACTGTCCCATCTCGGATGTCCAATCGGTGCGAGTTGATCTCAGAGAAGGACTCAACCCCCGTCGTGCTCTGTTTCTAAAGCTCAAGGGCCGTAATGATATCCCGCTGACACGGGTGGGCGAGCCTTTGCCATTAGCTGAGCTTGAGAATCAAGGAGCTGAGTTGGCTCGCTTCTTGAATGTGCCCTTAGAAGGGCTGTAGTGATTTGCTTTGGCTTTCATCGCCACCATCCCTTCCCTTGATTAAGATTTGGTATCCCATCAGACCTTTGGAGGGGTTGCCACCTCTGTTGAGAGAAGGGATCGTCGCATGAGATGATAAGTGGCTCCGGTTGAGTAGGTAATTGAACATGCAGATGCGGCGTTGGTTAGTGTCACTTTTAGTGATTAGTGCTTTGGTAGCAGGAGGATGTTCACCCCAAGAAACATCCCCCTCACCCTCTGACGGTTCATCTGCTGAGACTACTCCTACGGCAACGGCGACCCCGGTTGCTAGCCCCCAGCCTGCTAACCTCCCTCGTTTAGAGGGCAAAGCAACTGTAGAACTGATCATCAAAGGCAAGCCGATTACGATAGAAGTAGATGGTGCTAATGCTCCCATCACTGCTGGAAACTTTGTGGACTTGGTGCAGCAAGGGGTTTACGACGGTCTAGTCTTTCATCGAGTTATCCGAGAACCACAACCCTTTGTGGCCCAAGCAGGTGACCCGCAAAGTAAAGACCCTAATTTTTCTTTAGAACAGCTAGGTACAGGGGGTTTTGTAGACCCTGCGACAGGCCAACCTCGCAATATTCCTCTAGAAATTAAGCCTGAGGGAAGTGCTTCCCCGGTGTATAGCAAAACCTTAGATACCGCTGGCATCGCTGCTCCACCTCAGCTCAAGCACACTCGTGGCGCTGTGGCGATGGCTCGGGCGTCTATTCCTGATTCTGCTTCTTCCCAGTTCTACATTGCTTTGGCAGATCTGCAATTCCTGGATCGGGATTACGCCGTTTTCGGTTATGTGACTCAGGGCATGGATGTGGTAGATACGATTCAGCAAGGCGATCGCATTGAGTCTGCCAAAGTCACTAAAGGTGCTGAAAACTTGAAACAGGGTGGTGCAGCATCAACTCCTAGCCCCTCCCCTTCTCCCCAATAAATCGCTTTTTGGTGAGCTAGGTAGCAGGCGCAGTGGATGTAGTGGTGACAGGTATAGGCTTGGTGTCTGCGTTGGGTGAGACCATGCAGACGAGTTGGCAGCAACTCCTGGCAAACCAATCAGGCATTCTGCTGCGCCAGCCTTTTCCAGAACTAGAACCGCGTCCTCTGGCCATGTTGGGAAAGCATCCAGCGGCGCTGAATGACTTAACTCAGCAAGTAGTGGTCGCAGCTTTGCAAGATGCAGGTCTAGCGCCGCCTTTGGGTGAATGTGGAGTCGTGATTGGGTCGAGCCGCAGTTACCAAAGCCAATGGGAGCTACAAGTGCGGCACCGCCTAATGGCGCAGCCCTTGTCGGGTGATCCGATCGCTCTCCCTTGGCTAGAAACTTTACCAGGTCAGGCCGCAATCGCGGCGGCTCGGCAAATTGGTAGTTCTGCGCCTGTACTGGCTCCGATGGCGGCTTGTGCTACTGGGATATGGGCGATTGCGCAGGGATTTGAGTTGGTACGAACGGGGCAATGTCAGCGAGTGATCGCGGGGGCCGTGGAAGCCCCGATTACTCCCCTCACGCTGGCTGGTTTTCAACAAATGGGAGCTTTAGCTGCAACAGGGGCTTATCCTTTCGATCGCCGTCGTGAAGGCTTGGTGTTAGGGGAAGGGGCCGCTGTCTTAGTGCTGGAGTCAGCGGAGTTGGCACAACAGCGATTGGCTCCGGTTTGTGGCCGCATTTTAGGTTTTGGCTTAACGGCTGACGGCTACCATATGAGTGCCCCTGACCCTAATAGCAGAGCGGCGATCGCGGCGGTTCAGCAATGCCTCGATCGCAGTTCTTTAAGGCCCGAAGCGATCGACTATATCCATGCTCATGGCACTGCCACGCAACTGAATGATCGCAACGAAGCGCATCTAATTCAGCATCTATTTCCACAAGGAGTCCCAGTGAGTTCTACCAAAGGAGCCACAGGTCATACGCTAGGAGTTTCGGGCGCTTTAGGGGCTGCATTTTGTCTCATGGCTCTCCGACACCAGATTTTGCCGCCTTGTGTTGGGCTACAAGAGCCAGAATTTGATTTGGATTTTGTGACAGAAGCTAGCGATCGCGTGGTGAACCATGCTCTCTGTTTTAGTTTTGGTTTTGGGGGACAGAATGCGGTTCTAGCTTTCGGTAAGTAACTTTGTATAGGTGATGTCAAATCGTCCCATTTAGGTCTTACCGTTATTTGCATTGCCCAGTTCTGACCGTGAGTTAACTGCCATGACCCTAACCGAGCAAATTCTCGCTACTTTGCCTGGAGATGCCCTAGCAGGGCTACGCCGGGTTGATGATTTGTGGCACAAGTTACGCCACCAGCAGTTTCCCATCCCAACAGTTATTCGGCCGAGTCAGGAACTCTTAGAGTCGGTGGATTGGGATGTCGTGATCTGCGGGGGGACTTTAGGGATTTTTATTGGCGCAGCTTTAGCCCAAAAAGGGTGGCGAGTAGCACTAGTGGAGCGAGGAGTGCTACGGGGACGAGAGCAAGAGTGGAATATCTCGCGACAAGAACTGCAAGTCTTTATAGAACTCGGTTTACTCACCGAATCAGAACTGGCACAGGCGATCGCGACCCAGTACAATCCTGCCCGCATTAGCTTTTTAGGCGGCTCTGACCTCTGGGTGCGGGACATCCTCAATATTGGAGTTGATCCAGTTTTTTTACTTGATACGCTCAAGTCTCGTTTCTTAGCGAGTGGCGGCAAGCTGCTAGAACACACAGGTTTTGAAGGCGCGATCGCTCATCCCAATGGAGTAACGGTCAAAGCAGGACAAGACCTGAAGACAAGGTTATTGATTGATGCAATGGGGCATTTTTCGCCGATTGTGCAGCAAGCTCGGCAAGGCCAAACTCCAGATGGCATTTGTTTAGTAGTTGGCACCTGTGCCCAAGGTTTTCCTAACAATGATGCAGGGGATTTGTTGGTTTCATTTACCCCGATCCAAAACCAATGCCAATATTTTTGGGAAGCTTTTCCTGCCCGTGATGGTCGCACCACTTACCTTTTTACTTACCTGGATGCCCACCCCGATCGCTTCAGCTTAGAAACCTTGTTTGAGGAGTATTTCCGCCTCCTACCTGAATACCAACAAGTTGATTTGTCTCAGCTGCAATTTCAGCGAGCTTTATTTGGCCTCTTTCCTTGTTACCAAAACAGCCCCCTCCAACCAGCTTGGCCTCACATTTTGCAGGTGGGAGATAGTAGTGGTGGTCAGTCACCGCTCAGCTTTGGTGGTTTTGGGGCAATGGTGCGCCACTTGGAGCGTCTCACGCAGGGGATTCATCAAGCTCTAGAAGGCAACGCCCTCAATCGCAAAGCCTTAGCGCTGCTCCAGCCTTATCAGCCCAACGTCTCAGTCACTTGGTTATTCCAAAAGGCCATGAGTGTAGGGGTGAACCAGCCAGTAAATCCGAATCAAATTAATCAACTGCTAACAGATGTCTTTCAAGAGATGTCCCAGCTAGGCGAACCTGTATTACGGCCTTTCTTGCAGGATGTCGTCCAGTTTTCGGCCCTCTCTCGCACCCTACTCAAAACATCTCTCGCCCATCCCAGCTTAGTTGCCAAAATTGTGCCTCAAGTAGGTCTGCCTGCTCTTCTGGACTGGACTCGGCATTTCAGCGGCTTAGCGCTCTATAGTGCTCTATATCCCCTAGGCAACGCGATCGCCCCTTGGACTAAAGCTTGGCCCCCTACTCAGAAATATTATTTTCAACGCTGGTTACAAGCTTGGCAGTATGGCGCTGGCGGGGATTATGAAGCTTAGAAATTTGTGAAAAATTGCTACAACCTCAATTTAGTTAAGAAGTTTTACTGAGCTTTTCCGGTTAGAGGAGCGATCGCCAGGAAGACTTCATTAAATTGCTGCTGTTTTTAGGGGCTTATGACTACAGTTGTGGTCTAGTAAGCTACCAGCTAAATTTGTTTGTCTTGGAAGTATCGCTCTAGATCTACCCCGATTTGGCCTAGGCTCACCCTAGGGTGATAGACAAGATCAGTAGCAAGATATTGGCACATTTCATTCAGACTACCCACACTGAAGGAAACGCTTCAGATTCCCTTTGTAGCGGATTTGCACAGACAACATGAAGAAAGTCCTTTTTATTCTGGGAGAGTTGAGTGATGATGACATCGACTGGATGATCGGCATCTCCGCTCAAGAACGGGTACCAGCAGGCACAATTTTAATTCAGGAAGGCCAATTGATTGATGCTTTATACATCGTCATTGATGGCACCTTGACGGTTTCCGTGGCAGCATTGGGAGACCGAGAAGTCGCGCAGCTCTCTAGTGGCGAGGTCGTGGGTGAAATGTCTTTTGTGGATGAGCGTCCTCCTTCGGCCACGGTGGCAGCAGCCGTAGATTCCTTAGTGATGAGTATTCCCAGAGAGGAACTAGTCACCAAGCTCCAACAGGATGTGGGGTTTGCCTCCCGGTTTTACCGAGCTTTGGCAATTTTTCTGTCAGACCGCTTACGAGGAACTGTGAGCCGATTGGTTTCTGGGAAAGAGCCATCTGCCGAAGAACGCACTGCCCAAGAGAATAGTATGGCCCCCAACATCCGAGATAATTTAGCCTTGGGAGGAACCCGGTTTGACTGGCTGATGAGACGGCTCAGAGGCATAGATGCTCAAACACTTGAGTAAAAGCGGTTTATTGCAGGTTAGTTTAATTGCGGGTTAGTTTATTGCGGGTTACAAGTACCTGACCACTTCATGAAATAAGGCAAGAATTCATGACGGATCTTCTGGGGGCACGGCAATCTTTCTACCGCGCGATCGCTCAACCTGACGAGCAGATTAATTTAGCAGAAGCAGCACTTTATATTGCCCAAGAAGAATATCCAGATTTGGATGTCGAAGCTTATTTCAAAGCCTTGGATGCAATGGCGACTGAGGTGGAAACACGCCTACCAGCGGCACGTTATCCCCTACGGGTGATCCAAGCTATCAATCAATATCTCTACGACGATTTAGGCTTTGTGGGAAACACAGCCGACTACTACGACCCACGCAACAGTTTTTTGAATGATGTCATAGAGCGCCGCACAGGGATTCCGATTACGCTTTCCTTGGTCTACATGGAAGTGGCGAAACGAATTGACTTCCCCTTGGCAGGGGTGGGAATGCCAGGACATTTCTTAATTCGCCCTACCGTTGAGGAAATGGAAGTTTATATCGATGCCTACCATCGGGGCGAGACTTTGTTTGCCGAAGATTGCCAAAATCGTCTAAATCAAATTTATGGTCGCTCCGTCGAGCTGCAACCTGTCTTTCTCCAGCCGATCGGTCCGCGTCAGTTTCTAGCCAGGATGCTGACCAACCTCAAAATGATTTATCTCAATCGCGACCAGGCCCAGAAGTCTTTAGCCGCGATCGAGCGAATTTTGTTGCTGTTTCCCGATAGCCCTCTAGAACTGCGCGATCGCGGCATTTTGCACTACCATGTCGGTGCTGGGACTGAAGCTTACCGA
Source organism: Trichocoleus desertorum NBK24 (assembly GCF_030409055.1). Taxonomy (GTDB): domain Bacteria; phylum Cyanobacteriota; class Cyanobacteriia; order FACHB-46; family FACHB-46; genus Trichocoleus; species Trichocoleus desertorum_B. The sequence continues at coordinate 2,148,589 of NZ_CP116619.1, read as the reverse complement.
GACTTAAAAACTTACCTTGCCAAGGTGCCGGATGCCGAAGATGCGGTAGCAATTCAACAACTGCTCGAGCGGATTGCTCAAGATCTCGAAGCAAGCTGAATGTGGTAAGCACAACGGCGATCGCCTTGGATGATGTGCTCAACTCGCTCTACCGCGACCCCTGACCCTAAAAGAGTCCTAAACATTTCTAACTCAGAACCACACAACTTTTGGCACGTTTGGGCAGCCGCACAGATGGGGCAGTGATTCTCAATCAACAGCCAGCCTGCTTCAGCCTTTACCACCTCCGCCATATAACCTTCTTGAGTGCGGAGCTGGGCCAGATGTTTCACAGGTTCAGCAATTCCTACCTGAGCGATCCACTCTTGCCAAGTTGGTTCTGCGATCGCCTGTGGTATAGTTTCTGGCAGTTTGGTTGCGTAGGCTTGCAATTGACGACGAATGCGATCGGCTAGGAGTTTTTCTAAACCTGCGGTGCCAAATAGCGCTTCGACCCCCAAGAGCAAATCGGTCATGAGGTCAGCGTGGCTGTCGGGAAATAATTGCAGCGATCGCTCGGTCAGTTGCCACAGTTTGACTGGACGGCCCAAGGGACGACGCTCTTCTTGATACGTTACCCACTGCTCGGCTTGCAGCACCTGCAAATGTTGACGTACTGCCATCGGAGAAACTTGCAACTGTTCGGCTAAGGTCGTGGCAGTTTGCGACCCCTGAGTTTTGAGCAGATGCAAGATTTGATTTTTTGCTTTTTGCTTATCCTCGATTGGTTCTGGGGAAGTTGTCGAAGCACGTTTCATAAACTCTGGATTAAGGCCAATGGGCATTGAAGCTTGATTTCGAAAAAAAGTTAGATCTCAGTGGAGCTACGATGGTATTCGCCTCTAGAATGGGTAAATTGAGATAGCTTTAGATCAATCTACCAGGTTCAACCTCTATCTATGGGTAGGAAAATTAATCGCTCCGTTATCTTCATTGTGGCTTGCAGCGCCGTTGGCGTCATTCTGGGAGGAACCGCAAGCTGGGCAGATAGTAGCCGATGTCTGCAATCTGAAACGCCGACTAATACATGCCTGACTCAAGATCCAGCGGTAAAGACAGTGGAAGGCATGAGCAGTGGTTTACTGGCAGGGGCTGGTGCTGCTCTAGGTGCAACTTTCCATCTCAATCGTAAAGATTAACTCAGTCACTCTAAATATTGCCTGGGGATTTCATAGTGGAGCACTGCCTCACTATGTTTCCCTTTGGCTCAGACAATCTATCAAAACTGATAGTGGTATGTCTGTTGAGCAGGAGCTTTACCCAAAGTTACCCAAAAACTTAGGGGTACCGCATGTCCTTGAGCATCCACCTTGACTGCCACCACAATCGGTTGCGAAGCTTGGTTAGCTTGAGCTGTATTGATGTTTTGGTTAATCGCATCTCGCTGATCTTCAGGAATGTAATAGCGTTCTAAGCCGTATTGAACTGTGTTATTGCTGATTTGGCCTCGGAGGCTGACCTGATTCTCGGCTAAATTAGCGGGGCGATCGCGGCTAATGCGAATGGCTTGCCAATGCTGTGGTGGTTTAGCATCAGTGCTCTTAGGCGCTTGCAGTACTAGATAGAAAGAGCTGCTGCCTACGTCCGGACTCATACTCGCTTGTTGCTCAAACTCGGCCCAGCCCGGAAGCCGCTGCAAGGTACTCATTTGAGAAATGTCATAGTTGAGCGTGACTGAGTAGCCGCGTAACAGATCGTAAGGGTCTACGGGAACCGTTTTTAGAATTACGGTTCGGCCCGTAATTTGCGTGTACAGGGCTTGAGACGGAATCGCCAGAATTAAAGCAGCTTGGCACACTAAAGGCAGCCAAAATCTCCAGCTCGGTAAAGTTCTAGAAGTAGATAGAGTGGTCATGAATTTTCTCCCTCAGTTGGGGTGGGAGTGGCTGAGAGCAGGGGCGGGACGCTGAGGGTACGAACGTAGCGCTCGAACCAAAGCCCAATGGCAATGACGCCAATGCCACACAAGAAGAGAACCAAAGACTTAAACACTAAGCCCGTACTGTACTCAAATAGCCGACTCAAAATTTGTAGGCTCAATAAAGTCATGCCAAGCCAAAATACTCGGCGTTGACCAGAAGCGATTCCCTCTCGAATTAGCCCGCCCCCTAAGAGAAATAACAGTATGTTCACGATGAGGGTGGCGATCGCTGGCATGAACTCTTCCCCTAGGGGCAAAAGTGGTAGCCCAGCGAGGATGGCAATAAAACTGGCTATTACTGGCGTAGAGAGTTCCACAGGGCGGCGAGGAGAACGGCCTCTGGCTTGGCGAGCTAAGTATAACCACTCCAGCAGGGTAAGCCCTAAGAGCGCTACTACGTTTACCCACAGCGCATTGAATGCTCCTGGGGTTGCTGTGGTGGGGTAGTAAGTAGCTTGTCCATCCCAAAACCAGTGGAATGAGAGCCAGTACAGCAGCACACTCAAAAATAGCAGTGCTAAGTTACGGGCGAGAAATTGAAAGGGGCGGTGCACCTCTAAACTGAGGGGTCGATGTTGGCCTCGTTCGGCCCAAAAGGTATCATCATAGGCCCAGAGCAGAGCGGGAGGCAGGGCAAAGGCGATCGCGCTAATCCAATGGGTTCCAGCAATTAGGCGGCCATAGTTTAAGCCTAGAGCGCTTAAGTTACCTTCAAAAGCCGAAATTACTGCGATCGCGCCTAGGGCAAAAATGACGCGAGAGCGACACCAATAAGCAAGCGGAACGGTGAGTAGACCAATACAGAGAGGCATGTATTGCAATAACCAGCTTAGCCAAGTGCTACCTAGTTCCAGCGTTCCCCAATTAAAGAAAGCTTGCCAATATCCCAGCCCTAGTAGCAGAATGGCTACAACCCCCAAGGAAGTGAGACGCAAGCTATAAGCCATCGCTATAACGCCCAGACCCCACACCAAATAGAGTTCATAGCTGGGGCCGTTTACCTGAAACATCTGAGCCATCAGCGCCAAGTTTGCGCCCAAAACGAGGGTGCCGAGTAGCAGTAGACCTTGGCCCAGCCTGTGCTGCCAGCGCTCTGCACCGGAATCGTAACGCTGCCGCCAGAGGTAAAACCCAGCAGTATTGATACCCACGAATAAACTAAGCAACAGGGTCATCCTGGCGGATCGGGGCCACTCTTGCCAGTTGGCTGCCACAAAGGTAATGGCGGCTAAACCAACTAGAAGGCTACCAAGACCAATCAAAACAAGCGTAAAGCGGTTACGAGCCGCCGTTTCTAAGGTGTTGAACTGATAGCGATCGGCGAGTTGTTGGTACTGAGTTGCATCAATTAAACCATCTCTACGCCAGTGTTCCGCTTCCTGACGTAGCTGATACCGAAATTTGTCTGAAGGCATAAAAACCTCCTGCTCAGGCTAACTGATTCAGCCATAAGCAGTTGAGTGATAGAAGAATGAAAGCACTAAGAACTGACGAGCGTTTTACCGGAATGACCGCAGTCTTAGCTTATTTTTACTGTGCCATCGGTCGCTCGAACAGCAGGTTCTGCTAGGCCAGATTCTAGACCTCCACAACACAGGAGCCAAAGCTGAGAAAATTTACCTTACGGATTTTTTTTGTTAGACGGTGAGGCATGCCGATTTGAGGCAGAAGGGTTTGGGGGTTGAGGTCGAGGAGCAGGCGTTTCGGTGTGTAACTGCTGCCGACCATTCCGAATAATGCGTACCATTTCGCTCAGTTGATGTTCCATATCACCCAAGACGCGATCGGCGTAGGCATCTGCGCCTTCTTGGATATCCTCACATTCCGCGATCGCCATTCGTCGCATTTCGTCTAGGTCTTGTTGCGCTTGACGACGCATCCGGTCGATTTCAGCCATTGTTTGTTCCTGCATGGCTTCGCATTCCTGCTGAACGTGCTGGCGGATTTGCCGTGCTTCCATCTCCGCTTGTCGAACAATGCCCAATTCATCTAGAATCTGGGCGGCTCGCCGTTCTGCCACCTCGACAATTTCCTGGGCATACTGCTCCGTTTCCAGCAAAATGTCATCTTTGTGCCGCAGCAGTTCTTCCGCATCTCGGAAAGCAGTCGGTAAGTTGAGCCGCACCAAATCCAATTGGTCGAGCAACTGCTCTTCATCAACAAGGGTGCGACGGCTGAGCGGAATACGAGGGCTGTCTAGAATCATTTCTTCTAGCCGATTCAGCTCTCGTTGAATATCCACACTTCCCGTCCTTGCAGCATCTCCGTAGGAAGCTACGCTTTGGGATGATCCAGTGTGGAGATTGGATCCATCACGGTCGGGGCTACTACTGGATGAGTCTTGGCGTAACATCGGCTGTAAATATCTAGGGCAACATGTTTAGGAACGAGATGGTCGACAGGACCACCAAACTTGGCAATCTCTTTCACCAGACTACTACTTAGGAAACTGTATTCGTTGGAAGTTGCGAGAAAAACTGTTTCAATCTGGTCAGAGAGAGTTTTGTTTGTGTGGGCCATCTGGAGTTCTTTTTCAAAGTCGGAAAGCACTCTGAGACCCCTCAATAGCACTTTAGCCTGTCGGAGATGGGCATAAGTCACGGCGAGCCCATCAAAGCTATCCACCCGGACCCCAGGAATATGGCTGGTTGCCAGTCGAATTTGCTCAATCCGCTCCTCTACGGTGAACATGGGCATTTTGTTGGGGTTGCGCAACACTGCCACAATGACCGTGTCAAAAAGCCTAACCCCTCGCTGAATAATGTCGAGGTGGCCAAAGGTGATGGGATCGAAACTACCGGGGTAGATGGCAATCACAGCAGATGGTAAGAACGGGGATTTGGCAATCTGGAGCGGGGCAATCAAAGCAACAAAGCTTATTTTGCCAAGACTAAAAAATTCACTAGATTCAGTAATAGTAAAGCTTTTTTAGGCTCGTCTGTTGTATTGCTGTGAATAGTTCATTCTCCTACACAGGAATTAGTCATCTTGGCACTGTAGAAACCCGTTACCCCTCAATATTTCAAGATTTATATTTCAAGATATTCAAGTTCTAGCAAGATATTTCAAGCTCTAGAAGGAAGTAGAGACCCCATGACTCATTCACCTGCAGGCGGTCCATTGCCTAACCTGGCCTTAATTGATCAAGCGCAGCAAGCGATCGCAGACTTTGAGCGCTCCGTGGCTCCAGGGATGTGGCCCAACCTAGATAAAGCGACGCTAGTGGCAGAAATGCGGGCTCGAATCGCTGATCCTTTTCAGATTAATCAAGGGGGGCAACCTTTTTGTGGGCCTGCCTCGATCGCCTTCGAACTAGTGCGGAAGCAGCCAGTGCGCTATGTCGAAATTTGCCGCAGCTTGTATGAAGTAGGCAGTTTCCAGTCAAAAACTCGCTGGGTGGAAGCAACGAGCCGCCTGCGCCAAAGCCAGGGTCGTCTCCGCATGGGCCAAGCCGATTGGATGCTCCTTTCTACCTTGCGCGATTCTGAAAACCTTTTATTTCCAGTTGATCCAGGTGCTCCTGATGTGATGCGTAATTTGTCAGGCATGACCAAATCTTGGGAAATGAAAGGCTGGGTACGAGAGATTCTCGGCTACCGCGATGTGAAGTATAACCATACTTACCTGTTTGGTGAGTTTGAAGCTCTAACCGAAGCTGCGGAAGTCATTGCCTCTGGCGGTGTAGCTTTTGCCTTGATCACAGCGGAAGGACTCTTGCAGAATAAGCAGCCATTACTGCCCTACCCTAGTCACTGGATAACCCTTGTAGGCAACATCGTCATCCAAAAGGGCCAATTTTTGAAGCACGATAGCGGTCACTTTAGCTGCGATATTTATTCTTGGGCCAAACAGATGAAAATAGATGCAGATGAAGGGCCGTTTGAAGATTATTTTTGGGGCGTGGTGTTAGGTCGCCCTTAATCGAGCCTTAGAGCCATTTAATATAGACGCGATCGCACCGAGCAGTTTCTACCCCAGTTGCAGGTTGATAGCCATTGCTTTCGTATAGTTTGACAGCCTCAGCTAAAACACTGGCAGTCTCGATCCAGATGGTTTGAAATTGTTGCGTGGTGATCGCTTGCTCTAATTGCTGCAATAAATACTTGCCCAGTCCTTGCCCTCGCACTTCGGGCAACAAATACATTTTGCGAACTTCAACTGCTGCTTCTCCCCGATTTACAGGGTAATAGGCTGCTGTGCCCACGATGCGATTTTGATGTTCCACTACCCAAAGTTCACCGCCTACTTCTTGATAGCAAGCTTCAACTTCTAAGACGTCGCGATCGGCTCCTTCTGGTTCCCAGCCCAAGCCATACTCTGCCAAGACCGAGCGAATTAGCTCAGCCGCAGCAGTGCGATCGCGGGGTTGCCAAGGCCGAATTACAAACTCTCGGTAGCGCGGCATTAACTGTGAATCCTGGGTTCTGGATGTAGGGTCGCTAGCAACTGGCTTTCAACGGTTGCCAACTCTTCTAAGCGTTGCTCTACCAGCGATCGCTCATAGTAGGTCGTCGCCAAGACCCAGTAGGCTCCATAGTGTCTTGCTTCTGAAGCCATCAAGGCTCGATAGAATCGCGCTAATTCTGGGTCAGGAACATGAGCCGCTAACAAGCCTAGACGTTCGTGGCTGCGCGCTTCGATTAATCCACAAACTAGCAGAAAATCGAGTAAGCGTTCTGGTTCATGGCGACGAATTTGTTGATTTAAACCCGTACCATAGGGCGGAGCAGACAAAGGCCCCAAAGATACGCCGCGACGCTCCAAGATTTGATTGACTTGCTCAAAGTGCTCTAACTCTTCTTTGGCGATCGCCGTTAGAGTTTTTACCATCTGGATGTTAGACGGGTAGCGAAACATTAGGTTTAGCGCTACACCTGCGGCTTTGCGTTCACAGTGAGAGTGATCGAGCAGAACCGTATCTAAGTTAGCCAGAGCTTGCTCGATCCAAGCAGGAGCAGTAGGTTGCTGCAAAAACTTAATTTTGGGTAATTCGGAGGCCACCACAGCGGCGATTTAAACCAAAAACACAACAATTTGCACCATAACAGTTTTCCTGGAGAGATGACAGGCACGAGCTTGAAAGGAAAAAGGCGATCGCTTCACGAAAATTAGTCTCTGAATCTCCTGAGTTTTGGTGTGTTGCAAGGAATTAAGTCTTGGTAGCGAAATCGATCGCTACTGAGGGGCATGGGAACCCTAAATCAGGAGCTTTAGGAGTTGTGAATGTCGAGTCAGAATGGGACAAACAGCCACCGTCAATTTTCCCGGCGGGCGTTTTTAGCGTTAGGAGGTGCAGCCCTGACGCAGGTCTTTGCCCAAGTAGAGTCTGTGGATGCAGCTCGTCCCGCCCACGTGATTCGTCGTCGAGTTGCAGGCATTCCCTTCTACCAAACCACGATTGACTTAACTGACCCCAAAACTTTCATCACGATCGGTTTACCCCATCGGGCTCCTACAGCCAATAGCGCTCACGTTTCTTATGGAGATGAAGCCTTTGGTCGAATTGTGGCTCGTTCTCATGCGGCAGTGGTGGCGAATGGCACCTTCTTTAGCACCGACGGAGAGAAGCGAGTCATGGGCAACGTAGTCGCAGAAGGCCGATTTCTCAAGTACAGCCCTTGGGAGAACTATGGAACGACGCTGGGCTTAAGAGCAGGTAATGAACCGGAGATGATTACTGCCAGAGTAGATGGCAAACCTCAGTGGCAGGAACATTGGTTTTCGATTACCAGTGGTCCTAGGTTGTTAAAACAGGGCAAGGTTTGGCTGGCTCCTAAGTCAGAAGGCTTTCGAGATCCGCGCGTGCTGGGGGTTGCATCACGAGCGGCAATTGGTTTCCCACGTGGCGGCAAAAAATTAGTGCTTGTTACCTTTTTAGCTAACTTATCTCTGGAGCGAGAAGCCAAAATTATGCGAGCGATCGGCTGCTACGAAGCCATGAATTTAGATGGAGGCTCCTCTCTAGGACTCGCTAGCCATAGTAGGATTTTGGTCCATCCAGGGCGTGACCTCACCAATGTCATCGTTGTTTATGACGCCAAGCATCCTGCACCTACAGCTTTGAAGAATTCTTGGACGATGTTTCAGCGAGGCGATCGCCCTACTCTACGCGCTTAAGCCATCTAGGTTTTTAAGTCAGCAACTGCCTCTCAGCCTTCAGACCGAAGACCGAATTTGGAGTTAAGTTGCTGCTAGTTTCTGAAGGTGATGGACTAAAGCATGCAGCCCCAATCGGTAGCTTTCAGGGCCAAAACCACTAATTTGCCCAACTGCTACAGGCGCAATAAATGAGTGATGCCGAAATTCTTCGCGACGATAGATATTGCTGAGATGCACCTCAACGGTGGGGAGATTAACTGCGGCGATCGCGTCTCGCAGCGCTACGCTCGTATGCGTGTAAGCCCCAGCATTAATCACAATTCCTTGATGATGCCCTTGAGCCGCATGGATGGCATCCACCAAAACACCTTCGTGATTTGATTGCAAGGTAGACACCTTGACTTGCAGCGTTTGCCCTTCCTGCTCTAGGAAACGGTTAATTTCATCTAGAGTCACACGACCATAGATCCCTGGTTCACGTTGCCCCAGGAGATTTAAGTTAGGTCCGTGCAAAACCAGAACGCTTAGCAAGCGCGTCAACCCATACTCTTGGATGTTGGCATTAACGACGGCGATCGTTAACAGGAACGGGGATCGGCTCTGGCTCTGGCTGCGCTTCTGGCCCCAGCAGAGCATCAATGAGCTTACCAACCAACTCTTTTAGTTTTTCTAGGACTTTGTCAATCAAATCCATTAAACCAATAGCTCCTTTAATCTAGCCTACTGCTTTTACTACAAAAACAAAATCCTGTTTCAAACGTAAAAGAGGTAGCTAAGTTAACAAAAGGGGATTCTTTACTTGATCATAACCAATGATTAGAAATGATCAAGGTCACAATCCCAATTGGTTAAAAATGCGAATTTTCTGCCAGCGATCGCGTCAATAGCTTACGCCGTAATTGATCTAGCGCTGTGCAAGCACTGATTTGCTGAATCCAAGTCCGCCCTCGGAAGGAGCCAAATTGATATTCATAGCTTTCTATTTCTTCCTGAGGGCCTGCCAGACCTATGTAAACTAGACCCACAGGTTTAGAAGCGCTACCACCGCCAGGCCCCGCAATGCCAGTGATGCTCAGTCCCCAGGTAGTGCCTAAACGCGATCGCACGCCACCGGCCATTTGCTTAGCAACAATATGACTCACCGCTCCCTGCTGCGCTAAATCTTCCGCGTTCACGCCTAGCAGAGAAATCTTGGCTTGGTTGTCATAGGAAATGACTCCGCCCATAAAATAACTTGAACTGCCAGGGATACTGGTAAGCATTTGACCCAAACCTCCCCCTGTGCAAGATTCAGCCGTACTTACGGTTTCGCGCACCGCTTGCAACTGCCCTCCAACCACAGACGCCAAGCTTTCGTCATCGGCCCCGTAGTAGTCGAGACCACCGATTTGTCGCAGTTGGTGCTCTACGGGTTCGATCAGTTGGAGCGCTGTTGCCTCTGACTCTGCCCGTGCCGCAATCCTCAACTTCACTTCCCCATGATTGGCATAAGGTGCGACCGTGGGATTGACTAAATCCAGAAATGGAGCGACCTTTTCTGCCAAGACTGATTCGCTGGTACCCCAAAATTTCAGCATGCGGCTATGAATCACTTCCTGCCCCCAGCCCTGCTGCCGCAGGTAAGGCACCGCTGTTTCTTGCCACATCAACTGCATTTCTGAAGGCACTCCCGGAAAGGTCAGAATCGTTAAACCTGTGCGGGGTTGCCAAATTACGCCTGGGGCACTGCCAGAGGCGTTAGGGAGCACTTCAGCTCCTTCTGGCAACAAAGCTTGCTTACGGTTGCTTGGAGACATCTCCCGACCCCGACGAGCATATTTCTGAGCAATATCTTCCAGAATTTCTGGATGCTCGACGAGTGGGACATCGAAAAAGTCTGCCAGGGTGGCGATGGTGAGGTCGTCGGGGGTTGGCCCCAAGCCTCCAGTGAGGATGATCAGGCGCGATCGCTCACAGGCAATGGCCAATACTTTTTTGAGGCGCAAGGGATTATCCCCGACTACAGTCTGGTAGTAGTGAGGAATGCCCAACCGGGCTAACTGCTGCGCTAAATACTGCGCGTTGCTGTTTAGAATATCTCCCAAGAGCAACTCAGTGCCAACACAAATCACCTCAGCACTCAGACTCATTGACATTCACCTATAAAACGTTAGCAGTCAGCCACAGTATTTGATTTTGCACCGTTCAACCAAATTCTACAGAGTGCCGTAGAGTGCAGTCGGGTTAGCGGGCTCTTGCTTGCTTGCGTACTTTCCAACTGGTGTAACTCAGTAGGGCCGTTGCACCCAGAGCATAAGCGATGCCACTAGGCATGCCAGAAACAGCAAGAGCAATACTGCCGACCCACAAAGTTAACGAGTAAATAAATAAAACCGTTAAGCGATGCGAGAGCCCTGCTTCGAGTAACCGATGATGTAAATGGCGTTTGTCTGCCACAAAAGGAGACTTGCCACTACGCAGTCGGTCTAAAATTACCGCCGACATATCTAAAATGGGCACCGCCAAAATTAAGTAGGGCAACACAACTGCGACAGTGGTCACACTCTTAACTAAGCCAATGACACCTACCCCAGCTAGCGTAAACCCAATGAAATAGGCTCCTCCATCACCCATAAAGATCTGAGCTGGATTGAAGTTGTAGCGCAGAAAGCCCAAAGCTCCTCCGGCTAAGGCCGCAGCAATTAAGGCCGCAGCGGGTTGGTTCATGAATAAGCTGGCAACCAGCATGACTACGGCAGCAATTCCAGAAACTCCTGCCGCTAAGCCATCCAAGCCGTCAATCCAATTGATCGCATTCGCCATGCCTACCAACCAGATCACGGTGATGGGTAGGCTGATCCAATCGGGTAGAGAGACTAGACCATCAAAGGGAATGGAGAGAAATTCGATCTGTACGCCTGCTTTCCAGGCTAAGCCAGCAACAAGGGCTTGCACAATTAGACGAGTCAACGGCGACAGACCAAACAAGTCATCGGTCAAGCCAATTAAGAAAAAGGCTAGACCGCCAATAGTGACTCCCCAAACTTCGTATTCTTTGTCGGGTGGGAGCAAACCGAATCCGCCCGTCCACCAAACAATCAAGAGGGCAATTAAAGTGCCCGCAAAGATAGAAACACCTCCCAAACGCACCATTGGTCGTTGATGGACCTTGCGATCGCCAGGGAGGTCTACTCGTCCACTTTTGAGGCCAATTTTTCTGACAATTGGCGTACTCCAGAGGACGACGACGGCGGAGACGAGAAATGCAACCAGGTGATAGAGCTGGTATGGCATCTGGAAAATAGAGTAGGGTTCAGCCAAAAGTACTGTCAGGCAGAGTCTACTATATTTCAGCGAGTTACAGGCAATTAAATCCGGACGCCAAGATAAATTTCTATGCCAAAACTGGCACTGGAATGCTCAGATGAGGATAAAGCGGGAACCTAGCGCATAAGGCAGCGACTCGCTGGCGGCAAGCTTGAGCGATCGCCTCATCTTCTGGGTTTAGAAGTCGATCCGCAATAATATTGGCAATTTCTGCAAATTCAGTCGTTCCCATCCCACGAGTGGTCATGGCAGGTGAACCGAGTCTGAGGCCGCTGGTGACAAACGGTGACTCTGGATCGAACGGTACGGTATTTTTGTTGGCTGTGATGTTAACACCGCTCACTAGCTGGTCTGCTTTCTTGCCAGTCATACCAATCGATCGCAAATCCACCAGCATCAAGTGGTTGTCGGTGCCACCTGAAACAATTTTGAAGCCTCGTTGTTGTAACTGACTTGCCAGCGCTTGAGCATTTTCAATCACCTGACCAGAATAAGTTTTGAATTCTGGTTTCAGAGCTTCACCGAAAGCCACAGCCTTAGCCGCAATCACATGCTCTAAAGGTCCGCCTTGAGTGCCAGGGAAGACCGCTTTATCAAACTTTTTGCCCAGTTCTGGATCGCGGGTCATGATCAATCCACCTCTAGGGCCACGCAGAGTCTTGTGAGTCGTGGTGGTGACGACATCGCAGTAGGGTAAGGGATTGGGATGATGCCCAGTGGCAACGAGGCCAGCAATGTGAGCAATGTCTGCGAGTAGGTAAGCCCCAACTTCATTCGCGATCGCCCGGAATTTATCAAACTGGATAATCCGAGGATAAGCGGAGTAACCGCAGACAATTAATCTAGGCCGATGCTGAAGTGCCAACTCGCGAATCTGGTCGTAGTCTAGCTGCTCGGTTTCCTGGCTAACGCCGTAGTGGCAAACCTTAAACCACTTACCAGAAACGTTGACTGGGGAGCCGTGGGTTAAGTGACCACCGTGGGACAAGTCCATTCCCATGATGGTATCTCCGGGTTCTAGCAGAGCCAAGAAAACGGCAAAGTTAGCTTGGGCACCAGAGTGAGGCTGTACGTTGGCGTGGGCAGCACCAAAAAGTTGCTTGATGCGATCGATCGCTAATTGCTCGATCTGATCCACAAATTCGCAACCTCCGTAGTAGCGCTTCTGTGGCAACCCCTCTGCATACTTATTAGTTAGCACCGAACCTTGAGCTGCTAGCACGGCGGCAGAGGTGAAGTTTTCACTCGCAATCAACTCTAGGTGGTCACGCTGACGCTGGAGTTCTTGGTTAATCAAGCCAGCAATATCGGGATCAGATTTGGCTAGGAAGTCTAAGTTAGTTTGAGTCACAGAGCGAACCCCTAGTGAAAGTAATGTCAGAACGGCTGCAAGCTCAGGTTGGCTACCCTTCAGTAGTAATTACTATGGTGCCAGCTGTGGCAATTTTTTCCTGAATCAATAATCATAACTCCGAAGGACGGAGAGAGAAAGGCAGTTTGCTGGTTGTTACGCTTGAGCTGCTAGAGGGGTTTGACAAGCTTGATCTTTATAGAAGGGGTTGGCGATCGCAGGTGATGCAGCCGGGGATCAAGAAGTTTCAGCAAAGTGATGCTAAGAACACTACTCACTCAAAGTGGGAACCCTAAACTTGCAGATTAAGCTGTGTATGCTTCGCTCTCATTTCCCCTAACGACAACTTAAAATACATGTAGTGGGATCGGGGAACCACCGGAGGTGTCAAATGCTCGTCATCTTGATAGGTGATCAATTACTCTCCCCTCAGCAAGTTTGCCAAAGTTGCCTTTTAGCAGACCGCAGTGGCCAACCGCGCTGGAATCAAGGACGGCTGCGCTGTGGTCATGCCGTTCACAAACTGAGCGAGAGCCAGCCAGATCAATACGAGTGTCAGATGGGTTTCCGCATCGCCAATATTGAGTGAGATGAAACTGGTTGTTTTAGCTCAAGCTACATGAGGCGGTGCCAGGTAGAGCCAGATGGGGATGGTAGTTGCGTTATCCTGAGCTTAATAACCATTATCTGACAACTCATAGGAGCCAGTACGATGACTTGGCGCGGATCAACTACTGTTCCCGATCGGATTTTTGCGGCTTTGCCTTACTTACTACCCCTCATTGACGCACTGCCTTTCGGTGAATTTTTGTTTAGTCAATTCCCCATATTGCAATTGCTCTTTATTCCCCTCTTTCCAGTATTGCAAATCTATACTCTACCCCTTGTAGGACCTTTTGTAGGGCTAATTGTTTTCTTTGCCTTGTTTTTTCTCGTGGTTAGAAACGAACGAATTAATCACTTTATTCGCTTCAATGCCATGCAAGCTATTTTGATAGATATTGTTCTAATTTTGTGTAGATTAGTACTTTCAATTTTTCCTCAAGGCGGCCCAGGAAGTCTACTTATAGAAACACTGTATAACGTCGTCTTCCTAGGGGTTCTGGCGGCATTTATTTATTCAGTGGCTCAATCTCTATTGGGTCGCTATGCTGAAATTCCTACAATTTCAGATGCAGTTTATATGCAGGTTCGCTAATTCCCTGATTTGCTTTGGCTGATGCCGCGTGGAAGTTGTAGGAGTTGGTTTCTGGTAGTAGCTGCTTGCTCATTAGGAGCGAATAGCTGGTCGAGCGACTACCTGGTTGTCGAGGCTACCGATTCCTTCAATCTCTACGCGCACGCGATCGCCAATTTGTAGCGGCCCTACTCCTTCCGGTGTCCCGGTTAGCACCACATCGCCTGGAAGCAGCGTCATGATGCGACTGATGTAAGACACCAGCACATCGGGAGGAAAAACCATCTGCTCAATCAAAGCAGATTGGGCAGGTTCAGAATTTTCATTCAAAATGGTTTGCAATCTGGCTCCTGGGCTGAGTTCGCGCACAATCCAAGGCCCCAAAGGACAGAACGTATCAAATCCTTTGGCCCTTGCCCATTGGCTATCACGGCGCTGGAGATCTCTGGCGGTGACGTCATTGGCAATGGTGTAGCCCCAAATTTTGTTCTGAGCCTGCTCTGGGGTACAGTCTACGCACCGCTCCCCAATCACCACCGCTAGCTCGCCTTCGTAATCCACTCTCTCGGATTGAGATGGGTAATTAATTTCTGTTCCTGCTGCCGTTACCGCAGTGGGAGGCTTCAAAAACAATAAAGGTTCTTGAGGAACGTCTCCTCCCATTTCCGCTGCATGCTTGGCATAATTCTTGCCGACCGCCACAATTTTAGAGGGCGCACAAGGCGCTAAAAGCTGGTAGCTATCTGGCTTCAGCTCTAAGTCAGTGGGCTGGCCCTTGAGCCACGGAGGTGCATCTAGCACCTGCACACCTCGATTTAGCTGCAACAAGCCATAGTAAATTTGGCCTTCAGGTGTTTGAACTCGGACATAGCGCTGTGCCATAGGAGTGCGTTGTACCCCACTGTGTAATCCCTGAGTGTCTATTAAAGCAAGCCAGCTTGGTTAACTATTCAACCTCAGGACGGCTTTGAACACAAATTATTGGGCTAATCTTCAACATTCTCGCGCAAGTCTGACATAATGGATGTTTGTGCCTAAGAAGCACTAATGTATTTTATGACACATGTCTGTTGAACTTGACCTTAGCGCCATAAGTTTTGCAGCAGCTGTCTATAATTCCTTGCTTTTTAAAGTTGGCCCTTAAAGCTGCTTGAAGAAGCCCGACTGTCCATAAGGAGATCCTTGGCATGAGCTACATCTACGAGACAATGTACATTTTGCGCCCTGACTTAGGGGAGGAACTTACCGATCAGACGATTGGTAAGTACCAAAACATCCTCAGAGAGCAAGGTGCGGAGCTGATAGAAACTCAGCATCGTGGCAAGCGTCGTCTAGCTTACGAAATCAAGAAGCACCGTGAGGGTGTTTATGTGCAAATGAACTACAGCGGCCCAGGTAGCGCGATCGCGGTCTTAGAGCGAGCTATGCGCCTGAGTGAAGAAGTGGTTCGCTACCTCACGGTGAAACAAGAAGTTACGGATGAGGCTGTTCCAGCTGACGAAGCTGAAGCATAGTTATAGCTTCTAGAGCCTTACACAGATCTTAGGAGAGCCTGATAATTAAATTTAGGCTCAAGCAAAAAAAGACTGGAGAGTGCGACATGGTTCACCTTCCAGTCTTTTTAGCTATATCTAAGTAAGCTTTAAACTAGACTGGCTATAAGCAGTTGCTAATGTCTCTAGATTACTGAGCAGACCGATGAAGCTTTCCAAGAAGAATTTAGATCAAAAGCTAGATCACGTTTATGACGTCATCATCGTTGGAGGCGGTGCTGGTGGTCTTTCGGCAGCAGTCTACCTACAACGCTATCGCCTTTCCTGTCTAGTGATTGAAAAAGGCCGAGGTCGCTCCTTCTGGATGCAGGAATTACGCAACTACTTGGGTCTACCCCCCACCACACCAGGCAGAACCCTACTGCAACAGGGGCAAGAGCACCTATTATCTCTAGAAGGTGATTACCTGGCAGGCTACGTTGAAGATGTTCAGGATGAAGGCGAGACTTTTGCGGTCAAGGTCAAAGTTGGCAAGAAAGATAGCACCTACCCCGTCTTTCGGTCTAAGTACTTAATAGCTGCGAGTGGCATCATTGACCATTTGCCAAAGCTTAAAGACATGCAGAACGTGTTTGACTACGCAGGCTACAATCTGCACGTCTGTATGATTTGCGATGGCTACGAAATGGCTGATAAGAAGTGTGGACTCTTTGTGGCTTCAGAGTCGGCAATTAACACTGCTTTTGTCTTAAATTGGTTTACCCCTTATATCAGTGTCTTTACTCACGGCTTATGTGAGGTCAGCCCAGAAATGCGGCAGAAATTGCAAGAGCATGGGTATCCTTTGATCGAGACTCCCATTGCCCGCTTTGTCGGACATGACCATGAAATGAACGGCGTTGAATTGTCTGATGGGTCGGTGGTTGAACTTGAGACAGGTTTGATTGCCATGGGTTCTCATTACCAAAGTGAGTATCTAAAAAACTTGAATTTGGAATGGAATGGTGGCAATCTGAAAACTGATTCCATGTGTCGCACGTCCCATTCCCGCATTTTTGCGGTGGGAGATTTAAAGGAAGGTTTGAATCAGGTGTCAATTGCTGTTGCAGATGGTACATTAGCTGCAACAGCAATTTGGCGAGAGATTCGGCGACAGTCAAATCCTCGTGTTTGGCAAGACAACTTAGTTGGAGCTGCAAAGACGTGACCCCGATTGACACAGGCAACTTTCAAGAAGTGCAAGCAGAAGTGGCTCATCTGCGTGAAGAATTGCAGATGAGAGACCAGTTGGTGCAGCAGTTATCTCAGGAACTGTTCCGGTTGGTGAAGGGCAATACTGGATTTATGCCCAGCCCGGAAGCTTCAGAGCGCCACATGACTGAGATTCGGGCCTTACGGGAGCAATTACAGGGTGTAGAACAGCAAGTAACGTTCTACCAAGAGCAGATCACATCACGGGATACTGAAATCTACCAACTACGGCAATCGGTACAAGAGCTGACCGATCGCAGCCGTATGTTGGAGCAAGTGGTGCAAGAACTTCCACGAGTTTATCGCGAAAAGTTTGCTGAGCGGATTGCTCCAGTGAAAGAGAAGCTAGCCATGCTGCAACGCGAAAATCGTCAATTGCATGCTGAGCTGCAAAGCGTCAGCTACCGCTTAGCAGTGAGAACTCGTCGTGCTTCTGGCTTGGATTTGCCGAGTTTCCCCCGTCCTGGCGCTGCTAGTCTACCCAACTTTGGCTGATGGTTCAGGTTGTGATTGTAGTAGACGTTGAGGTGAGTGCGTCTAGTCAACAGGTCACATCCTCGTCTGTTATAGAACAAATGGTTGCTGCCTTGAGGCAGGCTATCTTGACTGAGGTCATAGGGGCATCTACAACTCAATCCAGTCAATCCAGCGCTTCCAAGTCAACTGCATCTGCGATCGCTCAGCATCATATCCAAGTTTTCTCAGTCAGTCAGATCCTTCACCTAAACGAAACTAATCAAGCTGCATTGTTTCGTGGTGGTGGAAGTCAAGGATCTGATCCTGTATTGCTTTGTCCTTTGACACTCAACCTTCCCGATACCTTTGCTTGGTTGGCACAAACCATTTACCAGCAATGCCGAGATGTAGACGCCTTGCGGCGGCTAGTAGAGCAGCAGTTTGCATGCGCCATAGGCTCTGGTTTCTACTGGCTACCTATTGTCTACACCAAAAAAGGGCCGCTCTATGGAGAGGTGATTACTTTAGGAGAGAATCAAGAGTCAAAGAATCAAGTTTTGAAGCTACCTGACGCTGACCTCTCTCAATTTAGCTATTGTCAACCACTGCATTTATCTGATGAGTGGCGACAACCGCTTTACAAGTTGGGCTACCGTCTGCTGCGATCGCTGTCGGCTCCACCCGCTACTTATCTACTACAGTTTGGGTTTCAGGGGCAAACAATTTGCTTCGATCGGCTCTGGCCGTTTCCGGCGGCACCTGCGATCGCGAGCTTGGGTGTGCAAACCCCGGATCTATTTGCCTGCCATTGGCGCTGCCTCACAGACCAACCAATTTTAGATTTGGTTGTTGCAGCTATGGCTCTAGGCCAAACGGATAGACCAGGGGTGTAGCGACAGGATTTTCTAAGCTGCTACAGGCTTTGAAACTTTCGATGTAGTGGTTTTGGAGGGTACTAGCTCCATCACAGGAGGCCGTTCGGTGAATAGGGTCTCAAGGTCTTCTACAATCTCAAATACTCGGTCGAGCTGAGTAATTTCAAAAATGAGTTTGGCAGAAGCCTGTACGTTGCAGATGACTAGGCGGCAATTACACTTGTTGGCGCTATTGAGCCCAGTAATCAAGGCTACTAGGCCAGAGCTGTTGATGAACTCAATATTTGCTAAGTCCAGTATCCAGTAGCTATAGCGCTCGGAGGCGATCGCTGCGATCTGATGTTGTAAAGCAACACCACCTTCAAGATCTAAACGACCTTGGGGTTGAAGTACAATGGCTCTGCTCACTTTTTGATCAGTCATAGTCCTAGCACAGTAAATGGCATCTGGAATAGCGGAACTTAACTTGCGAGCAAGCGTGGCTCCGGCGCTCGAAGCTGAAACTGTTGACTGGAAGGTACTGAGGTCTCTCAGCTACTTGTAAATGGTGTCTACACGAATGATGCTTGCAGGAGTTTATCTGCCCCCAATATAAAAGGCGTAAGCTGGGAAGCTCAGTAATTTCCCGTAACTTTGCTAAATCTTCATCTTCACTGAAGTTTTGATGAAATTTCAGTTGTGCCAGATAACCTAGGGAAATGAGCTGCTTTAAGCTTTGTTGACACTTTCAGATCGCCACGTCAAGATCTTAAGAAAGGCAAATCTTTGTAAAGGCTGTGTTGCATGTCTTTCGAGTTTTTATCGTTAGAGACTATCCAGGAGTTAGCCCGTCACTACGGGTACTGGGCAGTGTTTGTAGGAATTCTGCTAGAAAATTTGGGTCTACCAATCCCTGGTGAAACTGCGACACTAGCTGGCGGTTTCTTGGCAGGGAGTGGTGAATTAAATTACTGGATTGTTCTCGGTAGTGCAGCTCTCGGCGCTTCCTTAGGGGGGACTTGTGGCTATTGGATTGGGAGATGGGGTGGCTGGCCATTGCTGGTTGGCCTGGGTCGCATCTTCCGCTTTCGCGAGGAGCAACTGCTAGAAGTCAAAAATCAATTCAGCGAAAACGCAGCAAAAACCGTTTTCTTTGGCCGCTTTATTGCTTTGCTCAGAGTTTTTGCCAGCCCTCTAGCTGGAATTGTTGAAATGCCGTTTCTCAAGTTTATGTTTTACAACTTGATCGGCGCTTCAACTTGGGCTTCGGTAATGGTGACGCTGGCGTTTTTTGCGGGTCGGATTGTGCCTTTAGAACAGCTAGTTGTTTGGGCGGCTCAGTTCACGGGTGTTGCTTTGGTGCTGGCGATCGCCTGGATTGCAGTTCCTATTTGGCTAGAAACTCGCAAAGCTAAGCAATTGGAACGTCCAGACTAATTTTAAGGTTCAGTAAGCTGAATCAGGCTTCTGAGCACTAGGGTAAATAGGCAGACTTAACAGATGGAGCAATGCAAACTGCCCCATCTGTTTTTGATTGGCTTAGAGCCTTTGACCAACCTAGAGCCAATAAGTTAAAGGCGATTTTGCTGTGACCAAACCCGCGTGGGTAGACCCCAAACATAGATAAACCCTTCGGCAGCTTTGTGGTCGAACTTGTCTTCCGCACCATAAGTCGCTAAGTCTGGGCTGTAGAGAGAGTTGGCAGACTGCCGCCCCACAATATTGGCATTGCCCTTGAATAGCTTGACCCGTACAGTGCCAGAAACTCGCTCTTGAGTCTGTTGAACAAAGGCATCTAAGGCTCCCTTGAGCGGGCTATACCAGAGGCCGTTGTAGACAAGTTGGCTATAGCTCTCCTCAATCCCCCGCTTGTAGTGGGTGACATCAGCCGTGAGCGTCAGACTCTCTAGATCTCGATGGGCTTGAATTAGCACTAAGAGAGCGGGTGCCTCATAAATCTCGCGAGACTTAATTCCAACTAAACGATTTTCTAGCATGTCGATCCGCCCGACGCCATGATTACCAGCTAGGTCGTTGAGCCGGGTAATCAGCGCTACAGAATCTAAAGCTTCTCCATTCAGGTGAGTGGGCAACCCTTTTGTGAAGCCAATCTCTACATACTCTGGCTCGTTGGGGGTATCTGCGATCGCCTTGGTCAAAGCATAAATTTCTTCTAGTGGCTCAGTCCAGGGGTCTTCTAGAGGGCCTGCTTCGATACTGCGCCCTAACAGGTTGCGATCGATGCTGTAGGGTGAAGACTTCTTAACAGGAGTGGGAATGCCAAATTTTTCTCCGTAGGCGATCGTTTCTTCCCGGCTCATGCCCCATTCTCTGGCGGGCGCTAGGACTTTCAGGTTGGGGTTTAGCGCGGCGATCGAGACATCGAAACGCACTTGGTCATTCCCTTTACCTGTGCAGCCATGTGCTACCGCATCTGCACCATATTTTGCAGCAGCTTCCACCAACAGCTTGGCAATGAGTGGCCGAGCTAGAGCGGTAGAGAGAGGATAACGATTTTCGTAGAGCGCATTGGCTTGAATGGCAGGAAAAGCATACTCTTGAATAAAGCTTGCCGTCGCGTCAATGACCAAGGACTCACTTGCACCTGAGTCGAGTGCTTTTTTGCGAATCGGTTCTAGCTCATCCCCTTGACCCAAGTCGGCTGCCAGAGTAATGACTTCTTCAACCCCCCACTCAGTTTTGAGATAAGGAATGCAGACGGAAGTATCGACTCCGCCGGAGTATGCCAGCACAACTTTCTTGGCGCGACCCATTGATTTTTCCGATTTGGTAGAACAACTGAGTCCCTATTATGCAACCAATATTCATAAATTCTTGTCAGAATCTCTACAGATATGCCATTGATGCTGTTTGAATTTGTCAACTTGCCCGAACGCCACCAGATTTTAGGCTGGATTGGCACCCAATCAATAGGCTTGAAGATACTGAAGATATTGAGAGTAAGGTTTCCTTGCAGGAGAAGCTGTGTTTTTTAGCGTTGTCATCCCAACCTACAATCGCCAACCGATTTTGGAGAAATGTCTGAAGGCTTTAGAGCATCAACACTTGGCAGTAGATGGCGAAGTGACTGGCTATGAAATTGTGCTGGTTGATGATGGCTCTACAGATGGGACAGTCGAGTGGATGCGCGCTCACGCAGCCGATTTCCCCCATGTACGCTTGTTTTGCCAAGATCACCGAGGCCCAGCCGCTGCGAGGAATTTAGGGGTGCAGCAAGCGAGCGGGGATACGATTATTTTCATTGACAGCGACTTAGTTGTCACCGAGCAGTTTTTACAGGCTCATGCGGATGGTTTGGCGGAAGGTCAGCGATCGCTACCCAGTTCGCTATCAGTTCAGACAAACTCTACAGAACCACCCCGCCTCTTTACCTACGGTCGGGTAATTAATACTTGTAACTTCGAGCATCCTACGGCTGAGCCCTACAAGGTCACAGATTTTTCGGCAGCCTATTTCGCTACCGGGAATGTCGCGATCGCTCGTTATTGGTTAGAGAAAGCAGGCTTATTTGATACTCAGTTCCAATTATATGGCTGGGAAGATTTAGAGCTAGGCGTACGGCTGAAGCAATTAGGGCTAAAGCTGATTAAATGCCCCAGTGCAGTTGGCTACCATTGGCATCCACCTTTTGCCTTAGCAGAAATTCCGCAGTTGATTGACAAAGAAATCCAGCGCGGACGCATGGGAGTGTTGTTTTATCAAAAGCATCCCACCTGGGAAGTGCGGATGATGATTCAAATGACTTGGCTCCACCGCATTCTTTGGGGGTTACTGTCTCTCGGTGGCTCCTTAAATGAGCGAACCTTAGCCCCTTTGTTGCAATGGCTAATTAATCAAGGCAAACCGCAACTAGCCCTTGAGATCGCTCGTATCTTCTTAAATTGGTACAACGTTCAAGGTGTGTATGCTGCTTATGCTGAAATGCGGCAGGCCGCTTCGTAATATACCAATAACCGATCCGCCTTAGAACACCCCTTACCCAGAACAGAGCCCTTAATAATATATGGTTGGGCGATTATTTTTACTGCTGAAAAACCTGCTGATCTGGCCATCATTACCCAACTCAGATCTTGCACCTAAGCTTGAAAAGTGAGAGAAAGGGCGTGAAACCAATAGATTGCAAGAACCATGGACATTCTTGCCCACGCCCAAGAACTAATCTATCACTTGCTCGACGGGATGCCGAGTCCCTACCAGCGTCAAAGCCTGCAAGCTTTGCTGGAGTTGTTTCTTAGAGCCCAGGGTGCTCCTCTGCCAGAGCACAGTCCCCTCAAATCCCCGAGTGCTCTCAGCCGCTTCCTCAACGTCTATAGCTGGTCAGCGCGGGAAGTGATTCGTCGCCTGCGAAAAGCTGTGCGTCAGCAACTCCAGCAGTATCGTCCTCGCGGTCGCCGACCACATCTGCAAGTGATTGGGGATTTGACGACCTTGGAGAAACGAGGCAAGTTCAAAGCCTTTGAGCAGCTAGTCTCTGTCTTTCACAGCAAACACGGGGTGCATCTGGTAGTGCTGTATCTCGTGGTTGGGCCTTGGCGCATTCCTTGGAGCTTTCGAGTGTACCGGGGCAAGGACACGACTTCCCCGGCCCATTTAGGCCTGCATCTGGTGCGTCAGTTACCTCGTTGGTTGCGCCAAGCTTTCCGGTTGGTCGTGCTCGCCGATACCGCCTTTGGCAGCATAGACTTCCTCAAAGGGATGCGAAAGCTGAAACTTCACGCGGTCACAGGCGTTCGCTATGACCGTCTCCTCCAGGATGGACGGCAACTGTTCCATCTGCACAAGCCAGGGCAGCAGGTGCGGCTCGAAGGGCTCGACTTCCCTGTCACCGTGGCTTGGTTCTACCTCAAGCGCGAAGAGGGCAAGCCACGCTTGAAGCGCTATGTGCTCTCCACCAAGTCGCTCAAAGCCAGCCCGATTATCTGGTGGGGGCGGCATCGTTGGCAGATAGAAGGCTGGTTCAAGACAGCAAAACACCGTTTTGGTCTGCATCGCTTTGGACAACAAACCTTGAAGGGTCTCTATCGCTGGTTGGTGTTGTCGCTGAGTGCTTTTATTCTGGCTCACTGGGGCTATCTTTCAACGAACTCAAAGATGTTACCGGACTGGGTTGAGGCTGCCACAGTCGTGCTCGAAGCCTGTCTACCTGAGATTGTTATCGCCCTGCTGCTCCAGGAAGTTGAACAAAAGCGACTGTTACTACAGAAGCAGGGATGGGAGGTTCAGATCACGAGGTGCAAGATTTGAGTCAAGGAACTCAGAACGGTGTGCGCCCCAGTCAACGTTAATCGAGCCGATGTTGCCACTGCTACGAACAATGCTAACTCTGGTTGGGCGGCAACAGTATCGCCAACCGCCTTACCCAGCGATAAAGCTACTCTCAAGGCTTGGGCCTACGACAGCGGTACGAAAGAAGCGCTTCAACTGGCTGGTGTGCATACCATCAACTTCCAGTAACCAGGGCAAACGCATAAAAATAGAGCGTAGGCTAAAAGCAGTACCCAAGCGCAAAGGTGGCTGCCATGAACCCGCTCAATGATGCCAGCATTCTGACTCACTTTGCTAGCTTGGACGACCCACGCGATGAACGCGGCAAAGAGCATCTGTTGCTTGACATCGTTACCATTGCTATCTGCGCTGTCATCTGTGGTGCTGAAAGTTGGACAGACATTGAGGAGTATGGACGGGCGAAATTCGACTGGTTGAGCAGTTTCCTCAGCCTACCCAATGGCATTCCGACTCACGATACCTTTGCCCGGTTGTTTGCCCGCATGGAGCCAGAGCAAATGCAGCAATGCTTTGTGAGTTGGATTGGGGCGATTAGTCGATTGACGCAAGGCGAAATCATTGCGATTGATGGCAAAACCGTGCGCGGTTCTTACGATACCCGTCATGGCAAAGGAGCCATTCACATGGTTAGTGCTTGGGCCAGTGTGAATCGCCTGGTGCTGGGGCAACGTAAGGTCGATGAAAAGTCGAATGAAATTACCGCCATTCCCCAGCTGTTGGAAGTGCTCTCGATTGCCGGATGTATTGTCACCATTGATGCGATGGGCTGTCAAAGAGAAATTGCTGCGGCCATTATTGACCAAGGTGCTGATTATGTCCTTGCCTGGTGGGGGACAGAGGGGTTTCTAAGACAGATGTAGTGGAGGTTTGAGGGACAATAGGCAAAGAAAAAAAGGTTCCCGCTTGTTGAGAAGACCTTCCATAATCAAGATGCCTGAATTCTACCAAACTCATCTGCGCTCCTGCCTCAGTCGGGCTCAATTTCTCCTACTCCTGTTGGTGATTCAACTCTTACAAACCCTCAAAACGATCAAGCTCGAATCTCTGGCCGCGAATCTACCAATCCCGATTCAAAGCGCAAGCCGTCTACGGAAGTTAAAACGCTTTTTGAGTTTAAGCGAGTTAAGTTTTGAACGCCTCTGGCACCCAATTCTGATTGAACAGTTACACGAGATTCATGCACCCGGTGCGAGCATCTATGTTGCCCTAGACCGCACGCAATGGAAGCAAACGAATTTATTAGTACTCAGTTGGGTGCAATCCGGTCGAGCCATTCCGATTTACTGGATAGAACTATCGCATCTCGGGAGCAGCAACTTTAAGGAACAAAAGAAGGTATTACTCAAGGCGTTGCAACCTCTGAAAGAGTACAAAGTCGTGGTTCTAGGCGACCGTGAGTTTTGTGCAATCAAACTCGCTCGATGGCTGAGCCACCAAAGCGTCTACTTTTGTTTGCGCTTGCGCTGTCATGAATATTTGCAGCGTTGGGATGGCGATTGGCAACAATTGAAGCAGTTGGGGTTGAAGCCTGGAATGCAGGCATTTTTTCGTGGAGTCAATGTCACAAAAACGCATCAAGCCAGTGGCTTTCAAGTAGCCGCTTGTTGGCGAGGCAAATACCGAGGCAAAGTCGCTAAAGAAGGGTGGTTCTTGTTAACCAACCTGTCATCCTTGCAAGCGGCAACTCGAGCCTATGCCAAGCGCATGGGCATTGAGCAAATGTTCAGAGATTGTAAAAGCGGAGGTTACCACCTGGAGGGAACCGGACTCAAAGGCAATCGCTTAATTGCCTTGTTGTTAGTCCTGACTTTGGCCTATGGAGCGGCAACTTTTGTGGGACAAAAACTGCGTCAACGAGGAGTGGCTCATTACATTGCTCGTCCCTCCCAATCGCCACGAAGTCACCCGAGACATAGCCATTTTTATACGGGTTTGTATGCCTATGGCTGGGTTAACTTTGCCGACACCTGTGCGGATTTAGTGAATGCCTTATTGCAACTGAGCCTTGGAAAACGACCGTTTTATCAACGAGGTCAACGGGCTATGTCTCTGATTCGCTCTACTTTGTAAGCCCTTCTGTCCCCCCACCAGGTCCTTGCCCTCAAAGGTAATCAACCGAACTTGTTGGAGGATGTGCAGGGGAGCATGTCAGTTTTGCAAACCGATTAGACCATTGAGATAAGCGCAACGATGAGCTAGCACTTGTGGAACATTCTCACGCTTCCACTGCGCGCCTGATATTTGAACGCGACGGTCAATCTGCTTGATAGTCGATTCAACCGCACCCGAACCCACCGAACACAGCCCTTCCGCTTGGAAGTAGTCGTAATTCACAATGCGGTGGCGATGTTTGCGCAGATACTCACAGAAGTTCTTTGCCTGTTTTTTCTGAACGTCTTCAAACAAGAGAATGGTTGCATCCACTTTCCCCCGTCATAGTAGCGCTTCGGCTTGATGGAGACGCTTGAGCGAACCGCCGACCTTGTAGAGATTCTCTTTGAGATGATACCAATCGAGGATCTCCCGACGACACTCTGCGGTGGCGATTTGCGCAATCAGATTCCAAACTCCATCATGGCCATCGCCTAAACAGGTCAAGGGATGCTCTAAAGCTTGAGCATTAACCCAGCCAATCAGTTGAGCATTGTTTTGAAAGTTGGCAACCCTACCTTGTTCAGTGGCAATGGCTTTGTAGTCTCGCCATTGACAGGCCTCCCCCAACGGCGTTCGCACCCGCACCTTGCCCCCATCCACACCGAGTTCTGCAATGGGCTGCTGGGCCGTTGGCAACTCAAAGCTCTGATGATGCACCAAGCGTTGTTGAGTTTTAGCTGGAATGCGAATCCCGGTGAGATAAGCTACATCACGCTCTGCCTGCTCATAGGAGACATTGGCACTTAAGCGCAGACAGCATTTCTCTAAATGGGGACTCAACTGTCGGGAGGGAGCAACTGCCAGTTTCTCTGCTTGGCCCGTGGTGAGTTCTAGCTCTCCCAGTGTACTTTTTAGCCTTCGCACTCTTCCTGCTTGCGTACCGCTAACCGCTCGGATAAAAAACACCCTAATTCGGGACTGACATGGGCTTGAATCTGCTCTCGCAGAGTCAACTCAATACCTTCGAGTGTTTTCATCGCTTCCGGGTCACTTTCGGCGTACAGAATTTGAGCAATCGCTTCGAGATGAACTTGGAGGGCTTGGGCTTGAGCAGGAGTCATGTCAGGGGTTGCAGCAATGAGTTGCCTCTATCCTGACTGATTTCACCGAACCTTGCAAAGGTGACCTGCTCCCGATGTGCAGTGGCTCTTTGAGCAAGCTGCAGCAACGCAATTTCACGATGTCATGTCTGATGTAGCCCAATGCGTCAGTAAAGGGCATGGACGCATTGAAATCCGACGCTGTTGGACACTCTCAGGTACAGAATTGGACTATCTGGTCCAAAAGCAGCACTGGAAGGGATTGCAAACCGTCGTGATGGTGGAGTGTGAGCGCCGCCTGAACGGCACAGTGAGCCGGGAGCGGCGTTACTACTTGAGTAGTCTGGGGCAAGATGCGGATGTCATCAATGCGGCCATTCGCACGCACTGGGCGATTGAGAATGGCCTGCATTGGGTGCTGGATGTGTCGTTTGCTGAGGATGCTTGTCGGATTCGCAAAGATCATGCTCCTCAGAATATGAGTTTGTTGCGCCAGATTGCTCTCAATTTGTTAGGTCAGGACAAAGTAACCAAAGTGGGTATTTCTGCTAAACGCAAAAAGGCGGGTTGGGACGATGCTTACCTGATCAAAATCCTTGCTCAATAATTTTCATGCGTTTGCCCTGTTCCAGTAACGAGAGCATGCACGAACTGGAAGTGAAATTGTGTTACGCTAGAAAAGTTGTCTAAATTCGCACATCCAGGATTTCGGGTGTTTCCGAAGGGCTATCAGGCTCAGAAATACACCTGGATGGAGGATTAACCCGAATCAGGAGTTCAAAAAATATGCCAGTCGTCTCTTTGGCTCAAATGATGGAGGCAGGGGTTCACTTTGGGCACCAAACCCGCCGGTGGAATCCCAAAATGTCTCCTTATATTTACACCTCTCGTAACGGGGTGCATATCATTGACTTGGTGCAAACTGCCCAGTTGATGGAAGAAGCCTACAGTTACATGCGGACTGCGGCTGAACAGGGCAAGAAGTTCTTGTTTATTGGCACTAAGCGGCAAGCAGCGGGCATTGTGGCTCAAGAAGCAGCCCGTTGTGGCGCTTACTACGTCAACCAGCGTTGGTTGGGCGGTATGCTCACCAACTGGGCAACTATTAAGACTCGCGTCGATCGCCTCAAAGAGCTAGAGCGTCGTGAAGAAACTGGAGCCCTAGACCTGCTACCCAAGAAGGAAGCATCTGTTCTGCGCCGAGAACTAGAAAAGCTACAGAAGTATCTGGGTGGCATTAAAGCCATGCGTAAAGTTCCTGATGTCGTCATCATCGTGGATCAACGCCGGGAATATAACGCGGTTCAAGAGTGCCTCAAGCTAGGCGTTCCCATCGTTTCCCTGCTAGACACTAACTGCGATCCTGACTTCGTAGATATTCCTATTCCAGCTAACGACGATGCGATTCGGTCTATTAAGCTAATAGTAGGCAAGCTAGCGGACGCGATCTATGAAGGTCGTCATGGTCAGCTAGAAGCAGAAGAAGATTACGAAGACTACGAAGGTGCGGAGGACGACTTCGACTACGAAGACAACGACACTTCGTTCCTGCCTGAGGAAGAAGCTGAAGCTGAAGCTGGAACTGAAGCATAGTTATAGAGTTCGATAGCTATACCCAGCAAATGAAGGGCGATCGCCCTTCATTTGCTCCAGCTTTCCTAGAGTTTTCGCGTTTAAGGTCTCAATCGAGTTGAAGTAGGAATTAAGGCAAAATGGCGGACATCTCTGCACAAAGCGTGAAAGAGCTGCGCGAAAAAACTGGCGCAGGCATGATGGACTGTAAAAAAGCCCTGATTGAGAATGATGGGGACATTACCAAAGCAACAGAGTGGTTGCGGCAAAAAGGTCTTGCCTCTGCTGGCAAAAAAGAAGGCCGAGTTGCAGCGGAAGGTTTAGTGGGTCAGTATATCCATACAGGAGGCCGTGTTGGCGTTCTGGTGGAAGTGAACTGCGAAACTGACTTCGTCGCTCGTGGCGAAACATTTCAGGCCTTGGTTCGCAACGTGGCCATGCAGATTGCTGCTTGCCCCAACGTTGAGTATGTCAAGGTGAGCGACATTCCCGCTGATATTGCGGAGAAAGAGAAGTCGATTGAAATGGGCCGAGATGACCTCGCAGGTAAGCCAGACAACATCAAAGAAAAAATCGTTCAAGGCCGCATTGACAAGCGCCTGAAAGAAATGACTTTGATGGATCAGCCCTACATTCGTGACCAAAACATCACGGTGGAAGAGTTAGTCAAGCAAACCATTGCTCAGACTGGTGAAAATATCCAAGTTCGTCGTTTCGTCCGTTTTGTTCTGGGCGAAGGCATTGAGAAGCAAGAGAACAACTTTGCTGATGAAGTTGCAGCGATGACCGGGACTAAGTAACAGTTTTAGACTTTAGCTTCTACATCTGTGAAGCTCGGCTGAACTGGATTTTGGATAATAATGTGAAGACAGGTCAAGCTCACCACTCTGGCCTGTCTTTCCTCTATTGGGACATCTATTGGGGGTGGGGCATCTATTGGGGGCTTCCTGCCCATAGGAGGGAGAATGGTTAGATCAGTTGAACAAATTGAACGCGATATTGCTGCATTAGAGCAAATGCTAGCGGGTACGGCTGATGAGTTTTACAGCCTTTATTCGGGCTACTTAACGGCTTTGGGTCAGGCAACCAAGCAGCAGCTAATTTTGGCAAGCTATCATTTGTGCACTCAAGGGTATCCTCAGCAGTTTTTGCGCTTGTCTTTTAACCAAAGACAGCAATTGCAGCAGTCTTTGAGGCAACTGGCTAAGCAAGCTCAAACAAATTTAGTGGATCAGCTACGGCGTATTGGCGAGACTCAACTAGAGCAGCATACGGATATACCCACAGACATACCCACAGAGCCTGGGCAGGAGTTTTCCCTAGCTTCGTTGGATATAGCGTTGGCAGAGAATACTGAGAAGCAGTCGTTTGCTACCGGGACAGAACCACAAACTGTGGAACCGCAGCCCGAAGAACCCGAAACTCCTGAACCCGAAGCTTTAGAATCTGAAACGCCAGAACCCAAAAGCGAACCTGCCGAGTCCCAACGTTTGACCCCAGAGCGGTTGTTCCGGTGGCGGGAAGGGGTGGAACGGGCGATCGCTCGGATTTTTAGCCAAGTTTCAAAAGAGGCGAATTATCTGTTTCAGCAAGTAGACATCTTGCCAAAAGCGCTGCCAGAAGTTTTACTAGAAGCGGCTTCTAAAGCAGAAGCAATGACGGAGGCAGTAGCAGGTACACCAAACTTGCTAAATTTATTGGTGGAAACTGCGGATGAAAATCGATCTGAAGCAGCGCCATCAGGACTTTCTGTGACTCATATTGTGGCCATTCATTTGCGTCTGACAGAAATTGAGTTTACGGATAGCACTGTTGCTGTGTGGCGGCAGAAACTACGGAGTTTGTCTGGACGGCTGCAATCTCTTGGTAAGGAATACCAGAAAAAACAACGAGAACGAGCGATCGCAGAAGCCGAATCTGCTTGGCGTGCCAGTTGGTTTGAGGATTAAATCGAGATCTGCTGCCCCACTTAATCCAGGATTTGTATGGAGGATGCAATTGAGCAATTGGCTTTGCCCCAACCTGAAACTTTGACTCCAACTGCTCCAGCGTCAATGTTGCAACTTCCTTCCCTGCCTGATTGGGTGCGGCTGCAAAAAGCCTTGGCCGTGGAAGCAGAGCATGGCTTTAATGATTTAGTAGGCAAACAATCTCGCTTCAGCGAGTTCTTGGCTCAAAGCTTGCAACAGGCTCCAGAAATTTTGCCGAATCGCGATCGCCGTCGGTGGCAAGAAGTAGCGGGCCAATTTACCCATTACTCCGATCTAAGTTTTGCCCAACGGCAGCATTTAGTCGCTGATACTCGGCGGTTTCTCTATCAAGTTCGGCAAACCTGTGAGCGAACGAACCAAAGTAGTTCTGTCGCAAACGGGCTGCCAGCGTCAGAGCCGAAGCCAAAACCTCCTAAAACTGCACCGCTGATCGAGCCGCAGCGAGTGATTTCTCCTGATGAACCCCTCACTTATTTGCCTGGAATTGGCCCTAAGAATGCTGAACGCTTGGCGAAACTAGGGCTTTATACAGTTCGCGATCTGCTGTTCTACTACCCCCGTGACCACATTGACTACGCGCGGCAAGTCCAGATCCGGGACTTAGAGGCTGGAGAAACGGTGACATTGGTTGGTACTGTCAAGCGCTGTACCTGCTTTAGTAGCCCCCGCAATGCCAAGTTAACTATTTTTGAATTAGTGGTGCGCGATCGCAGTGGGCAGATTAAGCTGAGTCGTTTCTTCGCAGGGAATCGCTATCGTAATCGGGGCTGGCAAGAGCAACAGAAACGGCTCTACCCCCCTGGCGCTGTGATTGCCGCTTCTGGGTTGGTCAAGAAAAGCAAGTACGGCATGACCTTGGAAGATCCAGAGATTGAAGTCTTGGATCATTCGGGAAGTAGCATTGAATCGGTCACGGTGGGGCGAGTGGTGCCGATTTACTCTTTGACCGAAGGAGTGGGAGCGGATTTAGTCCGAAAAGCGGTGATTGCAGCGCTTCCGGCAGCGGCTCATTTGAGCGATCCTTTACCAGAAATGCTACAGGAGCAATATGAGTTAAGCGGTTTGGCAGAGGCGATCGCTCATATTCATTTCCCACCCGATAGCGCTGCTTTAGATATGGCTCGTCGGCGTTTGGTGTTTGATGAGTTTTTCTATTTACAGTTGGGGTTGCTGAAGCGACGGCAGAGCCAGCGCCAAACTCAAGCCAGTGCTGTCCTCGCTTCCACAGGGCAATTGATTGATCAGTTGTATGAGCTGCTGCCGTTTCAGCTGACGGGTGCTCAGCAACGAGTGATCAACGACATCCTTAACGACTTGCAGAAGCCCGTACCGATGAACCGATTGGTGCAAGGCGATGTCGGGTCGGGAAAAACCGTGGTGGCAGTTGTCGCGGTTTTGGCAGCAATTCAAGCAGGCTACCAAGCAGCGCTGATGGCTCCGACCGAGGTGTTGGCAGAGCAGCATTATCGCAAGTTGGTGAGTTGGTTTAATTTGTTGCACTTACCCGTCGAGTTGCTGACAGGCTCCACCAAAACAGCGAAGCGGCGGCAAATCCATGCCCAATTGCAAACGGGTGAACTGCCGTTGTTGGTGGGCACCCATGCCTTAATTGAAGATCCAGTCACTTTTCAGCGTTTAGGCTTGGTGGTGATTGATGAGCAACATCGCTTCGGAGTGCAACAACGAGCTAGATTGCAACAAAAAGGTGTCAATGGCATCCCTCACGTTTTGACCATGACAGCGACACCGATTCCCCGGACTCTGGCTCTGACGCTCCACGGCGACTTGGATGTGAGCCAGATTGATGAGTTGCCACCCGGACGTAAGCCCATCCAGACGACAGCTTTGACTGCAAGCGATCGCACCCAGGCTTATGAGTTGATCCGCCGCCAAGTCGCGCAAGGTCGCCAAGTCTATGTGGTGCTGCCCTTGGTAGACGAGTCTGAGAAGTTGGATTTGAAGTCCGCGATCGAGGAACATCAACGGCTGCAAGAGCAGGTTTTTCCTGAATTCCAGATTGGGCTGCTGCATGGCCGCATGACTTCGGCGGAGAAAGAGGAAGCGATTAATCAATTCCGTGACAACCAAACCCAAATTTTAGTCTCGACTACTGTGGTTGAAGTCGGTGTGGATGTCCCCAATGCGGCGGTAATGCTGATCGAGCATGCCGAACGTTTTGGTTTGTCCCAGCTCCACCAGTTGCGCGGGCGGGTCGGTCGAGGGGCAGACCAAGCTTTTTGCTTGCTAATGAGTAGCTCCAAGGCGGAAACTGCGAGGCAACGCCTGAAAGTGCTGGAACAATCGCAGGATGGCTTTTTTATCTCAGAAATGGATATGCGCTTCCGAGGGCCAGGGGAAGTGCTAGGCACTCGTCAATCTGGTTTGCCCGATTTTGCTTTGGCTAGCTTAGTAGAAGATCAGGCGGTACTAGAAGTTGCGCGGGAAGCAGCCGAGAAAGCGATCGCCAAAGATGCCACGCTCGATCGCTGGCCCCTCATGCAAGCAGAACTAGAATATCGCTACCAGCGGTTGATGGGTGGGGCAATTTTCACTTAAAGCCAAGTAGCACCTTGCAACTTTCCCGGTTTGATAGTTTTGCACAGTAGGATGATAGGCACCCAAAATTCTCAGGATTTTGTTGTCGGGGGTTTCTGTCCCCCAAACTGCTAATTCTTAACGACTTTCTGGGCAATTTCTGAGTGAGCATTAAAGCAGGGCATCTCCTACCCTCCCATAGCTTCAAACAATTTGCAGGAAGTCGATCACTGTGCGGCAGTTCTCATTCTCTTCTCTTCGCACCAAACTGATTTTGGCTTTTCTAGGAGTCGCGCTGATTTCATTGCTGCTCCTGTCTTGGCTCAACAAGCATACTGCTCAAGTGATGCTGACGAATAACGCGAATCAAGCCTTGTACGCCGCAGCTAGTCAAACGGCTCTGACGCTTGATGCCTTTGTAACAGCCAACTTAGATGTGGTGCGAGTGGATGCCCAATTACCCGATTTAGCTCAATACCTCAGTTTGCCTGTCAAAGAGCGTCGCAACAGTGCTTCTAACGCTGAAGTGGCTGCTACTTTACGCACCCTAACTCAACGAGATTCGCTCAATATCTTGTCTTACACGTTGTTCGATCGCCAAGGTCGCAGTGTGCTTGATACCAATCTAGCGAGTGTGGGGCGCAACCAAGCCAATGATGACTATGTGCGGCAACCTTTGCAGACTGGGTTTCCTTACGCTTCGCCCATGCGGTTGGGTAGCGATAACTTTGTTAGTCTCTACTTCAGTAGCCCGGTACGCAATGCTAAGGGTGCGATCGTCGGCGTGTTGGCAGTGCGTTACAACGCGGCAGCGATCCAGCAATTAGTGGGGCAAAATAATGGATTAGCAGGGACTCAATCATTTCCAGTGCTGCTGGATGAAAACCACATCCGTCT
The DNA here is from genome assembly GCF_030409055.1 of Trichocoleus desertorum NBK24. Classification (GTDB taxonomy): domain Bacteria; phylum Cyanobacteriota; class Cyanobacteriia; order FACHB-46; family FACHB-46; genus Trichocoleus; species Trichocoleus desertorum_B. Next base: position 2,115,146 of record NZ_CP116619.1, on the reverse strand, counting down.
AGCGCATGGCATTGCCCCAGAATTGGTGTTTAAGTCTGTGGTTCCTCTACCAGCAGAGAAGCTTGAAACCTTGAGGCAAGAAGGGCGTTTGCCCAAGCGACCCGCTACAGAACTGGCTACTGACTTACCTGCCTTTGAGCGAGGGCTGAATCAGATCACCTGCAAAGCGGTTAGAACTTGTCCTCCCACTTATTTCACTACAGAGCTGGCGGCAGTTAATCATCAGCCCAGCGCCGTTGCGGCGGTTCGACTCAGAACTCAACCCTGGTTTGTCATTTTCGCACAGCCCCAGAACGCTTTTTTGGCACCCATCTATGCTCAAGTGCGGGTGGCGCAGAGATTAGCAATTTTGATCGCGATCGCTGTTGTGGCTATGGCGATCGCAATGGCTCAATGGTTAGCCAAACCTCTAGTACATCTAGCGCAACGAGTGGCTCAGTTTACCTCAGGTCAGCTTAACGCCCGCGTCCAGATCACCTCTAAAGATGAAATCGGTAGCCTCGCAACTAACTTCAATGCGATGGCAGAGCAAGTGGGCAAACTGCTGCAAGGGCTGGAAGAACGCACCCACGAGCTGGAGGCGAGCCAACATGTTACCTTTGCCGTCAGTGAGCTATCAAAAGCGATTCTCGATCCTGAGTTGCTTTTGCAAGAAGCAGTGACCTTGCTGCAAACTCGTTTCAACTTGCACCATGTTCAGATTTATCTTTTGGAGCCAAACACCCAACAACTGAGTCGGCAAGCGGGGGCTAGTGGAGCCGATGGGTCTTGGTCTGCTCATCGTGAGATTAGTATTGCTTTAGATTGCTCAGATAGCTTGGTGGCTCGTGCGGCTCGGAGCCAGCAGTTAGCGGTTGCGGAATCCAGAGCCAGTAGAACCTGCACCGGAGCCAATGCTACCCCGTTGTTAATGGGTGCGGAAGCTGCCGTTCCACTCGTCGCGCGTGGGAGTCTGCTTGGTATTCTCAATATTCAAGATGCTTATGCGGATCACTTTAGCGCCATCGATCTCGACACCTTCAAAACCCTGGCAGGTCAGATTGCGATCGCTCTAGAGAATGCTCGTTTGTTTGGTCAAATTCAGAAAACAGAGGAGCGCTTTCGTCGTATTTTTGAGGACGCTCCCATTGGCATGGCGATCGCCAGCTTGGAAGATGAACAGTTAGTCCAAGTGAACAAGACATTCTGCAAAATGCTGATGTATGAAGCAGAGGATTTGACCCAGCGTTCATTCCAAGAAATTACTCACCCCGCCGACCTCACTAAAGACTTGCGCTTGTTTGAGCAAATGGTGGCTGGGGCGATCGCGAGTTATCAAATCGAGAAGCGCTACCTGAAGCAAACTCAAGAGGTCGTTTGGGCCAATCTCACTGCTACTTTAATTCGAGACCAGCAAGGCAGTGCTTCCTATAGCCTCGGCATGATTGAGAACATCACAGAGCGTAAACGAGCTGAAGCAGCTTTGCGGCAGTCGGAAGCGCAATATCGCGAGAAAGTTCAGCAACTTCAGCAAGCTTTACAGGAGCTACAGCAAACTCAGGCCCAACTCGTACAAAGCGAGAAAATGTCGAGTTTGGGTCAACTGGTGGCAGGCGTTGCCCACGAAATCAATAACCCGATTAACTTTATCTACGGCAACCTAACTCATGCCAAGCAGTATCTTCAGGATCTGTTTCAACTGCTCCACCTGTACCAAAGCCACTATCCTCAACCTGTCCCAGCTATTGAAGCCACTATCCAAGAAATAGACTTGGAGTTTTTGGGGGAAGACTTTACTCGAATTCTCGCTTCTATGCAGGTGGGAGCCGAGCGGATTCGTCAGATTGTCCTCTCCCTGAGAAACTTCTCTCGCCTAGACGAAGCGGAAATGAAGCCTGTAGATATTCATCAAGGCTTAGACAGCACCTTGGTCATCTTGCAGAATCAACTGCGGTCTAGACCAGGCTATCTGGGCATTGAGGTGATTAAAAACTATGGTGATTTGCCTTCGGTCAACTGCTACGCGGGCCAATTGAACCAAGTATTCATGAACCTGCTGGCAAATGCGATCGATGCCCTAGAAACTCGCCGTGAAATTGAGCTTCTGAACGATACGCCAACTCCAGACTCTCCCACGCCACTCCCCACAATCTGGATCAGCACGGCTGTTGTCGCACCCGATCAAGTCATGATTCGCATTAGGGACAATGGCCCAGGTATGCCGGAGGCAACTCAAAAGCGGCTATTTGATCCCTTTTTCACGACCAAAGCGGTGGGGAAAGGGACAGGATTGGGCCTGTCAATTAGCTATCAGATTGTCGTAGAGAAGCATCAAGGGCAGTTCCGTTGTGTTTCCACGCTAGGAGAGGGGGCAGAATTCATCGTGCAAATTCCGATTCAGCAGCATCCCAGATTGAAACATTAACTTTTGTTAAAAAACTGAATTTTAAGTGGCTCAAACAAGCTTTTTTGACCCTTGGAAATGAGAAACTTGAACGAATATTTTTGGGATATTTTTGATATTTAAGTACTTTAAATGGTTGAGGATTTCTCAGCTAATTCTCAGCTAATTCTAATTTAATCTTGGCTGCTCCTAAAACACCTGATTTGTTGATTGCATTAGCTGATATTTATAGGGGATTTAGCTTGCCTGTCGCTGAATTCGTTCCTAATAAAAGTGTTTGTTTCGGAAACTGTTGCCAGCACAGCGATCCCCTGATTTAGAGTGAATCAAAGCTCTAAAAACTGCAATTTGTTGTCTGTTTTTTTGCCTCTTGCGGCTGACTAGTAACTTAACTTCTACTACTTGAGTGGGAGTTAGATCAACGAGTAGGTTACAGCTATAGAGCGATTCGATTCTGGCTGCTATCTCCTAATCTGTTGAGTATCGGTGCCATCTAAACCGAACAGTATTCAAACCTTGAAGCGTTTCTTAAAGCTTCTAACAGACACTATCAAGAGAAAAGGAATTTAATCATGAAAGCTGCTCTATCTAAGTTTGTTGGTGCTGGTGTTCTTAGCCTCAGCCTAGCTACTCTCCCCCTGACCGTGCCCGCTTCTGCTCAGACCGAAGCTGGTACTACAGGCACAACAGGTACAGACACTACCGCTACTTATAACAACACAAACACCGCTGCTGAAGGCGATCGCGACTTTGACTGGGGTTGGTTGGGTCTACTTGGTTTGGCTGGTTTGGCTGGTCTAACTAAGAAGAGCCATGAAGAGCCAACTCGTTATCGTGAACCCGAAGAAGCGAGCCGTACTGGTACTCGCTACTAATTCGTAGAGTTGTCGTAGTTGGCGTTTGACTCTTTCCTAGGGCCAGAGAAGGTCTGGAACTTGAAGGCTCTGTCCTTCTCTGCCCCGCTCGTTAAAACTTGCTCAGACGTTCGCTCCTCACATCGCTTCTCACAAACGTCTTATTCGACTATTTAACTGCTTCGTTGCATTGCACCCTTTCGCTAGAAGTATTCAGAGGAATTTTGACTATGAAACGGACGACTCTATCTAAGTTAGTTGGTGCTGGCGTTCTGGCTGCTAGCCTTGCGGTTGTTCCCCTGAGCCTCCCTAGCCACGCTCAGACTGACAATAACCCTAACAACAACCCCACTCTAGACACCACTCCTTTCCAAGAAACCAAAGATGACAACAACAACTTGGGTTGGTTGGGTCTAATTGGTTTGCTGGGTCTAGCTAATCTATTCCGCAAGCCCAAAGAAACTGTACGCTACCAAGAACCTGATGTGGTTAGCCGTACGGGTTACCGCGAGTAGGCTGAGCGAAATTCAGCGATCGCCCTTTCCTAGGATTGCTGTTTACGTAAATCTCCCTTCCCCTCGTCATGTTCTGGTTCTACCGGATGATGGCGAGGGATTTGTTGTAGGGCTACTTATGGTGCTACTCGGCCCAATTTTTGGCTCTAGATACGGCTTTTTGCCAAGTGACAAAGTTTTCTAGGGCTGCTGTGGCTGGTCTGGGTTCAAATACACGATCGCGCTGGCGACTGTTGACGAGGGCCGTATAGTCTTGCCAAAAACCAGAGGCTAGACCTGCGGCAAAGGCTACTCCTTGCACCGTCACATCTCGGACAACAGGCCGCTCTACGGGAATTCCCAACACATCGGCTTGAAACTGCATCAAGAAATTGTTGTCGCACGCTCCCCCATCCACTTTGAGCCGTTGCACCTTGGCACTGCTACAAGCATCCACGGCCTGCACTACTTCTTTGACTTGATAGGCGATCGCCTCTAGGACCGAACGCACTAAATGCTCTCGTTGCACTCCCCCAGTAATGCCGAAGAACGCGCCACGGGCACTCATATCCCAATGGGGTGCCCCTAAACCGCTAAAAGCAGGCACAAAATAAACACCGCCATTATCCGCGACTTGGGTGGCTATGGCTTCCGTTTCAGCCGCAGTTTCAATTAGCTTCAGCCCATCTCGTAGCCACTGAATGCAGGCTCCACTGGTAAACATGCTGCCTTCGAGCGCATAACCCACTTCCGGTGCGCCATGTTCGCTAGAACGAGTCCAAGCGACCGTTGAGACCAATTGCCCTGGCGATCGCATGATCTCCGCTCCTGTATGGGCGACCAGAAAGCAACCTGTCCCGTAAGTGCACTTGATTAAACCCACGCGATCGCAACCGTGGCCGAACAAAGCCGCTTGTTGATCGCCTAGGATGGCAGTAATTGGGATTTCGGCCCCTAATAATTTAGCGTCAGTGACCCCAAACGTACCCAAGCTAGGTTGCACTGGGGGTAAGAGATGGGCAGGAATCCCAAAGATATCGAGGAGCTTAGAGTCCCATTGCCGCGATCGCAGGTTAAACAGCATCGTGCGGCTGGCATTACTATCATCGGTAGCATGGACGCGCCCCCCGGTTAAATTCCATAGCACCCAAGTGTCAATCGTTCCAGCCAAAACCTGATCGAGATCAACCTCTGGCGGCAAATGATCTAACAGCCACCTGATTTTTGTGGCAGAGAAGTATGCATCTATGACTAAACCTGTGCGATCGTAAATTTCGGCAGCGTACCCTTGCTCTTGTAATTCGTTGCAGAAGGGTGAAGTCCGGCGGTCTTGCCACACGATCGCAGGATGCAAAGGTTGCCCAGTCGTTTTATCCCACAGCAAACAAGTCTCTCGCTGGACGGTGAGACCGATCGCGGTAATTTCAGTTGCAGCAATGCCTGCTTGCTGAACGACGCTTTGCATCACCCAGCAGGTATCTTGCCAAATCTGCTGCGGATCATGCTCTAGCCATCCAGGTTGCGGGTAGTACTGGGTTAGCTCTTTGTAAGCTTGCCCCACAATTTTGCCATCGTGGTTAAACAGAAAGGCGCGATTGCCTGTCGTACCCAGGTCTAACGCCAGAATGTAATTTGCGGATGGATTGCTCATGAGTTGCTCGCAGCTGCAAATGAAATTCAGGAAATCTCTTGGGCTTGAGACATCAGCGGCAGCATGACCGTAAATTTAGTGCCGACCTCAGGTTTGCTCTCAACGGTGATTCGGCCACCATGTAAGTCTACGCAGCTCTTGACGATCGACAATCCTAGGCCCACACCAGGAATATTACTCGCATTTTTAGCGCGATGAAACGCTTCAAACAGGTTTAACTGGTCAGCGATCGGAATGCCAATGCCATGATCTTGCACGCTGAAGATCACGGTTTGAGCATCACAGGTGATCTCAAAGTTCACGTCCTTCGCTTGAGGCGAATATTTAATCGCGTTAGAAAGCAAATTGGTCAGGATATAGCGCAATAGTTTCTCATCGAGACAAACTAAAGTTTGAGGAATTTGATAGCTCAAGTGCAAGGTGTGGGAGCAGGATGAAGCGTTCTGTAGGTCTGCCAATAGACTGCGGCAAAACTGCTCTAAATCGATGGGAGCAAGATTAAACTGCAATTCGCCACTGCTCGCGTGGCTGATAAACAGGATCTCATCCAGCAGATGAGTGATGTGTCGGCTGGCAGCCTGGATTTTCCCAAAATGCTGGTGTTTTTTCTCCTGAGTCATTTTGTGCTCGTAGTTCTGCACCAATTCGGTAGAGGAAACGATGACTGTGAGTGGTGTGCGAAATTCATGAGAAACCGTGGTGACGAAACGGGCTCGCAGCTCATTTAGCTCTCGCTCTTTTTCCAGAGCATGGCGAATCTCTTGTTCTGCTTGCTTTTGCTCTGTTACATCTTCAACGGTCCCCACGTGACCGAGCAGTTTACCTGTGTCCGTAAACAAAGGAGACGATCGCGTCTGCACCCAGCGAATTTTGCCATTGGGCAGTTGCAACCGATACTCATCTCCATAGCTATAGCCTTGTTGTGTATGCTCAGTCCAAGCTGCAAAGACGCGATCGCGATCTTCAGAATGCACCCAAGTCATCCAACTAGACTTTAAGCTAGCTTCAGCCAGATCAGCTTCAGGATTATAAGCAGCCAATCGCTGTAAATGGGGATTAACGTAGGTCAGATCTCCTGTCACATCTGCTAAGAAAATGCCTACAGGAGAACAAGCGCTTAAGGAACGAAAGAGCTGCTCACTTTTGTGGAGAGCGACTTTTTCCTGATGGAGGGCAACTTGAATTTGACAACGAAGCGTGATTTCACTCTCCAACTCTTGAATCGTCTGTTTCAGTTCATGAGTGCGCTCCTCAACTCGTAATTCTAGAGTTTGGCGGCTGAGTTCTAAGTCTTGGGTGTACTGCTCCACCTGACGAATTAGGTTGTTGAAAGCCGTGGCTAATCGGCCTACTTCGTCATCTGTCATGACTGGAGCTTGCAAGTCAAACCGAGAGTTTTGAGCCGCTTGTTGCGCCACTTGGGTGACAGCTTCAATCGGACGGGCGATCGCTTGGCTGGTTCGCAGAGCTAAAACAGTTGCAAGTAGAACTGACAACAACAAGCTGGTGTAAGTAATCAAACTACGCAAATCTTCGGCTCGGTGCATAGCGATGTCCGCTTTCACCTCTCTGGCGTGGACATCCTTAATTAGGAGACTTAGGTCGTCCGAAAAGCTGTCTACCTCTAAGGCAACGTCACTATTAGTAAATGCTAGAAGAGACTGCTGAGCCGCTAAAACATTGGCTGCTGATAAATCAGTGCGATTGATCTCTTTCAATACCTGATCTAGTTGCTCAGTATAGACTTCAAGAGTGCTGTCATAGTTACGCAACCAAGCTTCTAACTCAGCACTCGCTTCACTAAACTGTGTATGAGTGACAACCGCAGACTGCACTTCTGTCATGAGTTGATCGATTGTCTGCACATGCCCTAAAAAGTGGGTATGCTCATGCTCAAACTTCTGAGGATTTCTGAGGAGAGGAATCAGTTGTTGTTGGTGACTACGGGCAGCTAAAACTGCCAAATTCAAGCTACTCAATAGCCTTTCCTCTTGGTGAGCCGCTTCCCATTGTTGCTTTGCGACTCTCGCGTAGGAGTCTCCCAAAAAGTGACCAAACGTAGATCCAACGACTGCCACTCCAATGGCTAAGGCATGAGACCAGCCAATTTTTTGACGGATATTTTTAGCTCGATGTAGCGGCCACCAAGCGAGCAACTCCACAAAACTAGAGCCCCGTGGAGTGGGATAGTCTGGCAGTGGCTCAGCAGATACTCGGCTCTGTAGGGAAGATTTAGGAGGATGACTCATAGAAGCGATGCCGTCTAAAATCCTGCCCTTGAGTTAAAGGCAAATCAACTTAGATGGCTCTATGATGCTTGAGTATAACAAGTGGAGACATCCGCTATCTGCGCAGACTGTCTCAGTCAATTAGACAGAGTAACGTAACCTACTAGATAGCAGGTGATAAGAGATACAAGAATTTTTATCTATGGGCGATACAAGATTCGAACTTGTAACATCCTGCTTGTAAGGCAGGCGCTCTACCGTTGAGCTAATCGCCCGTAACCTGCGCCCATTCCGTTGGGCACGAGAATTAAATATAGCAGACATTCTGGCTCTTGTTAATATTTTCTGAGATTAATTTTTCGAATTGTTTGGGATTTCTTCGTAATTTACCTTCATGCCCTCTGGCCGAACCCACGATCGCATTACCCTCTGGAGCTTGCCGCTAGTAGCAGGGCTGACCTATGCACAAACTCGCAGTAGTAGCCTCACCTTAATCGTGGCAGGTGGTTTTTTGTTTGGGGGGCTGATGTTTGGTCCTGACCTCGATATTTATTCTCGCCAATATCAACGGTGGGGTTGGCTCCGATGGATTTGGCTACCCTATCGCAAAATGATGCGCCATCGCTCCTTTTGGTCTCACGGGCCAGTCGTAGGTACCGGGCTACGCCTACTTTATTTGGCGACTTGGTTGAGTGCTGGGAGTTTAGTTGGCGTGGCGATCGCGGCTGGTTTTGGCTACCCCATCCCCGACTGGCCTACGGCAACTCATGTCACTCAACAGTCGGTTTTACAGTACAGCCCAGAAGTGATGGCACTCTGCTTGGGTTTGGAACTGGGGGCGTTGAGTCATTCCTGTAGCGATTGGCTGAGTTCTACTTACAAATCGACGCACAAACGCTACAAAACTCAGGGCTGGAAAGGGCTGTTTGCCGTTAAGCCTAAAAAGCGCCAACGAAAATCAGCGACTCGCGCTAAATCGCAGTCTAGAATCATGCCAGCGAAACCACAGCCTAGAAACCACCTCGATTGATTAAGGTAAAGATTGAGGTAAATAGTCTTGGTTTTCTCCATGTCACACCCAGAGGGACAAGTTCCGCTTCCTGCTACTGCTTTAACTGCTCTTCAACAACTGATCGAAGTGGTTGCCAAATTGCGATCGCCCGATGGCGGTTGCCCTTGGGACTTAGCCCAAACCCCTGAGACTCTAATTCCGTATGTGATTGAGGAAGCCTACGAAACTGTAGATGCTATTCGCAGCGGCGATCAAAAGGCGATCGCAGAAGAGTTGGGAGATCTACTGCTGCAAGTTGTCCTTCAAGCACAGATTGCGAGTGAGCAAGGGCAGTTTAGCTTAAGGGAAGTTGCTCAAGGCATTAGCGAAAAGTTAATTCGTCGCCATCCTCATGTCTTCGGTGATGTGGAGGTTAACAGCATTGAGGAAGTGCGAGCGAACTGGGAGCAAATTAAAGACGAAGAAAAAGAAGTTGCTGCTCAGCCGCCTCTTTTGAGCCAAAAACTCAGCAACTATGCTCGGAGCTTACCGCCTCTGATGGCTGCAATGAAAATTTCTCAGAAAGCAGCAGGCGCTGGGTTTGAGTGGGACAGCATCGACGGGGTGTGGGATAAATTCCACGAAGAACTAGCCGAGTTTCAAGAAGCGCTACAAACAGATAACAAAGCTCATCAAGAGTCGGAACTGGGCGACTTGTTATTCACAATCGTCAACCTTGCTCGTTGGCAGGGGTTAGATCCGGCGGAAGCGCTGCAAGGCACCAATCGCCGCTTCATTCAACGGTTTGTGCAAGTGGAGTCAGTCTGCGATCGCCCCTTAACCGACTATAGCTTGGAGGAGTTAGAGGCTCTGTGGCAAAAAGCCAAGGCCAAGATAGCTCAAGAGCAACAATCAAGATATCAAGATCAATAGCTGTTTTTGTAAAGATTTGATTTTTGTCAAAAGGTAGTTTAGTCTTCTAAAACTTTCTAAAGCTATGGTGCTGCGGTCGCTCAGTATTTTCTCGGTGAGAGCAGCTAGTTTTCTTTGTCAATGAATAATTAATTGAACTAAGCCATGAAATTTTGTAATCAAATTCGAGCTTAAGAAAATCAGTGGGATAGCTAGGAAAAGATAATTCAACGCTTTATCGGTGTTTACACATGATGCCAGAATTATCAATCTTTAAAGCTCTTTAAAACACCCACGGAAACATGATCGATTTTAGTCAATTCAAGCTTAGAGAGCGCATTTTATTAGGTTATGGAGTGCCATTATTTCTCACCTTTGCCGCGACAGGTGTAGTAGTTGCGAATGCTAGACAAGCGATCAAGCAAAACCGCATCACAGAAGCAGGGGCCAACATTGTTCGAGAGTCGGATCGCTTAGCAATGACTCTGTATAAGCGTCAGACCCATGCCCGTGGTTATCTCTTGACCCAAAATGATGTATTTGCAAAAGCCTATGAAGCTAGTGTTCGAGAGTATGAAGAAAGAATAGCTGTTTTAGAAAAAATACTTCCTATTTCGGGTGAGGATCAGGTTGAACGCCTGAGGAGACTAAAAATTTTAGGCAAAGAGATTTCACAAATTAATAGAAGTCTAATTAGATTGGTTGAGGCTGGCAAAACCAAGGAAGCGAGTCAAGAGATTGTGAATGGTCGCATCTTGGGTCTGATTGACGAAGCTGGAAGAATACTGAATGCCCTAACTGAATATGAAGATGAGTTGCAAGCCGAAAGAGTGAAAGCCTCTGAAGCCGCAATGCGATCGCTGATTGTGACAGCTATTGCAGGTGCGATCGCTGCGAGTTTGCTAGCAATTGTGATGGGACTATTTATTTCATCCCGCATCACTCAAACGATTAATCAGATTGTCTCAGTGGTCGCTAAATCCTCCACAGAAATTGCCGAAGCTGTAGAACAACAAGAAAAAACAGTCTCTCAACAAGCCGTTTCTGTGAACCAAACCACAGCCGCAATGGATGAACTGAGTGTTGCTTCTCAGCAATCCGCAGAGCAGGCAGAATCAGCCGCCACAGGAGCCCGTCAAGTATTGGTCTTGGTCAATGGTCAGCAGGAAAAGCAAGCCCGCAGCAATAGCGACAGCCTAAAGGCGAAAGTCGGTCAGATCGCCGATCAGATTTTGTATCTGAGTGAGCAAACCAACCAGATTGGCACCATTTCTACCTTAGTGAGTGATCTGGCGAATCAGACCAACATGCTAGCGCTAAACGCTGCTGTAGAAGCTTCTCGTGCTGGAGACCAGGGCAAAGGGTTCGCAGTCATTGCAACAGAAATCCGAAAACTTGCTGACCAAAGCCGCAAATCAGCCGATCAGATTGGCACTCTCGTGACCGATATTCAGAACGCTACCAACTCCACAGTCATGGTGACGGATGAAGGCACAAAAACCGTTGAGAGCATTGTGGCTGCGGTGAACAATATTTCCTTAAGTAACCAACAAATTTCTTTGACTTCTAAGCAGCAGGCGATCGCAATTCAGCAAGTAGTGGATGCCATGATTGCGATTAACCAAGGAGCTAACAAAACCGCGAGTGGTATCGGGCAAACGAAAGTGAGTACTCGGCAGTTGAGTGAAGCGACCCTCACGCTCAAAGCAGTGGTGTGATGGAGCGCACTGATTTACGCAGTAAAAAACCAGCAGCAAAAAGGGCGCAAGTGACGCGCCCCTCCATCGAGATTAATAGTTAACGAGAATTTCAACAGGAATAGGAAACAGAAAAGGGGCGATCGCGCCACCCTTTAGAACACGACTGGCACGACAATGGCAGCAATAATGGCTCCAGCTCCTAGGATGCACTGCCAGAAGCGATGGTAGCTATCCACCGTTTTGCCACCGACGGTCTTGAGTTGAGCTAAGTCTACCCAAGGCATAATGCTACGGCGGAACCAACCTGTCGCGTTCACCTGCGAACCCAGCAATCCTTGTACTTGGTTAGCCCCAAACATCAAGTTGCCGAAAGGCCCAAAACGAGAGGCATAGTGGACATACATCATGCCTGTGGGATCTTGCAGCTTCAGGTCAGAACCAAACTTATAACCCGCATCTCCTCGACCAATTAGCTCCCCACTAAGTTTCACGGGGCGACCTCGAAGTGGGCTAGCGTAAGGGTCCGACATTAAGCTCAGCACATCCGTAGCTTGGGCGCGGCTGAAATCTGGGAATGTCACCATCATCTTGACCAAGATACCCAGACCCAAGCCGAGCAAGCTGAGAGAGACTAAAACTTTCCAGCCAGCCAGCGACATTAACGCCAAGCCAATCAGAAGACCGACAGCCAAGCCAATGAACTCAGCACCGTACAACAACAGGTCAAGCGCAAAGTTACCGTAGAGCTTGCTTTTGTTGAGAGTACGGCTTTCGGCTACTACACGCGCCATATCAAACTCAGTTTCTAAACCCAACTGTTCGGCGTAGGTACTCAAGGCTCGGACTCGTTTACCTGTCAGCGGGTGAGTGGAACTCAACTCCATCAACCAACCCCAAGGGTTGAACATATCCCACAGAAAGACGCGGCCAACTTTCTCTGGCGAAGACGCAACTCGGTATGCGGTACCGACTGAGCTAGCTGCTTTGGGGTCGTAGATGCCCAGCGCCCGTGTACCTTCGATTAGTTTGCTGGGTTCCTTGGCTCTTTGGCCCTCTTCTAAAATGCCGTAAGCAATTTTCACCAAGGCGCGAGAGAGTGCGTTGGGGTTGCCTGTCGTTTCAGCCGCGAAGTGGTCGGCAAAGTATTCTCTGGTGCGAGAGAGATACAAAACTAAATAGGTGCCAATCAGGTAAAAGATGTAAGCGGCGATCGCGGCAGTTCCCATTGCGTCTTTGAGTTTGTTGTCGCCACCGCCACGGCTCATACGACGGGCAAAGCTATAGATCAAATAGGTGATCTGCACCAAGGTCGCGGCAACAGTCATCACCGCAAAGTCCCAATGGACGATGTGCCCTAGTTCGTGGGCATACACCGTGGCAGCTTCCTCGTCATCTAAGTAGGTGAACAAGCCTTGGCTGACGACTAAGCGAGCACTGTTCGGCAAGGAGCCGTAGGTGAACGCAGTGGGGTTTTCGTCGTTGATAATCCCTAGGCGAGGTTGTTTCAGTTTTTTCTGAGCACAAACTTGCTGAATCACCCTGGCGGCTTCTGGGCTATACCGCGCCACTTCTGGCAAAGAGACCCAACGAGTGCCGTAGAACCAACCTTGGATCAAGTCCATGAACCAAGGCGAAATGAAGAAGGCGATCGCATTAAAGACCAGGGTAAATCCCACGGCAATGCCAAAACCAACTCCTGGCTGGTCGCTACCTAGAATAAACACCAAGCTCAAGGCCAGGACAAACACCATGCCAAACAGCAAGGAGATTGTCACCCCCGAAGCCAGCGCTAAACTGCCACCAATACCAGACATAGCTAGCTTGGCTCCTGCCTTAGCTGCTCGGTTTAGTTTGCCAGTGGGTGTAGGCTGAGTTTCTGAAGCCGCAGTTCGAGGAGTTGGCTTAGTAGGCTGAGCGGGCGTTGCAGTGGAGAGTGTTTGGAGAGTTTGCTTGGCCCAAGTGTGAACCTGAGGGTTTTCGTGCAGCGACAACTGCTGGCAGAGCGCGATCGCTTTCTCAGGCTGCCCCACACGTGGGTACGCTTTCACTAACCACATCTGAGCTTGCAATAGTTCTTTCGATTCTGAAAAAGAATGATTGCGACAGAACGTTTCTAATAAGTTGATGGCTTCCGAGTAGCGCCCTTGTTTCAGAGCGTCTATTCCAGCCTGGAGCGCTCCCGATTGGGATGACATAAGGATTCTCCGTGGAGAAGGAGGGGTATTACGCAGCACAAAAGCTTTGGGTAGATTCAGCAGCCTGTGCAGTTGATCTTTGGATACCCGCAGATCCAATTCCTCTATGCAGAAATCCGCAAAGGTACACAGAATCTTTAAGCGATCTAGCTGAGATCCATGACCCTTTTAGCATCCGTTCACAAAAGCCATCCCGATCTTGATTTGTATTGATAGGGGCGAGTTTAGCTGTAGCTAGCTAAGGTTTTGACATGGCTTACGGCTGAGGCGATCGTGATGGGTAACTTATAACCGCCACCATGATTAGAAAGTACTGGGCAATTGGCTTTTTTAGCTAGCTCCAAAACCGCTACAGTCAGCGCGGCAAAATCTGGCTCTGTCCAGCCTGTGGTTTCTTTACCGCAGTCATCCCGGTGTGAGTCGTACCCAGAGAAAATCAAAATTAAATCGGGAGTCCAAGGGATGTGATCTAATGCGGATTGAAAAGCAGGCAGGCTCTCGTTGGCTCGATAAAACTGGCCTGTTAGCCCCATCTTGGGTGGAAAATCATCAGCAAAGCGGGCAGGTAATAAGGGAATATTGCAATGCCCTATTGCCTCGGCGGCTGTGGTAGTACCGCGTTTCAAATCTGAGGCTTTCGCCATGTACAGGTCGATGGCGCTATGAATGCTAAGGCAATACACATTGCGATCGCCACTAAAAATAGATTGCGTGCCATCCCCATGATGGATATCCCAATCCACAATCAGGATTTTCTCAAAGCCTTGCTCTTGGGCATATTTCGCGGCTGCCGCCAACGGATTGAGCAAGCAATAGCCATGCCCCCAACTCGCATGAGCATGGTGCCCAACTAAGCTAAAGCAGTAAGCCCGCTCTAAGCTGCCTTGTTTCATCTGAGCGATCGCCTCAAATAAGCCACCCAGACCGTAAGCGTAACCAGGCAGACAATGCTCTAGTCCCCAACAGCCACCCAAAAGATGGGGCATCTCTAGGTTGAACTGCTCTAGTGGTTTTTCTGCCGCCAGCAACACTAACTGTTGCAAATACTCTCTAGTGTGAACTCGCAAGTACTCACTGGATTTCACTCGCCTAACTGGCAACGATGGATAGTCAGCAAGACTTTTTTCCAGCTCTTGCCGAACCTTGCTGTAATGCGGAAAGGAATAACCTTTGAAAGGAATCAAATGACTTGGTTTGGAAGTTTGGCAAGTCTGTGGGTGGAGGTACGTGGCAAATTTGGGCATGGGTTCTCAGGAGAAAAGCACGATTAGGAGAAAAGGTAAGAGAAGTGATGGATAGACAGCATTCACCGTTACGATTTAAAGGACAAGTCGAGATTTGCTAAACTTTGGCTTGCCTGTGGCTTTCTACCCAAACCTATGATCGCGTCTCAAGTTGCTTCCCTGTCTCTTCCCGATCTGGCTCGACAAACCCGCCAAGCAGCGCGTAAGTTGGCTACCTTGCCAGCCGAGGCGAAAAATCAAGCGATTGAAGCGATCGCCCATGCCCTAGAAGCTGCCGCTCCTGATATTTTGGCTGCCAATGCTGCTGACTGTGAAGCCGCCCAAACCGCAGGCATCAGTAGCTCTCTCTATGCTCGCTTAAAGCTGGACGAAAACAAACTGAAAGCAGCGATCGCGGGAGTCCGAGATGTGGGGCGCTTGGCTGATCCAGTGGGGCAGGTGCAAATTCACCGCGAACTCGATCAAGGCTTGGTGATGAAGCGGGTTTCTTGCTCGTTGGGTGTGTTGGGCGTAATTTTTGAAGCACGCCCTGATGCCGTCATGCAGATTTCCTCACTGGCGCTCAAGTCTGGGAATGGGGTAATTCTCAAAGGTGGACAGGAAGCAGTGCGCTCTTGCGAAGCCTTGGTGAAAGCGATTCATGCAGGTTTAGCTCAGACCGAAATTGATCCTGCTGTTGTGCAACTCTTAACCACCCGTGAAGAAACCTTAGAGTTGCTAAAGCTCGATCAATATGTGGATTTGATTATCCCCAGAGGCTCCAACTCTTTCGTGCGCTTCGTCCAAGACAACACGCGGATTCCCGTATTGGGGCACGCCGATGGTATTTGTCACTTGTATGTAGACAAAGCGGCTGACATCAAGAAAGCTGTGGCGATCGCCGTAGACTCCAAAACTCAATATCCTGCCGCTTGCAATGCGATCGAGACATTGTTAGTTCACCAAGACATTGCTTCTGAGTTCCTGCTAGAAGCGGCTCCTGCGCTCCAAGCGAAAAATGTAGAACTGCGGGGAGCCGATCGCACTAGAGCTATTTTGAATATTGCTGTTGCCACCGATGCCGACTGGTCTACTGAGTACAGCGATTTAATTCTGTCTATCAAAGTGGTAGATGACCTAGCTGCCGCGATCGACCATATCAACACCTACGGCTCTCGTCATACAGAAGCGATCGCCACTGAAGATCCCAATGCGGCAACTCAATTCCTCGCTGAAGTGGATGCGGCTGGGGTATACCAAAATTGCTCGACTCGCTTTGCTGATGGCTTCCGCTACGGCTTTGGGGCAGAAGTGGGAATCAGCACCCAAAAGATGCCACCTCGCGGCCCTGTCGGTTTGGAAGGGTTGGTGACTTACAAGTACGAGATCACCGGAGATGGACATATTGCTGCCACATACGCTGGCTCCAACGCCAAACCCTTCACCCACCGGGATCTGTAGTAATCTCCTTTGACACATGGACTGCATTCAACTGACGGGAATTCGCGCTTACGGTTACACAGGCTTTTTGCCAGAAGAACAAGTTTTAGGTCAATGGTTTGAAGTGGATTTAACCTTGTGGCTGGATTTGTCTAAGTCAGGGGCCAGCGATCGCATTGAAGACACACTGGATTACCGCAACGCCATCGAAACAGTAAAGCAACTGATTAAAACCAGCAAATTCGCCTTGGTCGAAAGATTAGCTAGCGCGATCGCCGAGGCTATGCTACAACTGCCTGCTCACCCCAGCCAACCAGTTGTAGAGCAAGTCCGCGTGCAGTTGTCTAAACCTGCTGCCCCCATTCCCGATTTCGGCGGCAGAATTACCATCGACATTACCCGCACTCGTTAGCCACCTGATTCAACCCTGCTCAAAACAGAAACTCCACCTCAGTGCATGCCGCTACAAAAGGTGGAGCTATAAAACCCAGTTAGGAGGTATCTTAAAAACCAAGGTAGCTCTAGTAAATTAGACATTCCCTGACTTTTAACAAGTTCTTAAGCTATCAGGTTGAGGTAGGTCTGCTTTGGTTGCGATCGCTACCATCTAATCAATCGCTCACCTTAAATTCTGTAAATCCGTGCGTTACGGCCGCGCCTAACACACGCTACCCGATATGGCCTAACGACGCTGATTTAAGGTGGCAGGATCGATGTTGATCAACGGGAGACTGCCATTGCCGCCCATCACCGCTGGGAAACGACCATCCCACTTTTCGATCGCCTGCTGTTGTAATAGCTCTGGCGTGAGCGTAAGTCGCTGTAATCTTTGAGCTTCGGCTTGACCTTTGGCGCGGTTCACAGCCGCTTCAGCATCTTGCTTGGCTCGTAGGGCCGTAAATTCTGCTTGTTTCGCCTCTTGTTCAGCAATTTGCTTTGCTTCGATCGCTTTGTTGAACTCTGGCGAAAACCCAAAGTTAACCAGCGAAACATCATCCACCAGCAACCCATAGGATGCTAAGCGCTTCTTCAACTGGTCATCAATTTCGCCTTTTAGCTCGGTGCGCTTGGTGAGAATTTCTTCTACATTCTTCTTGGCAGTTGCCGCTTTCAGTACCTCAGAAACCGCAGGTGTAATAATGCCGCTGACAATTTGCTCGTTGTTGCCAATTCGTTGATAGACGGTATTAACTTGCGTCGGATCGATATGCCAGTTGATTGCCACTTCAGTCGTGACATCTTGTAAATCCTTTGAGGCAGCACGAGCATTAATGTCGTTCTTCTGCACTCGGACGTTGAGTTTTTTCACCGAAGTCAGAACGGGCATTATTGGGTGGATGCCTTCATCCAAGACTTGATTTTGAACTTTGCCAAAGTGCATCACCACGCCTCGCTCCCCGGCGTTGATGATGACGAAGGGCCGAAAAAGAATGGCTCCCAGCAGAAAGACTACTCCCCCAGCAATGTAGAGAGCAGTACTAGCGGATGGCAGAGGTTGCATTCCGTGTGGGTTGGGTAATGCCGATCGAGTTGACTTTCCAGTCATTGGAGTTGCTCTAAATTTTGAGTTCTTAAGTAGAAGCGGGTCACTTCTTACCTAACAAAGTGCCCTTGTTTACTTCCACAGTTGCGATCGCTCTAATTCCGCAGACAACCTTCCTACCTCGAAACGATCCTTATATAAGCGCCAACTTGATAGCTCTCAAATCAAGTCTTTGTGTAGATCTTTCCGCTAAAAACCGTACCGTTGAGCTAGAAGAAGTATTAAATAAAAAGCAACTATCTAAGTAGGTAAATTTTATGAGAAATAAGAAAAGTAAAAACACTCATGTGGTAGATTAATGAACAGAAATAATTCCTAATAAAGCTCAAATAAGGTTTGCACAGCTTTACATTGCTAGATTTCAAACCTGTTATCGTTTGGTCACCCCTTCCTCTATGTCAGCTACCCCTACCCGTGGGCAACTAGAACGTACTCTCTCGCAGCGGATTCAGGCGCTTTATCGCGAACAGCTTGGGCATCAACCTAGTAAGGTGATGTGCCAACTCTTTGATGAAAAGTTAGCGATCGTTCTAGAAGACTCCATTACCCCTCCAGAGCAGTTGTTGGCGAGCAGTGGTCAAGAAGAACTCGCTAAACAAGTTCGTGCTGATCTAGCTAAAGCCATTGAGCCGCAGTTGAAGGAATTAATTCAGGAAGTTCTAGGGACCGAGGTGTTAGATCTCCTCAGCGATGGCAAAATCGACACTGGACGTACAGGTACGATCGTTGTTTTGAAAGCAACTCCCACTGTCCGTGATCCAGCTTCCATCCCCAAAGTTAAAAAGCAGGGGGCGGAGGAGAATCAAGATGGTGACGAATAAGCTCTTCTAGGTCATCGACCATGTAAGGTTTGCTGATGTAGGCATTGCACCCTGCTGCTAAAAGGCGATCGCGATCTTCCGTTCTCGCCATTGCCGTGACTGCAATAACAGGAATCTTCACAGTTTGCGGGTTCCGTCTTAAGCACCGCACGAGTTCTGCGCCATCGAGATCAGGTAACATCACATCTAGCAGAATTAAGTCTGGCAACCGCTCTTCAGCCATACTTAAAGCCATCAAGCCATTCGTTGCAGTAATGAACGAATAGTTGGACAAGCTCAGTACTTGGGTAATCAGTAATAAATTGTCCTCATCGTCATCCACAGCCAAAACCAAAGGTTGCTCGACCCAACTTGGCTGATCAGTTTCCAGGAAACATTTCAAATCCATATCCTGCCTCAGGGACGAAACGAGTGCACCTGGCATTCCTAACAAAGCTTGGACGAGGCATTTCTGAAGCGGCAATCTGGCGCTTCGATGTAGCGAACTGGCTCGTAGCTACTTGGTCAGGTTGAACGCTCTAGATTTTCTCGATCAAGCATGAATCAACCGTATACAAGATTTCTTGGTTCTTGATTTTACAGGAACCTCGTAAAGAAAACGAAATTTTTGAGACAAAACACCACTGACCGTAATTGTCTTTAATGTTTTTTTAAGCTCTACTTACTTTAAATGTTGCATCCTTGAAACACAACCTCTAATGAGTGCGAACTGGTGGAATAGCTAGACACTAACTTAGCCACTAGTCAGGGAACGAAAACAGTAAGTGAACGAAATTTCTTAGGGTTGCTTAGGTACAACCGTAACGCATTAACTGCTGAGCCGTAGACGCCTTGTTCCATGCTCGGTTTTTCGTACAGTCTTGTTAACTTCCAGTTGAGCAGACGAAGCATTCTCCTAACGCCAATTAGCGTAGATTGAGGGATGGCTCGCAATTGAGACCTTCAAGTTCACAGCTTGCTTGAGTGAATGGAAGCCAGTTGTGAAGCCGATGGAATGATTAATAGCACTTAAACTGAATCTGAAGCTAGATTCTAGTGTATTTCGAGCGAAAACTGAACAGTTTGCTAAAAAGCGGGGTTTTCGACCGGATTCTGGGGCTAATTCTTTTATTTACGTTTCCTGGCAGGTAATCGGCCTCTTGCTCAGGGGCTACTCAGGGACAAAAAGCTAATAGCACTTGTCAATTGCCAAGAATCTAAAAAATTTCTTAAGCTTTTGGAGTAAAGACGATTTATGCTGTAATCTAGCAGCTTTTTTAGCTGGAAGCCAAATTAGTCTTTTCAGGCTTGGTGTTTGCTCTAGAAGATGACCTGCTTATCCTGTAACGCTTTGCCTTAGAGGATCAGTGGACTCACAAAGTTTCAGAGCACCAAGCTTTGGTCTCGGCTAAGTGGCTGAATCTGGGGAGAGAGACAACGATCTCGCCAAAGACAGAGGATAAGTTTTGTGAGAACATGTTACATTCGTTAACAATTGTAGGAAATACCTCAGTACTACTACTCTTGCTAAGTTCTTGATATCGTTACCGCTGTCGCCATGTTGCCCATTGTCGTAAACGAAGAGCTAGTCCATCGCTTCAATTTTTATCTCAATGCCTCTGTGAGACAGGGGATGCGCCATCAGGGCGATCTCTATGAACTCGTTCATGACTTCAGCTTAAGTGCTCGGTTGTCTGCTTATCAGAGAGCATGTGAACTAGTAGATCAAGGGGTTCCAGCCATTGTTACAGCATCAGCCTTAGGATATGCAGTTTGGGTGAGCTTGCGATCGCTACCCCAGCTTGCAGAAAAGCCTGCTAACCAGCCAAGACCTATTACCTCTAGACCTGCCACCTCTAGATTAGTAGCTTGCTGAGCTTAGCTTTTTGCTTGAGCTGCTTGAATAGCCTTTACCTGTCAACATAATCCCCGCCACCTGACCGACACAAGCCTGATCCACCAGACTATGAAAATTAGAATCTCTACAGAACTGTCTGACGAAGACTTATATGCAATTTGTGAGGCGGCGGATGTCCTTGCTTGCGAGTGCCCCAGCTATTTAGTCCGCCTGGTGCAAGAGGTCAGAGCTTTTCGTCAGTACACCAGTGACTGCATTCAGCAGTTTCCTGAAGATGCCGCTACCCACCACTGGCTGGCGAGTCGTGCTCAGCAGGTGGAAGGTTTGTTGTGTCAAACCATTTTGGAACTGTTGCAGAAGGAAGAGTTGATTGATGAGCAGAATCGAGTCTGTCTCACTCAGCTTTCTGAAAGGTCGCGATCTTTAGCTTTAGCAGAGTACCAACCAGAATTGCGTCTTGCGAGCTAGATTTTAAGCCCCTTGCCAAAGAGCGTTACCAGAAGGTTTTAGGGCCAGAGGCGATCGCGCCTACAAAATTTAGTTGCTAAATTGAGTGCTAATCAGATCAACTCCACTGACTCAAGTACTCATTAAGTTGTTGTTCTAGCTGTTGTAAGGATGCTTCACCGTTGGTAGTGCTCTGTTCGTAGCACTGAGGTGGTGCAGGTTCTGGCTTGAACTGGACCAGCTTGAACTCGAAACCTTTACCCTTACCCAGACCTAGCATCAAGACTTCTTCTTCGGGCTGGTGAGCATCAATAATCCCTAGAATTTCTTGAATTCGGTTGCCTACTTTGTGGTTCAGTTCTGCGATCGCGTCCACAGAGCAAAATACCAAATGGGGAGATGGTTGAAAATCAACTCCTAGAATTCCTCGTTCAGCTTCTGGATTCAGAGAGATTCCCCAAGTTAAGGCTGCTAACTCTTGCTGGTGAGCTTCGACAAAGAGTTCTAGCTGTTGCCGCCAACTTTGCTCGGTTGGATCGAGTTGGGGGCTGAAAAATTCTGGCATGTTATTAGTTCCTTCCCAGACGGCTGCACCGGAAAAAAGCGTTCCTGCTGATGATTTTAGAGTGAAGTGGTGCCCGTCGCATTTTAGGTTGCAGGGCAAGTTTCTGGTAAAGGGGGCTGAGTCGTAATCACAACTTGTGGATATCCAGTAGTGCTCAGAAGTTGACTGACGACTTGCTGTGCCCGCTCATTCGCTTTTTGTAGGACTCCTTCTTGGCAAGCTGTCGCCACAATCTTTTCTAGGGCTTGTCGCTCGGCTAAGGTTTGCAAGTCAGGCGCAACATCTGGCCCTAATCCTAAAAGACCGCGATCGTAGTCGTACACTTGCGATCGCGTCACGTCAATCTTGGCATCTAGTATCCGTGGGGGTGGCAGACGAATTTGGATCATCTCACCCTTTACGACCACATCTTGGGGTTGTAATTGCTCTAAATCAACGCCTGCTTTCACTTCACCATAAGCAATGTACAGCAACTTAGTAGTGCCAACCACAAACCCTGCCAACTCACGGTCTTGACGGGTAGGGACGATCGCCTCCATCGCGAAAACCGTAGTACTCAGCTCACTAACCCCCTGGATTTGTCTCAATGTTACCGATCTCACGTCTACTTGAGGGGCAGCTTCTACAGGCCGCCAGAGAGCTTGAAAATCTGACCAAAATTCTTGACCAGAGCGCCAAACTCCCAATCCCATGATTAGAGCTGTGAGAGCGATCGCGCCTGTTGACATCCAAACTAGGTGATATAGAAGTCCACCTTTGTAAGTTTGTGGTGGTTGAGAAGGCGTGTCGCTCATGATCGGGTTTCTAGGTTTGCCTAACTCGATCTTAGGCGGCAATGGTGGCTGCTGAAATTGGAATTAGCAAACTCAGGCAATGTTTATGGCTCAGGCAATGGTTAGGGCGATCGCTGCGAGGCGTTAGCTTTTTCCAAACGAGTCATGCGAGCTTCTACATTGGTCACTCGCTCTTTTAGCTCAATGAGTAGGGTTGCTAGGCGGTCCACAATAGGAGTATTAGCAGGAGTAGGTCTGGGGGGTGTAACAGTAGGCGCAGCAGGACGACTCGGCTCTGGTAAACGTGCTCCTGAGCGACTCAGATTATAAATTTGAGATTCCAAACGACTCAGCTCAGCCCGTAACTGATAGTTATCGGACTCCAATCGCGACAGGCGAGATTCTAAGTAGGCTGTAGATTGAGCTGTCAAGCGACCTGGTAACAGCACCAAGCCCATAATTACTAAACTAGTAACCCCAAGAATTCTCAGCCAACGACGATTCATAGAAGCTGCCTCTTCAATAGCCTCAGCCGATCGCTTAGCTGCCCGATCGCTCTAATGGAACTTGATTTGTCTGAGTGGTAGAGGGGGCTGTAAAAGCCAGGTTCCACGTGGAAGTGACTCCCAGCATGCAAACACCTACGACTAACCAAGCCAAGGCCACCTCCATGCGATTGGGCTTAGACACCAAAGTAGCGGTAGGAGTGGCGATCGCGAGTTGCGTAATGGGGGGCTTGTGATCGGACAGCTCTAATAGCTCCGGTTCGGTATAGGGTTCTAGGGCTTGCCTATAGGCGGGGGAAATGAATGGACAGGGACCTGGAACTAGCGGATTTTCAGATGCAGACACAGGGAACATACACACTAGGATGAGGTAATAGAAGCTATCTTTAGATTTAACTCGAAGGCAAGTAGCTTATCTTCCTTCGAGTGAGACATGTTCAACCTCTAGTAGGCTCTATCGTAGGCATAGTCGAAGATGTAGAGCTGATGTCACTAGCAACACGCTGGGCATAGTAGCAGAACAAATAACCACAGCAACTCTATCTCCAATAGTTTTTACTAAACGCATTGCGAGTCGCTTACTGGCCTGATTGCTGCACTTGTGGCTCTTCTGGATTTATCTGCTCTCGCTGCACTGCTTTTTGTTGAGCATCTTGAGCGGCATTCTTGGCTTTATTCACTGGAAGCAGGCCAGGTGTCGTTGCTTGTGGCGGTTCACTCTGCGTTGCACACCCAACCATCAATCCCACGAACCCTAAAGCGATCGCTCTGTGTATCAATCCGTGTCGAAGTTTGGGCATCCTGCTCCCTCAAAGCCAAAACCTAGATCTAGCATACCCATTAACTAGCCTTCAGTGGATCTATCTAGGTGTCGAGGACAAATTACATCTACTTGTGATGATCTTAACGCAGCCTTATGAATCCCAAAATAGGGGCCAGATACCCTATGCAGCAAAGCCACCTCTCTTGAACTACCCGCCAAGCTTGAGGTGATGACCACTGGCAGGTAACCTTGATTCGACTGGCCTTGAATTCGACTAGCTTTGATTTGACTGGCCTTGATTCGACTCGTTAGAGCCGCTGCGAGTTTGGCCTAAATCTTGGCATAGATCCTGGCATAACTGGCTTAAAACCGATGGTAACTCCTAACCCTCCACTCACTTCGCCTGGGCCTTTGTTAAGTCACCTATGACGACATTGTCAGCGCTGCTCAAAGGCTAATGGGCCAAGCAACACAGACTCCTGTAATCACTTCACACACCGTCAACCAACGCACTCAGAGCCAGGTTTTCTTTAAGTGTGAGAACTTTCAACGCACAGGCTCATTCAAGTTTCGGGGAGCCTATAATGCTCTGGCTCAGCTAGGTGAGGCTCAACGAAAACAAGGTGTTTTGGCTTATTCCTCTGGGAATCATGCTCAGGCGATCGCCCTTGCGGGAAAAGTCTTAGGCATTCCCACAACGATTTTGATGCCAGAAGATGCCCCAGTAGTGAAGCAGACTGCTACGCGCGAGTATGGAGCAGAAGTCGTGCTGTACAACCGCCAAACTGCCTCACGGGAAGAGTTGAGCCAAAACCTGGCTCGCGATCGCGGTCTCATCTTAATTCCACCGTTTGATCATCCCCAGGTAATAGCAGGTCAAGGTACTACAGCCAAGGAATTAATTGAGGAAGTAGGGCCGCTGGATCTTCTTTTGGTTTGTTGTGGTGGTGGCGGATTGCTTTCGGGCTGTGCGATCGCAGCTCAAGCTCTTTCTCCTCAATGTCAAGTGATTGGCGTAGAACCCGCCCGCGCCGATGATGCCACCCGCTCTTTTTATACCCGGACTTTGCAAACGGTTCATAACCCTGACACAGTGGCTGACGGAGCTAGAACCCCTGCTTTGGGTCAGATTACTTTTCCTTTAGTCTTACACTACGTCCATGACATGGTGACGGTATCAGAATCAGCCATTTTGCGAACGATGTTTTGGCTCTGGGAACGGCTCAAGATTGTGGTAGAACCTACGGGAGCTTTAGCGGCAGCGGCTTTGTTAGAAGGAGTCGTGTCGCTACCCAACGCTCGCATCGGGGTGATTATTAGTGGCGGTAACGTAGACTTAACGCAAGTCGGCCAAATGATGACAAAAGTCCGAAAAAAGCCCAAGTCAGCCAAGCCTTTACCTCTGGCTAGAGAGCTGAGTTGAGTGCAGATGAGCTGCAAATTACCACTTGGTTCCAAGAAATGCGCGGCACCAGAGCAACCCGCCCTTATGAGATGCGTCGTCAGGGAGAAGCTGATTTACTGGTGACCGCTGAAGCCCTATGGGTTTGGGTAGAACGTACCACGATGCGACCGCGTCCGATTCCAGAGGCTTTGGTACAGGGGTTTCAAGCCCAAATTGCGATCGCCTAACCTCTGACCATTAAACTCTCTAACAGTCAAAAGGTTGAGGCGACCTATTAAAGCTCACTATTACTGAGATGGTAATTGCTCAACTAGGTTGACCTAAGCACGCCTTTGGTAGAAGATGATAAACTTTTGCCATGAAGGAACTGCCCCCTCTCGCTGGACTGAGTCACGCAGAAAAGGATGCCCTGATTCAAGGGCTGTGGCAGGAGTTGCAAACGTTGCGCTCAGAGGTCGAAAAGCTGAAGCAAAAACGGGTCAAGAAAACCTCCCGTAATTCAAGTTTGCCTCCTTCTCAGGGCTTCAAGCCAAATCAGAGGAGGGCTCAGTCCCCTGCCCTCAATGGTGAGGAAACGGGAAGTCACCGTAACGGTGGGCGAGAATTGAGCCAACAACCGGATCAAGTCGTCGTTGCCCAAGCCAAGAGTTGTCCCCACTGTGGGGTCGAAGTGGAGCTATCAACACAACGCTTGAGCGGGACTTACGAACGCATTGAATTGCCGCCGATGACTCCTCACATCACCCGGGTTGAACGTTACGGTGGGACTTGCCAGTGTTGTCAGCAGGCGTATGAAGCGCCTGTTCCAGTCGGTTTGGAGCCAGGGTCTCCCTTTGGCACCAGTGTCGTGAGTTTAGTGACCTATCTCCGTTACAGCCATGCCATCAGCTATCAACGGCTGAGCCAGCTGATGAGTGAGCTTTACGGTCTCAGCCTGTCCGAAGGAGCGATTGCCAATCTCCTGCAACGGGTGCGCTCTCAGCTAGAAAACCCGGTGGCCAAGATTGTCGAACGTTTACGCAGTGCTCGTCTCGTCGGCAGTGATGAGACGGGGGCACGAGTGAAGGGGACCAACCAGTGGGAATGGGTGTTTCAGAACGACCAGGTGTGTTTGCACGTGATTCGTCCCAGTCGTGGCAAAACGGTCATTGATACCGTGATGGCGGGGCATCAACCACAGGTTTGGGTGTCTGATTTATTCAGTGCCCAGGCCGCCCATCCGGCGCACGACTGGCAAGTGTGTCTAGCCCATCAACTGCGCGATTGTCAGTATGCCATGGATGCGGGTGATGAGTTGTTTGCGCCCCGGATGAAATGGCTGCTCCTCAAAGCCATTGCCCTGCAACGGCGACGACACACCCTGGCTGCCTCAACCGTTCAGCAGTATTGCTCTCGATTTCGCGGCTTACTGCGGGAGATCTTGAATCTGCAACCCAAATCGCTCGAGGGACAGCGGTTGCTCAAACGCTATCAGAAGATTCGGGCTCATCTGTTGCTGTTTTTGACGGATGAGACAATTCCGTCAACCAATAATGCCAGTGAGCAGGCGTTGCGCTGGAGCGTCGTCTTTCGCAAGGTGACGAACGGATTCCGCTCGGACTGGGGAGCGGAGCTATTCGCTCAGGTGCGATCGCTTGTCAACACTGCGAAGCGTCAGGGCATTGCTGCCTTTGATGCCATTTCCCGTGCCCTTACCTCACAGCAGACAGATTGGCTACTGGGTTGAGCAATTACCTGAGATGAAGGTGCTGAGATGAAGGCGATCGCCCTAGAATTATGCTTCTGAACTTATTTAGAATTTAGTGGATCAGCCACATACTGGAAGGTGGGTTCGGAGTTCCAGGGACCCCGTTCGTCTGGCTTGTCCCCATCCGTCGATAAATTGAAGTAGAGCGCTACCGTCTCATCGGGTTGGATGTTACCGAACATCGGGTCAGTGAGTTTGCCCATCGAATCTAGCGCTTTCATAAACATCTGAGTGTGTGAAATCTCGCGCGTCAACAGATGAACGAGGGTTTTCTTGGTTCCTTCATCAGTACATAACTTGATCAACTCTTCGTAGGTTTGACGAGCACCCGCTTCTGCGGCAATATTGGCTCTCAAGTCGCGCACCACATCTCCGCCTTCGTTCAAGTAGCTGGCAGTCCAGTTATTTCCTTGGCTGTCTAGAAAATGAGGTCCCTTACCACGCACTGCAAAGAGTGTGCTCTTGTAAGCTTCTGTTTGGTCCACATCTTTCGTATGAACTTCAATTAGCTTGCCTACCATTTCTAGGTGGCTAAATTCCTCGATCGCAATGTCTTGCAGCATGTCTCGAATTCCTGCATTCTCCACATGAAAAGACTGCACCCAGTACTGCAAGGCGGCTGAAAGCTCTCCGGTGGCTCCCCCAAACTGCTCTAGCATCAACTGAGCAAAACGAGGATTAGGCTCACTAACTTGAACAGTATGGATGGGTTCTTTTTTATGAAAAAACATACTTCTGACAGGCTCCTATTAAATCAAACCAGTGCAGTGAAAGTTGGAAAATATTTCAAAATTCACTTTGGATTTTCATAATCCTGCATTCAGCTTAGGAGACGTGGCAGATCCATTCGTACCGCTTGGGGCATAGTTAATTTCAATATTTGGCCTTAATTAAGGAGGTATAAATACCTTTTTGATCGTGCTTTTAATTATTTATTCGACATGATTTTCAGTTAAACGCTCTCTTGAAGAGAGGCTAAAAATATGACTCTAAAACAAACATTAGTTGAGTTTTATGAGGTCTGCGATCGCCAGAAGTTACATTAGAAATCCTGAGCCAAGCTTTAGCATTTGTTTCTTGTTGAAGCGATAGAATCAACGTCTTTTGCGGCACACCTTAGGCACACCATAGAGCATAAGTATGCTTAAGAGTGATGCCATAACGAGAGTTGGTTGGTTAGGCTAGAAGCTAAAACCTCCTATAGAAACTTTTTATGAATACCACTCAAGATCCGTTTCAGAAGGCTAACTATTTTTTTAGGAGAGCCGACTATGTGAAATGGCATAGACAGCAGAGCAAGCAGCAAATTTTGCGATCGCAAGTTGGGTTTATTGAGACTGCGCCTTCCCGCCCTAAAGCTTGCCAAGGCTGCGCTCACTATCATGGGGTGACTTATGGCACTGCTTATGAGAGCCGCAATCTGTTGATTTGTGGGTTCCATCCCTATGGTTGGGGAAATCAAGGAACTTGCCCTGATTGGGAAGGCAGTTTCTAAGACAACTTAAGCGCTTGTTTCTGGGTCGCAGCGAATCTCTAGCAAGAAGCCATCTGGGTCATAAAAGTAGATACCGCGTCCGGTGGGGCGAGTAACTGGGCCTTCCGCGATCGCGATTTGATTTTGGTGCAGCACTGTTACGGCTTGATCAAATAATTGCGGCTCGATATCAAAGGCTAAGTGATTGGCGCGGGTAAAGCCTTGACTGGGGTCTGGATCAGGTGGTGTTAAATCAGGTTCCCAAAATAGATCGAGTACAGTGCCATCAGGCATGACGAAGGTGGCAACTTTCCCTGCTTCCACGAGCGATCGCAAGGTACGTGGAATTGCATCTCCGGTTAGCTCCCGCAATCCCAGCAAGGTTCCGTAGAACTGTCGTGAGGCTTGGAGATTTTGCACATTCAACGCAATGTGATGCATACGACGCAAGATGCCAGGAGTCAAAGTGGGATTGCAGACTGGAGAACTCGATTGCATAGCGGCTACTACTCCATTTCACGACGCATGTTCAGCACTTTCTTCACTCTAAAGTTTCAACTCCAGAGTCACCATGTCATTTGATTATTCTTTGGACTTCAAAACCATTGATTTTCGTCAGCAGCCGGAGCTGTACCGTGTCGGCAAGGGAGAACAGGGCGTGCTGATGGTAGAGCCGTACAAGTCAGAAATTCTGCCTCACTGGCGTTTCAAAACTCCTGCGATCGCTAAACAGTCTAGCGAAACGATTTACCAAATGTTTTTGGACTATTTGCGACAAGGAGATTTTGTTGGGGCAGATATGGCTCGTAAGTTTCTGCAAATGGGATATACGCGATCGCGCCGCTACGCAAATCATAAAAGTGGTAAGAAGTATCAGACCAATCCCCAAAAGGCGGGTTCTGAAGCAGATGAAAAGGCGGCCCGAAAGGAGATTTTGCCTTACGAAGTAGACCCGGTGAAGGCAGAATCGGCAGCAATTTTTAAGGAGAAATGGGTTCAGGCCAAAACTAATCCAAACTATCTGCAACTCTTAGCCGAGCATCGCCAAAAGTATGAAGCAAAGCCTCTGTGATCTCGCTACCTAGGGTGGGCATACTGACACGGTTACGTGCAGCAATTCAGCCCTAGCCCCTTGTAGAAAAAACAGCATGAGGCACCCTGACGACCAACCCCAACCCTTAGGCCCAACTGACTGGATGCTAGCGAAAGAACTGAGGGCTATAATTAGCACTCAGCAATGCTTTTATAAATCTTGTGATGGCGCTTTGAGGTCTTTGCTCAGCCTCTCAGAGTGGGGGATTGTGGAAGACCCCAACAATGTCATGGTTCTGTTAGTGATGTGCCCTACAGCCATCGTCACCGATCGTCTATTGAAGCGTTGCACAAGCTTGGCGAACAAGCTGCTGAAGGTAGTCGATACGCCTGCTCACCTGCATATTCAAGGACCAGACTGTTGGTTTCGCTGCCCTGCTGATATTCTGCGACAGCAATAGTTTGATCTAGAAGGTTAAACGGCGATCGCTGCCGTCATCCTGAAAGCGCTGTTCACCGACGCCAACCAGTTCTACAATCACCTCGCGCTCGCTGGGTGTCCAGTTACCTTGTCGGGCAGCAATCTCCACCACGGTTTGTTGACCTTCTGGAAAGACGCGATAGTGAGTCGTAGCCCAAGCACCATTTCTGTACTCAAAGGTATGGCCGTCATCTTCGTAATGAGTCCACTCGCCAGTTCCAGGCCAAACTCTTAGTCTAAGTTCGTCTAGCGATCGCTCATTTACATACTGCATTACGGGAGCCATCGGGATGATGCTACCAGCGGCGACATAGAGTGGCATCTGTTCTAAAGGAGCATCGGCCAAAATATACGTCGGCCCTTCAAACCGCTCTCCGCTCCACCAGTCGTACCAAGTCCCGGCGGGTAAATAAACAGCTCGACACTCCACACCAGGACGGTAAACTGGCGCTGCCATTAAGGAGGGGCCGAGCAACACTTGGTCGTACAGACTGTAGGTTTTGGGGTCGTTGGGATATTGGTAGAGCAAGGGACGCAGAATCGGTTCTCCTGTCGTGGCGGCTGACCAGAACAGGCTGTAGAGGTAAGGTAGCAAGCGATAGCGCAGTTCGATGTACTCACGACAAATCGCTTCAACGCGATCGCCAAACACCCAAGGCTCATGTTGTGCTGTCCCCATTGAGGAATGCCCGCGCATTAAGGGGTACAGCATTCCCACTTGCATCCAGCGCGCAAATAACTCTGCCGTGGCATTGCCCGCAAATCCCCCAATATCACACCCCACAAACGGTACCCCGGACAGCCCCATATTGCAGAGCATGGGTAGGGACATTTCCAAATGCTCCCACAGCGATTGGTTATCTCCCATCCACACAGAGGACCAACGCTGTACTCCTGCATAGCCCGATCGCGTCAGGACAAAGGAGCGTTCTGTAGGACGGAGTTTCTCTAGCGCTTCAGCCGAAGCTTGAGCCATGTTCAAGCCATAGAGGTTGTGGGTTTCTGCATGGGTGGCCTGCTCATCCTTCGGGCCTTGCGGCGCATCGAGGGGAAACCAGATTTTGTTGCCGTTGTCGCCAAAGGGGCGATCGTCGAGGGCAGGCTCGTTCATATCGTTCCAGATACCTGCAACCCCTACTTCCGTGAGGTTTTTATGCCAATCAGCCCACCAACTGCGAACTTCTGGTCGCAGAAAGTCTGGAAAGACCGCTTTGCTAGGCCAGACATAACCGTGAACTAGCTGTCCATCGGCTTTTCGCACAAAGTAGTCTTTTTCTAATCCCTGGTCGAATACGGCATAGTCGGCTTCTGGCTCGTACTTCACCCCCGGATCAACAATCGTTACAGTCTTAAAGCCATCTTCAGCCAAGTTACGCAGTAGTTTATCGGGATGGGGAAAGCGTTTGGGACTCCAAGTGAAGACGCGATAGCCATTCATGTAGTCGATGTCGAGGTGAATCACATCGCAGGGAATGCGGCGCTGACGAAACTCATGGGCAATTTTTTGCACCACATCTTCAGATTCGTAGCTCCAGCGGCATTGGTGATAGCCCATTGCCCACTGTGGTGGCAGAGACATGCGTCCCGTCAGCTCGGTGTAGGTGTGGATAATTTGCGCTGGGGTGGGGCCGTAGATGATGTAGTAGTCGAGTTCGGGGCCACGAGTTTCCATCCGCCACACGCCGGGTTGATCTGCGCCAATGTCAAACTGGCTCCAATAGGTAGTGTTGAAGAAAATGCCATAGCCTACTTCTGGTCGCAGTGCCATAAAGACGGGAATGGCTTGGTACATCTCGTCGCTGAGAGAGTCGTAGTCGAGGGCGTCGGTGGTCCAGTTGGTTTTGACTTCGGAGAGTTTGTCGAGGAATCCGGTGCGCTCACCAAAGCCGTAGAAGTGTTCGTCGGCTGCAATCTGTTTCCAAGCGGCGATCGCGCCTGTCCGCCAAGCCATTCCAGGAGCTACATCTTGGGCGAAGGGACGATTTTGAGGATCAAAGCAGGTGATTTGGGCGGTGTCTCGCTGGATGGAGAGGCGGATCTGCTCGGTTTTGATTTCGAGGGTGTTGGGGGTTTCTTCGAGGTCAAAGGAGGCGGCGGGCCACGCGTGGTCGTCTTTGGCGACGGCCCAGGAACGGCGGGGTTGAAAGGTGCCTGTGGGGGCGAGGCGGACGCGAATCAGGTTGGGGGCCAAGATGGCGATCGCGAGTTTGGGGCCACCACAATCGAGATAAAGGGTGCGATCGTCTTTGTGGATGGATTGAACTGCGCCGATGGTGGACCAAGGTTGGGTGGTGGTGGGGAGTTTTCCAAATACTTGTGGCATGTGGGTTTAATCTGATGGCTCTTGGTTTGCTTCTTTGGAAATCCGATCCTTGGGGGCACTCACCCCCAAACCCCCGCTGAGGGACGGCTGCGTCCCCCAGACCCCCTCCAGAGGTAACTCCTGTGTGAGGTTGCACTACTCAGTTTTTCTAAATAGCCCTTCTATTGAAGCTATGCTCTGAATCTAGCTCCCCTTCCCTACTAGGGAAGGGGCTGGGGGTTAGGTCTCAAAGCAAGGAAATCCACACTAACCTTGCAACAGCGATTGAGCGCCATCGATCCAGACTTCGGTGCCTGTGATGTGGCTGGAGTTGTCGGAGGCGAGGAAGAGGACCAACTGGGCGACTTGTTCGGATGTGCCTGGTTTACCGTCGGTGAGGGGGATTTTGCCTTCAGGGAATTCGACGGGTTCTTGGATGTCTTCTAGATCGCGGCGTTCGGTGTTTTCGTCGATGTTGGTGGTAATGGCTCCGGGGCAGATGACGTTGACGCGAATGCGATGCTCGGCGAGTTCGAGGGCGGCCATTTTGGTGAAGGCGACTTGACCTGCTTTGGAGCAGGCGTAGGCGGTGGCTCCGGTGTTACTGAACATACGGGTGCCATTGACGGAGGCAGTGATGATCACGGAACCGCCTTGTTTTTTCAGCAGGGGGATGGCGTATTTGACGGTGAGAAAGGTGCCTTTGAGGTTAATGTTGAGGGTTTTGTCCCATTCGTCGGGTTCTAGTTCTTCTAAGGCAGTCCAGACACCGTTGATGCCTGCGTTGGCAAAGACGATATCTAGCCTGCCCCATTTGTCGGCGATCGCCTGAATTGCTTGCTGCATTGCCTCAGGCTGGGAGATATCCGCTAGCACTGGGATGGCTTCTCCCCCGGATTTTTGAATTTCTTCTAAGGTCTGTTGAATATCATTGTCACTGCGACCCAAGGCAGCTATTTTGGCTCCTTCTTTTGCTAGGAGCTGGGCTGCGGCTTTACCAATCCCCGATCCTGCTCCTGTGACTAATGCCACTTTCTCTGCCAGTTGCATACAATCTGCTCTCCTAAAACGGCTCTTCTAAAATGACGAATAGCAGCGATCGCTTACTTCACAGAGCGAGTCTCTTTATTCCTTAAACCGTCTTTGGCATGGGAAAGGTGATGCAATTGGCCTTGAGGCTCTGCTCGCAGTGCTTCCGGCACTTTCTGACCTACCGATCCTTTGGCAACTGTCACCCCACCATCGGCGAGCCATAGAGCACCTGTGACATAACTAGCTTCATCAGAAGCGAGAAAAGCGTAGACGTTAGCCATTTCTTCTGGCGTGCCACGGCGAGCCATTGGCGTTGCTTGAATCAGCATTTCTTCCATCTCGGCATCCATCGGGCCTGTTTCCTTGTGTGTCCAGGCGGTATCGATTGGACCAGGACAAACACAATTGGCTCGAACCCCGTACTGAGCTTGCTCAACCGCTACCCCTTTCGTGAAGGAGTGCACCCAGCCTTTGGTGCCGCCATAGGTAGTGTTTTGGGCCAGACCGTTGAACCCAGCTTCTGAGCCAGCAGAGACGATATTGCCGCGAGTTTGCTGGAGGTAGGGTAAGGCATATTTGGTCATCAAGAAGACGGAGCGAAGATTCATGCGTATGGTGCGATCGAAGTCTTCGACTGGGTAATCCTGCGTCTCAGCCGTGACGACAAACACACCCGCATTATTTACCAGGATGTCTAGTTGACCATAAGCATCGATCGCGGCTTGGACACAAGCTTGGGCCTGAGATTCTTCTGCCACATCTCCGGCGTAAACCACAGCTTGACCACCTTGTTGAGCGATCGCATTCATGACATCTTGGAGTGGATCGCTAGGCAAACCGTTCAGGACGACTTTGGCCCCTTCTTTGCAAAACTTGTGGGCGATCGCTTCGCCAATTCCTGTGCCTGCTCCAGTGATAATGGCGACCTTGCCTGTTAAACGTCCACTCACAAGCGACCCTCCTGGTTGAAATGACCACCAATTGCTAGCCGCAGACAGAGCGCGACCTGCTACCCCCCATACTCTGCCTCCTTTAGAACTTTTCCTCTGTCTGTAGTAAGGTTTGATCTCCTCTATCTTCAGTGGGTTTAAGAGATGTAAATGCCCTGTTAACTTGCAGGAGTTGCATGAGTGAGATCCCAATGACATTTACAAAAGACGAAACGATTAGAAGTAATGTAGAAGCCTTTCAAAGCCTAGATGTGGATCAGCAATTGGCGCTGTTCTACTTCATTTACAAAGAGATGGGTGGAGCCATTACGCCTGCTGCTCCTGGCGCTAGCACTGTTTCTCCCGAGATCGCTGAAGGTCTGTTCAACCAAGTCAAGGACATGTCCCACGAACAGCAGCTCCAACTGCAACGTGATTTGATCACACACAAAAACGGTTTGCTGGCTCGTGAATATGGCTCCATAGGCGACACCACCAAGTTGTTGTTCTGGTATCGCTTGGCTCAGGGTATGGACGCTGGCACTATCAGCCCATTGCCTCCCAACTATCAACTCGCGCCTGAAGCTCAAAATCTGCTAGAGCAGATCAAAGGGCTAGAGTTCCAGCAGCAAATCACCCTCTTCCGTGACCTAGTTTCCCCAATGGGCGTTGACTCTGCAACCGCTGAGCACGACAGCGAAACAGGTTTGTAAGTTAACCTCAGTTAACCTCAGGCTTTCAAATCAAAAATTTTGATGGCAAGCTGAATCTCTCAGCTCTCTTGAATCTTTCATCCATTTTTTAAATCACAACCCCTTCCGAAATCACTCAACTGCATTCGTGATGGCTCAGTATTCGAGACTTATGAATGCAGTTTTCTTATGGTTGAAATTACTAAAAATTGTTGCAACCTGCTGATTAATTGCTGAGCAAAGTGAAAACTCAAGCAGATTCACCTTCTACCTAACCGTAGAAGCGTAGAAGCGATCGCCCTCCCCTCTCAATTTAACGTTCTAGTTTCAATAATTTTTAGGAAGGGAATGCTAGGAGGAACAGCAAATCCAAAGGTCGCAGTCCAGTTCTGCACTGGCAGTAATATTGGTCACTGATGGCCTTGAGGAGCTGAACTTATCCTAGATTCAGGCATTGTAATCTGCCCTCAACTTTTAGTAATCAGTCATGGCAAATCAAAAAATTTTAGTCATTGATGATGGAAAAACCATTCGTATGCAAGTGCGCGACATGTTGCCACAAGGCAGCTTTGAATTTTTAGAAGCCAAAGATGGAGTTGAGGGTCTAGATTTAATCCGTGAAGTTCGTCCCAACATCGTATTACTAGATTTTTTCATGCCTCGCATGAACGGTTGGGAAGTTCTAGAGCAGATGCAAGCTCAACCGGAACTGCAAAGTATTCCGCTCGTATTGATGTCTGGGCGCAAAGAAGAAGTGGTCGAGAAGGTTCCAGACTTATTCGATCGCTTTGAATTCATCGAGAAACCCTTCGGGCAAAAAGCCTTAATTGGAGCCTTACGCGCCGCGATCGCCAAATCCAGAACCCCAAAACCCGCCGCGATCGCAGCCAAACCTGCCCCCACCGCTATAAACACCCCCAACTCAGCCATCCCAGTCCTCAACGCCAAGCTTGACCAGATGCAAACAGACATCGACAGCTTGAAAAAACAACTCGCCCAAATCACCGGATTCATCAAGCAAAAGTTGAAATAGCCAGCTCACCCACACCCAATACCTTTGGGAGGCAGAGCTAGTATTTAGCAAGAGAAAAAATTGAAATAAGACTTGGTTCCCTGCACTGCCCCCTAAATCCCCCAATTCTGGGGGACTTTAAACAGGTGCCCCCAGGAGAGGTCTGAGGAGCGAAATTAAGTATTGCTACTTTACACAAGCGTTACCTCTGGAGGGGGTCTGGGGGACGCAGTCGTCCCTCAGCGGGGTTTTGGGGGCGAGTTGCCCCCAAAGGTTCGGATTTCCCCAAAACCAACAGCGCCTACCAGCTTAATCATCTGTAACCATTCAGCAGCAGCCATTCAAGTCCCTGCTGTCCATAGCTGCGGTAATCTGGAAAGAGTGACTTGATAACCCTTTCATTGCACTGCCTTATGTCCTCCGCTGTCTCCAGTCCTGCTCGCACAATCCGCATCGGTTCGCGTAAAAGTCAATTGGCTTTAGTTCAGACCTATTGGGTTCAGGAACAGTTACAAAAAGCCTTCCCGGATCGGACATTTGAAGTGCACACCATGAGCACCCAAGGCGACAAAATCCTCGATGTCGCGCTCGCCAAAATTGGTGATAAAGGACTGTTCACCAAAGAACTAGAGCTAGGCATGATCAACAACGAAATTGATTTTGCCGTCCACTCCCTCAAAGATTTACCGACCCGCTTGCCCGAAGGTCTCATCCTAGGCTGCGTCACCGAGCGCGAAAACCCCGCCGATGCCCTGGTCGTTCACGAAAAGCACAAAGACAAGCAACTCGACACCCTGCCCGCTGGAGCAGTCATCGGCACTTCCTCTCTACGCCGACTGGCTCAACTGCGTCACCATTACCCCCACCTCAGTTTCAAAGACGTGCGGGGCAACCTCAACACCCGTTTAGCCAAACTCGATGCGGGTGAGTATGACGCTTTGATTTTGGCAGTCGCAGGTCTGCACCGCTTAGGCATGGGCGATCGCATTCACCAAGCCATTCCTTCTGAGGTTTCTCTCCACGCGGTAGGTCAAGGGGCGCTGGGGATTGAGTGCCGCGAAGGCGATACAGAAGTTTTGAACGTGATCAAAGCTCTAGAGCACACTCCCACCGCGCAACGCTGCTATGCCGAACGCGCCTTTCTCCGGGAACTCGAAGGCGGTTGCCAAGTACCCATTGGTGTGAATACCGAGATTGATGGTGATGCCCTCACCCTAACGGGACTGGTTGCCAGCTTGGACGGCCAAACCATCATTAAAGAGAGTATTACAGGCCCTGCCACTGAAGCCGATCGCTTAGGTATAGAGCTAGCTAACCAGGCCAAGCAGCAAGGGGCTCAAGAGATCCTGAACCAGATTACTGCTGAAATGCGTAACTAACTTAGTTTTGCCTTGTTTAGTTTTGCCTTGTACTTTAGGGGCACCTCTCGTAGGTGCCTTTTTTTATGGATTTGGCAGGGAAACAGGGGCTGGAGCGCGATCGCTATTCAGCCCGCTAGAGAGAAAGGGGCAGGAGTCGGTATGATGACGGTACTGGTTCGGCCAAGTTGCCAAATGAACTCGTTTAGCTAACCATTGCAGGGGATACAGGAACTAACATGCGAATTCTGTTTGTTGCCGCAGAAGCAGCCCCAGTTGCCAAAGTGGGTGGAATGGGAGATGTGGTGGGTGCCCTACCACAAGTGTTGCGGGAGATGGGCCACGATGTCCGCATCTTTATGCCCTACTACGGCTTCCTGCCCGATAAGATGTCAATTCCAGCCGAGCCTGTTTGGTCGGGCAGCGCCATGTTCCAGACATTTTCTGTCTACGAGAGTGTGCTTCCTGGTACTGATGTCCCCCTGTATTTGTTTGGCCACCCTGCCTTTTTGCCGCGTCACATTTACTCCGGTGAAGATGAAGATTGGCGGTTCACGTTGTTTGCCAATGGGGCTGCCGAGTTTGCTTGGAACTACTGGAAGCCAAACATTATTCATTGTCACGACTGGCACACAGGCATGATCCCTGTTTGGATGCACCAAACTGCTGATATTGGCACTGTGTTCACGATTCATAACCTGGCTTACCAAGGGCCGTGGCGCTGGAAGCTAGAGCAGATGACTTGGTGCCCCTGGTACATGCAAGGCCACAACACAATGGCGGCAGCAGTGCAGTATGCCGACCGAGTGACTACCGTTTCGCCCACCTATGCCCAGCAAATCCAAACCGCTGCCTACGGTGAAACTTTGGAGGGATTGCTGTCTTTCATCAGTGGCAAGCTGAGCGGCATTGTTAATGGCATCGATATGGATGCTTATGATCCAGAAACGGATAAGCGGCTGACGCAAACTTTTAGCGCTGATACGCTCGATCGCCGTCCTGCTAACAAGATTTCAATCCAAGAAGAAGTGGGATTAGAGGTCAACTCTAAAGCTTTCTTGATTGGCATTGTGACGCGATTGGTGGAGCAAAAGGGCATCGACTTGATTATTCAGGTGCTCGATCGCTTTATGTCCTATACAGATTCCCAGTTTATTTTGTTGGGAACGGGCGATCGCTACTATGAAACCCAGATGTGGCAAATTGCTTCTCGCTATCCCGGTCGGATGGCAGCTTACTTGCTGTACAACGATGCTTTGGCGCGGCGCATTTATGCGGGGTCGGATGCATTCCTGATGCCTTCTCGGTTTGAGCCTTGTGGCATTAGCCAAATGCTAGCGATGCGTTATGGCTGTGTTCCCATTGTGCGGCGGACGGGTGGTTTAGTGGACACCGTGAGTCACTACGAGCCTATGACTCATACAGGTACGGGTTACTGCTTCGATCGCTACGAACCCCTTGATCTCTACACTTGCATGGTACGGGCTTGGGAAGGCTTCCGCTTCAAGCCCCAATGGCAAGAAATGCAGCAACGCGGTATGCACACCGACTTTAGCTGGGATAAATCGGCTAGAGAGTACTCCGATCTCTATAAGGACATCCTGGGCATTCCCAAGGAGACTCCTGCCCCAGAGAAGCAATTAGAAGGCGTGCATTAACTACCGATTTTGGGCGCGAAATTCTGCCGGAGTCAGGCGCATGGGTTGGTCGGGTTTCCAAATTCCTACCCCCATGAGTCTGGCTTTTTCTTGGGCACGCTTTAAGCGTTGGTCGTACTTGGTGTTCGGCGATCGCGGTACTGCCAGTGCATAGCCCGCTTCTACCAGCTTTTCGTTTAGCAGCTTGCCATCTTGCCAGACATAAGCCAGAGTTCGTTCGTAGCGATCGCGTGGTTCTAGCCCAGGCTCCAAACTAATAGCCTTGTTGCCAATGAGCTGCTCTAATTGCTGCTTAGCTTCTTTTCCCCAAGGCTCCTGGGCCAAATCTGGGGCGTCAATACCAATCAGTCGCACGCGCTCTGGTGCGTCTCCAGAGTTTTTGGTAGGAGTGACTTCAATGGCTTGTCCACTGACGACTTGCTCTACCCTGGCTGAGGTGCCTGAAGGGGAGATAGCACTTTGGCATGCCGTCAGCCAAGTTGTCAGCAACCAGAGGCAGCAGACTACTCCCAACTGCCACCATAAGCCTTGAAATCGCGATCGCCTCTGGCCTTGGCTCACTCTCAATCTAAAATCCAAAATCTCAAACCCTCAAACCCTCAATCGGCAATTTTAGTCTTCATCCAAAGGCAGACCCACTTTGATCTTGCCCTTACCAAAGTAACGACCAAATTGCAGCTCATAGACTTCATCTTCGTCTTGAGTTTCGACCTCTAAATCAGAGCGGGGGTAGCTGACACAGAGCAAGGCATAACCGCGATCGCGCAAATGTGGAGAAAGACCCACCGCTTCTGGCTGGGCGAGTTCCCCGGAGATAACGCGCACCGCACAGCTCGTGCAAGCACCATTACGACAAGCAAAAGGCAGCTCTACCCCTTGGTTTTCGGCACTGTGCAAGATATAGCGATCTTCAGGTACCTGAACGGTATGGTGAGTACCCTTCTGGCGATTATAGATACGAATAGAGTAGGAACGGGTCATGGATCTCAAAGCGCACAAGCACTGCAATCAGGATTTGTCCATCTACATAGCACAGAGTTCCCGCAGGACACCCAGTACCACAACAACAATGGACTCTCTACTACTGTGCCAGTTTTTGGCCTTCCCTGAGAAAAGTCTGGGGGTTCAGCACTGATAAATTCGTTTTTTTGAATAAAGATTTTTGATATGGGTTTTGACTGTGTTGAGGCTGACTTGCAGGGTTTGAGCGATTTCTTGGTAGCTATACTCCTGTTTTAGCAATAGCCAGATCTCAGCTTCTCGCTTAGTTAGCTCTAGTTGGGTCTGGACCAGCTGTAGTTCTTCTTCTAAGATGGCTTGGCGATCCTGCAACACGAGCAAAATCCCCGGTTCCAGATTGGTAGCAGCGGTGGGGTCAGCAGAGTTAGCCATACCTTTAAGCCAACGGGCCGAAACTTGCAGTCTCATCCTCGGCTCAATCTGGTAGTCGGCTAAAACCACTTTCCCTTCCGGGCAATTGCGTTGCAGGAAAAGGCGGCAAAAGGTTTCTAGTTCTTCTGGCAATGCTGAGCGCGTGGGAGGAAACCAACGGCAAAGTTCTACCGCTCGCTGATTCCAATAAATGAGTTGGAGGGTCGGAGAAACGACTATAAACCCCTGCCCTAAGGAATTCAGCAGAGCATTGAGTAAGGCCAAATCCAGCTTTGCTACCTGCTGTTCTAGGTTGCTGTTAGGGTTGCTGTTAGGGCTGCTATCAGGCGATCGCCCAAATTGCCCAAATTGCGCCTCTACAGGTGAGGCAAAGAGTGGAAAGGTACCGCTCATCTGAGCTTTTGAGTCCAAAGCTTTTCCTCCAAACCGAAACAGGGGTTGCACTCAACTCCTAGAGAAGACATAGAGCATGTCGGGAATAGCTAATGCAGATGGAAGGGAGCGGTGTTGCTAACGCCAGCAGGCTCATTGTCGTTAGGAACAGCGGATTTATCAGACCCTAGCTTCCATGTGGGTGATATAAGTTACCTTAGCGGATGCAGATTTTGCTTTGTAGCGGCAAAAGTCAGATAAAAGTCAGATCTAGGTCAGTAAAATTGAGAGTCAAAATTTTATTTGCAAATGACTCGCCAAAACCTAGCTACTTCTGGTAGTATCTGCTAAGATAAAAATCCTGTGCTGAAATAAGCAGTGCAGACCCCCCAGGAGAGATGGCCGAGTGGTTGAAGGCGCAGCACTGGAAATGCTGTTTAGGGCAACTTAACGAGGGTTCGAATCCCTCTCTCTCCGTCAGAAATAGACCCCGTAAGCTTTTTAGGTTTGCGGGGTTTGTTGTTTGAGGTAAATGATTAAGCACTGAGTAAAAGATTGAGCGGATTGGGTAAACATGTGATTACTTACACCTCGAAAGGGTTGGGCTATGATCCGCATAGCTTCCTAGGGATAAAGTGTGAGCAAGCATGAATGTGAATGAGCTGCTAAAGCGCTATACAGCGGGTGAGAAGGATTTTGGTGGCATAGAATTACCAAAAGCACCGCTACAGGCAGCCATTCTGAGAGGAATTAGCCTCAAAGGGGCTGATTTAGTTGGGGCAAATCTGAGTGGCGCTGATCTCAGGGGTGCTGACCTAAGTGGGGCTAACCTAACGGGCGCTAATTTAACGGGGGTGAACCTGAGTCAAGCCCGCTTGTTGGGCACAATTCTCAGAGGTGCCAATTTGAGTCAAGCTGATTTAGTCAAAGCCGATCTCAGCCGAGCCAATTTGGTCGGGGCGAACTTGAAAGCCGCCAACTTAGTTCAAGCCAATCTCAATCGAGCCAGTTTAGGCGAAGCGGATCTGCATGGAGCGAATCTGTATCAGGCTAATTTGCGACGGGCTCACTTATATGAAGCAGATCTGATTGGAGCCACATTGCGCGGTGTAGATTTGAGCAGTGCTGATCTACTAGGTGCCAGTTTGATCCGGGCTGATTTGACAGATGCTATTTTGACCGCAGCCGATTTAAGTAATACTCAATGGACAGGCATCAATCTGACCGGGGCAAAGCTACATGGAGCCACCTTGCCAGAAGGAATGCTAGCCTTGGTGCAGGTATAGTCACTGGGTTGTAGCGTCGCATTACTCTGAATCCCTCAACCCATTGGGTTATTACCTAAGGCTTCAAATTTTAACAACCACAGATCGAGGCTTCTCTTTGATGATGCTAATACTGCCATCTGCTTCCATATAGGCTGCCTTGACCTCGGCAATTGACTCAATTCCTTGTTGACGAAGTTGACTCATGAGTTCGTCTTCAGTAATCAGCTCTCGCCGCATGTTACGCCGCAGCAAATCACCTTGATTGATTAAAAGTAACGGCGGGGGATTAAGGAATTGCTGCACGGCTGGAAAGCGAAAGCCTAACCAATTAAGGGCGTAGCTCCAAAAAATCACCGTACCGATCAGAAAAGCTCCTTCGGTGATCGAGGTGTAATCTCGCGCCATCGCGTTTTGGGCGGCCTCAGCAAACAACACAACTACCAACAAATCTGTGATTGCAAGGCTACCTAGTTGGCGGCTGGGGAGCGATCGCAGAATCCCAAACAACACCAAATAAACGAGGGAACCCCGAATAAAAAGCTCAACCAAAGAGAGGCTAGGAACGAAAAGTTCTCGCCAATTAATACTGAATAACGAACTCATCAAGTTTCGCGCCTACCTGCGGTTTTGCTTCAATCCCATCCAGAAAGTTCAAGATAATGCTACTGGATTTTTCCACGAGGAATAAATTCCATTCATGAAATCCCTCCTCGACGACCACGAGCTGGGAATTGGGAATATAACCTAAAAACTCCTGAGCCACGTTCAGAGGCGTAGTGAGATCCTGTCCGCCCCACAGTAAGAGACAAGACGCTTGGATTTGGGGTAAAAGCGGCCTCAAATCCCCTTCTAAAGAGACCTTCAGAGTTTCAGCCACATTCTGTAAGTTGAATAAGCAGTTGTAGGTGAAAGCTTGGAAAATCTGTTGAAGTTGAGGCAAGCGAACTTGAAATATTTGAGCTGACATTTCTACTAAGCGACGTGGCAATACATCTGGAATGGTGCCAGAGGGAATGCCTGTGCTATCTATCAAGATCAAGCTTTTTACGGCTCCAGGAAGCGTCGCAGAGAGTTGAGCCGCAATACCACCCCCTAAGGAGTGTCCAACGAGATGAACCTGGCTTAAATTGAGAGTATTAATAAAATCGATTAAAAACTGGGTGTAGTCGTCATAGTTCCAGATAGATTTGGGACCTGTTGATATACTCAAGTTAGGCAGGTAGGGAGCAATGACCCGATACCGTTGGGCTAGAATGCTCAGCAACTCCCGATAGGGTTCTACAGAAACGCTCCAGCCGTGCACAAACAAGATAGGTGGAGTAGCGGTGATCGGTCCCCCGATTAAGTAGGAAACATTGCATCCGGCGAAGTAGATTTGCTTTTCAACTAACTGTGTTTTCATCCCATCCTCTTGGTGGCTTATAACTCCCCAGTGGTTAGTTTTCTAGGGTGGAATCTGTGACAGATGTATCCACCCGCTTGAGCAACCCGCGCAGTAGCACCATGCCGACGCCTAGAGTTTTGTACCCGACGGTTTCAAACAGCACGGTGATTTTGTCGTCTTCGTAGCGCATGACTGTGCCTTCGCCCCAACTTTTGTGCACTACCCGACTATTGACCGGGAAAGGCTGATGGCCTGTTTCAGACTCACTCGTGATTCCAGCTTTGCAGTTATCACAGAAATTGCAAGGCACTGGGAGATCTTCACCAAAATAGTTGAGGACAAAACGGCGGCGACAGTCGCGGACTTCGGCATAGCCTCGCATCATCTCAATCCGCGATCGCACATATTGTTGGCGATGTTCGTGCAGGCGCACCGCTTCCTCTACTGCCTCTTCTAAATCAGGGGCTGAGTCGTTGGCTACGATTTCCCCGGTAGGCAAAGTCTCTACGGCTCCCACTTCGCTTAAACGGTTGAGGGTATTTTTTAGTTTGGAGCGCGAAAGGTTAGTAGTTTCTTTCAGGGCGCGCGGGTTCATCGGTTCTTCCCGTTGCAACACCTGTACCACTTGCTCCACATCCTCAGCGTCAATCTTGCCGCCACTGGCAAAGAAGCGACGTAAGTTAAAGTCTTCTGGGTTATAGAACAAAACCGCCTGAGCAGGTTCGCCATCGCGTCCCGCTCGACCGATCTCCTGATAGTAGGAATCGATCGAGTCGCTGATGTCGTAATGGAAAACGAAGCGCACGTTTGGTTTGTCTACCCCCATCCCAAAGGCGGTCGTCGCCACAATTACTTCTGCTTTGTCATCCATAAAAGCGTGATAAGCGGCTTCGCGAACTTGGGGAGATTTTCCGGCGTGATAGACCACGGCTTTCACTTCCCGCTTCTCTAGTGCTGCCGCAACCTCTTCGGCTCGTTTGCGGGTCGCCACATAGACGATGCCTGGTTTTTCAGCTTTCACCACGCGATCGAGCAGGGCTTCTTGTTTCTCGTTAGTGTCTTCGTAGCGCTCTACTGCTAACCAGATATTGGGGCGATCGAACCCTTGCACGACAACCTTGGCCTTCTGCATGCCTAGGCGATCGACAATTTCTTCCCGCACAGGTGGGGCGGCAGTAGCGGTCAAAGCCAATACCAACGGATGCCCCAGAGCGTCAATCACCTTACCCAGACGGAGATAATCGGGTCGAAAGTCGTGACCCCACTCACTGATGCAATGGGCTTCATCGACCACAAACAGAGAAGGTGCGGCTGCTTGGAGTCGCTCTATGACTTCTTCGTTATTGAATTGCTCAGGGGCCAGAAACAGGAACTCTAGGTTAGACTCTGCTAAATCTGTGAAGGCTGCCTCTCGCTCGGCTGGTTTAATAGTAGAGTTGACGACTGCAACTTCTCCCACATCTTGAGCTTCAATGGACTCTCGTTGGTCTTGCTGCAATGCGAGTAACGGCGAAACCACCACGGTTGC
Source organism: Trichocoleus desertorum NBK24 (assembly GCF_030409055.1). Lineage (GTDB taxonomy): Bacteria > Cyanobacteriota > Cyanobacteriia > FACHB-46 > FACHB-46 > Trichocoleus > Trichocoleus desertorum_B. The sequence continues at coordinate 2,070,754 of NZ_CP116619.1, read as the reverse complement.
ACCGGGAATAAGCGAACCCGCCAGTTGATAGATCGCAGATTTACCAGACCCAGTTGGCATTACAGCTAGGGTGTCGTGTCCTGCTAAGAGTGCGGCGATCGCGTCAGCTTGTCCAGGGCGGAGTTGTTCGTAGCCAAGTTGCGCTTGCGCTATTTGCTGAATTTGCTGTTTGGTTTTGCGCTGTTTTGCCATCGTTGTTCCTCCGCCCCCACCGATTAAACTTCGTTGCCCCAACCCAAGAGCGCGGCTGCTCCTAAAACGGCTGTGGCTGCGATCGCGCCCCAAGTCACGGTGGGGTGGGTATCAAGCCAAGCGGTCAGGCTAGGCTGAGTTGCGAACTCTCCATTCACTTGGTCGTAGCCAGAGATCGGCTCATATAGGTTGTCAGGAGCATCTTCAGATTTGGGTTTATCCGTCCGCTGAGCCTCAAAACCACTCTGGCGCATGTAGGCATCTACGAGTTCAGGTGACAACCGCTGGAGTAGGGCGATCGCTTTGCCAGCATCTCCTACCACAATGTCCCGTGTGGGATGTTCTGCCACATAGAGAATGACTTTCGCGACATCGCTAGGCGCATAGAGCGGCGGGGCACCCATCGGCTTCACACCCAACTTGGTACGAGCTTTATCAAAGAACGGCGTGTTGATGGAGGCAGGCTGAACTTCTGTGACACTCACGGGCACTTTGTCGTGCATCAACTCCACCCGCAGCGATTCGAGAAAGCCGTTGATGCCATGTTTAGAGGAGGCGTAGGCACTTTGCAGCGGTAAAGCTCGGATTGCTTCGACTGAAGAGACATGAATCAAGGCTCCGCGTCCTTCTCGCTTCAGGTGAGGTAAGGCCACCATCGCGCCAAACACTTGCCCCATTAAGTTGACATCAATAATTTGCTTAAACTCTTCTGGAGTGGTTTGCTCAAAGGAGGCATAGAGTTCTACGGCTGCGAGATGTACCCAGGTATCCAAGCGGCCATATTGCTGAATTGCTTTGTCAGCGATCGCCTGGACTTGCTGGAACTCACGCACATCTGCCGCGATCGCGATGGCATCTCCTCCCGCTTGACGAATTTCCTCTACTAAGGAATCTAATCCTGCTTGGTTTCGGGCGGAAACAATGACTTTGGCTCCTTCGCGAGCAAATTGCAGCGCCGTTTCTCGGCCAATGCCACTAGAAGCGCCGACGATCGCAACCACTTGTTGGTTGATCGGCTTAAGTTGCATGATGTAGAACTCCTTGGATGGGTTTTTGCTAACTAGGTTTAAAGATGAAGAGGTAGAAATTTCTGGTTGTTAAATTGGGATGACCTCTCCCCAACCTCTCTCCGACACGGAAAGGGGCTATGAACTTACGAACATGGGTTATAAATCTTGCTCCCCTTCCTAGGAGGGAAGGGGCTGGAGGTTAGGTCATTAAGGTTGTTGAGAGTTATTCAGCATCCCTGTTGCTAGCAAAGCCAATGCTCCCACTGCCACGGTTCCCGCTACAGCACTCCAAGCAAAGGGCGATCGCATCGCTAACCAGTCGGAAATGCTGGGAATGACTAAGTTACCAAAGTCACCATCCACGCGATCGAGTCCCTGCTCGGCAGCGATTGGAGCAAAAACATTGTCTGGAGAAGCTTCTGACTCTGGTTCTGTAGTGTGCTGTCCTGGAATCCCCACGACTGTCAAAATTGCGTCAATCAGAGGAGGAGAGATCCGCTGCACTACATCTAGCACTCGGCCTACATCTCCCACAATAAAGTCACGGGTAGGATGCTCAGCCACATACAGAATCGCATCTACGACCAAGCGCGGATCATAGTATGGCGGAATCCCTGTGGGCTTTACACCCAACTTGGTCTTTACCTTGTTGTAGTACGGCGTATTAATTACAGAGGGCAAAATACTAGTGACGCTGATCGGTATCCCTTCATGCTGTAGTTCTACTCGCAGAGACTCTAACATCCCTTGCAACGCATGCTTGGCCGCACAGTATGGGCTTTGCAGTGGTAAACTCCGCCGACCTTCCATTGAGGAGATATGAATCAGGGCACCCCGACCTTCTCGCTTTAGGTAAGGTAACGCTGCCTTCGCTCCGTAAAATTGTCCCATCAGGTTGACATCAATCACCCGCTGAAATTCTTCTGGGGTAATCTGCTCAAAGCGAGCCAACACACCTGTCGCAGCGGCATGTACCCAAGTATCCAGGCGACCGTAACGTTCTACTGCTGTGTCGGCGATCGCCTGGACTTGCTGCATATCGGCGACATCTGCGACCACCGCGATCGCCTCACCTCCCGCCCGTTGGATCTCCGCTACCAGAGAATCTAGCCCAGGCTGACTCCGAGCTGCTACGACTACCTTGGCTCCCCGTTCAGCAAACTGGAGAGCTGCTTCCCGACCGATGCCACTAGAAGCACCGACGATCGCCACGACCTGCTGATTAATTGGCTTCAGTTGCATCACCGCTATATCCTTATTGCTGCACATTCCTTCAGGGATTATTCTTTGCAAATCCCTGAGGGGCTATCCTTTGCAAATCCCTAAGGGATTATTCTTCTTGATGTCGATTTTGGTAGTCCTCGGCGGAGGCAGGATCTAAGTCCCAACGACGCTCATCACGCTGAGCAAATTTGTCGTTGCCGTAGAAATCTTCGCGATCGCGCATTTCTGTGCCCATCGCTGCACCCAAGTCATCCACAATATCTTGGTCGGGGGTAGCGACTGTACCGCCCACCATTTCTTCGCCTTCCATGTGCATGGTCCAGGCTGCATCCACATCCCCACCACTCAGTTCTGGACTGGTGGCGTTGTAGTCCTGTCTACGGGTTTGCATGGTGCGTCCGCCCGTTGTCCAGCCTGGTTGGTCTTTTACGCCAGTCCCGTAGGATTCTGTAAACTCTTGTGGTACGTCATCATCTGCGATCTGCTCTGGTGCTTCCGCTTCGTCACTAAATAATGCGGGATTGGTATCGGTATATTCATTCAGTTCTGGTGCGTCCACATGTTGGCTCGCGTTCAGTCCTGGTTCTGAACCTGGTCCTGACTTGGCACCAGATGAGGTTTGGTTAGCCATTGCCCTGCCTCTTTAGTATTTGTAGTTCTTAAAGTTTGTAGTTCTATAGTTGCCAAGGTAACGAAGATAAATCTGTACTCACTCCACAAATAGGCAGAAACGTAAAGGCGCTAATCGAGCTATATCATTGAGGCTGTAACTGTTTCGTCTGTTTAGCCCTCTGTAATTCGACAGACACCGCTGAGAAACAAAGTTGACGCAGGTCTGTCTCAAGAGAGGCGCTGAGAATAGGATTTGATAGCAAGCGATCGCCCAAGAGTGGGGACTCTGCCACAACCGACAGATTATGAATCAATACAAGCAGCAGGTAATCGATTTCTTTAATCAGAGAACTGCCTATGACCAAGAAGGTTTGCGGCACCCGCAAGAGGCAAATCGACTATTAAACTTCGTGCCCTTACAAGAGCGGCAAAGCGTGCTTGATATTGCTACAGGTACAGGGTTAGTGGCAATTCCTGCGGCACAAAAAGTTGGGGCAGAGGGTTATGTAGTGGGAGTCGATTTTTCTCCTGGAATGCTGGCGCAAGCTAGGAGAAAGGTTGAAGTTTTGGGATTGGCAAATATTGAGTTCAATGAAAATGAAGTAGATGCAGAGTCGATAGAATTTGCCGTTGAAAGCTTTGACGTGATTTTCTGTTGCTCTGCGATCACGTATTTGCCTGATATTCCGACAACTTTGCAGAAGTGGCACTATTTTCTGAAACCAGGAGGATTTGTGGCCTTCACCTGTCCGGCGGATACGGCTTACCTCGCTTCAGTTCAAGCCAAGGTCTACCAGGAGTTATTCAATCTTTTCCTGCCGCACATTAACGAGCCACTGAATACACCGGAGAAGTGCGATCGCCTGTTGCGGCAAGCGGGCTTTAGAGAGATCGAGGTTGTTAGAGAGCCGTCTGGATGCTATTTGAGCTTGGATGACCCTAGATTAGGCTGGAGCGGCGGTTTTTATCCGCGCGGCAATCCTTTATCTGTGTTATCTGCTCAACAACTAGAACAACTTCAAAAGAAATATCGAGCTGAAATTGAGCAATTGGCAACAGAGGGAGGAGTATGGCAAGACATGACGACCTTTTTTGTTAAGGCTCGGAAGTGAGGGCGATCGCGTCTCAACAAGTTCTTTCGGACAGTTGAAAACTTCATTTTGCTGTTGAGGTCTTGCAACCATTCAACCTGCATGATTTAGAGCATTTGCGGCTGAATTGTACCTTATAGGAGTTGGAGACTTGGCACCCCAGAATCAAAGCTAGGAGTGTCGTTGACCTAAACAAGGCTATGCATCAATTGAGTGGCTGGGAGCAAGGATTACTCAAGAAAGAGCGACGGGAGGTTCTGGAGCAGCTAGAAGATGTGCTCGAAACCCCAATGGTAGCGTTGGGTTTCATCTGGCTGGTTTTACTTGTCATCGAACTGATTTGGGGGCTGAATCCGCTGCTCGAAGTCTCTAGCACCGTAATCTGGGTTTTGTTTCTCCTTGATTTTGGTCTGCGGTTGGCTTTGGCTCCCCATAAGTGGATTTATTTGCGACAAAACTGGCTCACCGCTATCTCCTTGCTGCTGCCTGCTCTCCGGGTCTTCAAAATTGCCCGGATTTTACGCCTTTTGCGGACAACCCGTAGCCTACGACTCGTGAGAGTAGTAACTTCTTTGAATCGAGGGATGCGATCGCTACGGGCTAGTATGCGGCGGAGAGGCTTCGGGTATGTGCTTTCCTCGACAGTGGTGGTCACGTTGGTAGGAGCTGCGGGTATGTATGCTTTTGAGAGTAACGTGCCTAACGGTTCAGGGCTAAAAGACTATGGCTCAGCGCTTTGGTGGACTGCCATGTTGATTACCACCCTCGGTTCAGAATATTGGCCCCAAACTCCGGAAGGACGAGTGCTGTGCTTGCTCCTAGCACTATATGCCTTTGCTGTATTTGGCTACATCACTGCAACTTTAACTACTTTTTTCATTGGTCGAGACGCGGAAGACGAAGCAGCCGAAATTGCTGGTGCCAAGGCGATCGCCCAGCTTTCTGAGGGAACGGCTGCACTTCAGCAAGAAATCACTGCTTTACGGGCCGAAATTCGTAACCTTGCCCAACAAAATCAGAGCTACGAAGGGAATTCCTGAAGTGCCACTTAAGACGGCAACTCGTTTCAGCAAGTTTAAGGCTAGATGCTACAAAATTAACCCGATAGCAGTTACCGAGGAAGTTAGGCTCGCTCACATTTCGTAGCTTTGAGATCTACCTGTAGGGCGAGGAGAGGTTGTTGCTAGCGGACGTACGCTGAAGCGTGCTCATAAGCGCACGTGGGTCTAAACCGACGTGTCAAAACCCAGGAGGATCAACATGTCTCATCACGGCGACCATATGACTGGTACCAGCGACGAGCAGTACGACCTAGTGAGCGTGCTCTACCATGCCCTTGAAGGCGCTGCCACTTGTGAAGTCTATATCCAAGATGCGGAAGAAGCAGGAGACAGTGAGCTAACTCAGTTCTTCCAAGAGTTGCAGGAAGAAGAAAGCAGACGGGCAGAACGGGCAAAAGCATTACTAGCGAAGCGGCTCAATCCACAAACCGCAGCGGCTCACTAGGACTTTTCTGCCCAACTATAGCTTGCAGGAATTTTATCAGCGCCTGAGCGATCGCATAGCAGTTTCTCCATTCGAGCTTAGCGATCGCATGGTAGTTCTTCAGCTCAACGCAGCGATTCATACCTGGGCTATTTTTGGCAATCTCAAGTTTTTGAGCTAATAAGTTTCTGAGCTTTTCTAAGCTAAAAATTAGCCTCGATACGTTCAATTTCAGATTCAGTCTCCTCAGGCTTCTAGGCGCATTTCTCTCCCGCTCCAACCCCAAAGACCCCCAGCAGTTAGTTATACGGAATTTACTTATGGTATCCAGCTACTCCCAGAACGGTACACCCGCCTCCTCTAGACGGGTTGCAATTCTGATTGAAAATGGCGTTGAAGATTCAGAGTTTCATGTGCCTTATACCGCTCTCAAGAAAGCTGGGGCCGAAGTTGTGGTTCTCGGTTCCCGGATGAATGAGCAGTACAAAGGCAAGCAAGGTAAAGTGTCGCAGGAAGCCGATGGCACCACGACAGAAGCCCGTGTTGCTGACTTTGACGCAGTGATTATTCCAGGCGGCATGGCTCCAGACAAAATGCGAACCAATATGAAAACGGTGCGCTTTGTCCAAGATGCGATCGCCCAAAATAAGCTGGTGGCAGCCGTTTGCCACGGCCCTCAAGTATTGATTGAAGGCGACTTACTCCAAGGCCGCACCGCCACAGGTTTCCGGGCTATTCGCAAAGATATGCAGAATGCGGGCGCTAACTATGTAGATGAGCCGCTGGTAGAGGATGGCAATCTCCTTACCTCGCGTCGTCCGGGCGACTTGCCCATGTTTACGACTGCGATCTTGACTCGCTTGGGCTTGAGTATTCCCGACACGACTCTACCCGATGTCAGCGATCGGGATGCAGGTTGGTGGAAGTTAGGCGAAGAGTGGGGCGGCTCCAGTAAGCAGGAGATTGTTAGCGCCATTAACACAGCGATCGCCGGAGAGCGTTACGGTTTAGAAGCTTTCCAGCAATATGCCGAGAAGACAGATGATGGTGAATTGCGGTCTATCTTTCAGCATGTCTGCACGGCCAAGAAGCAACATATCCAGAAGCTAGAAGAAAGGTTGCGGCTGTTCGGGGAGCAAGAATCTCTGCAAGCGGTTGCTAGTGGCACTCTTGCAACTCTCAAAGGTTGGTTGCAAACCCGTACCGATGATGTTTCGCTCTTGCGGCGAGCTTTGGGCGACTTGCAAACCGGAGTTGTAGACACCTATGCGCTGCGGAATAAGCTGACCGACCCCACCACCACCCTGCTTTTTGATGATATGGAGATCGACATTGCCAAGCATGAGCAGCAAGTTGCAGATCTTTACCATGCTCGCATCAGTGCTGGGCCAGTTAGCCCTCCTCAGCCCACCTCCGGTGCCGCAGTGAGTGGTTGAGGCGACAAGATAATTGCAGAGCGCTAGCGCTCCAGGCTGATCAGGAGAATTGAACCATGAAGCGATTTCAAAACCGAACCGAAGCAGGCCAAGCTCTCGCAGCGTTGCTTACCCAGTATGGCGATCGCGATGATGTGCTGGTTTTAGGCTTGCCTCGCGGCGGGGTTCCGGTGGCCTTTGAAATCGCTGCTGCCCTTCATGTTCCCCTAGATATTTTCTTGGTGCGGAAGCTAGGGGTTCCGGGTCACGAAGAGTTAGCGATGGGAGCGATCGCGTCTGGGGATGTGCGCGTGTTGAATCAAGATGTGGTGGAGATGCAACAGATCTCCGACGATAGTTTGGAACAGGTGACGCAGAGTGAACAACAAGAACTGCAACGCCGAGAGCATCTGTATCGTGGCGATCGTTCTGTCCTGCCTATCCAAGACCAGACCGTGATTCTGGTAGATGATGGCCTTGCCACAGGAGCCACCATGCGAGCGGCGGTCATGGCAGTGCGGCAACACGAACCTAAAGAAATTGTGGTGGCGGTTCCGGTAGGAGCGCGGCAAGCCTACGAGCAGATTAGCCCGCAAGTAGACGCCATCCTCTGTGCGGTGATGCCAGAGCGCTTTAACTCGGTTGGAGCCTGGTACGAAGAGTTCCCCCAAACTAGCGATCGCGAGGTCTGTGAGTTGCTACAACGCGCACAAGATGCTTCCTTTCTCTCCGCTCGGCTAGGTGTTTAGTTAACAAATTCAAATTTGAAACTTTAAAAAAGGAAAAACAAATGGAACAAAGTAGTAATCAGCCAATTGTGCCTAATCAGTCTGGTAGCAGTGAAGCTAGTGAGGCTGAGCGTTGGGCCTCTCTGATTGGTGGAGGTGCCCTAGTTCTAGCAGGTTTACAACAGCGATCGCTCCGGGGTGTTTTGACCGCAGTTGCAGGTAGTGGCTTGATCTATCAAGGCATGACCAAGCAAAGCACTGTGCACCAGGCTCAGGGAGTGCTTCAGCAAGCTCAGGATGCTGTCGGCCTCAACAAAGGCATCAAGGTTGAAAAAACGGTCACGATCAACAAGCCCGCCGATGAGTTATACCGCTTCTGGCGCAACTTCGAGAACCTTCCCCGGTTCATGAAGCACCTCAAATCTGTCACTGCCTATAACAACACGCGATCGCACTGGATTGCTAGCGCTCCCTTGGGCAACAGCGTAGAGTGGGATGCTGACATCATTCAAGAAGAAGAAAATCACTTGATTGCTTGGGCTTCTGCCGAGAATGCCGACATCGATAACTCTGGCTTTGTCCGTTTCCAACCTGCTACCGGAGGCCGTGGCACTGAAGTCAAAGTGGTGATGGAGTACAACATTCCGGGTGGTGCTGTTTCCGCTGCGATCGCTAAACTCCTGGGTGAAGAACCCGAACAGCAAATTGGCGATGAGTTGCGCCGCTTCAAGATGCTGATGGAAGCAGGCGAAATTGCCACCAACGAAGGGCAACCATCCTGTCGTGAATCTCATTAGGCAGGAGTAACCATTCGATGAAAGCAGTTTGCTGGCATGGGGCCAATGATGTCCGTGTAGACACCGTTCCCGACCCCAAAATTCTCAACCCAAAAGACGCCATTATTAAAGTCACAGCCGCCGCCATCTGTGGCTCCGATCTCCACATTTATGACGGCTACATCCCCACCATGCAGCCCGGTGACATCATCGGTCACGAATTTATGGGGGAAGTAGTCGAAGTTGGGAGCGAAGTGCGGAAATTACAGCGAGGCGATCGCGTCGTCGTTTCCTCAATTATTGGTTGTGGTCAGTGCTCCTACTGCAACTTGCAACAGTGGTCTCTGTGCGACAACTCCAACCCTGGAGGTTGGCTGCAAGAGAAGGTGACAGGCTACTCTACCGCTGGAATTTTTGGCTACTCCCATGCCTTTGGCGGTTACGCGGGAGCCCATGCTGAATACATCCGCGTCCCCTTTGCCGATCACGGAGCAATTAAAGTTCCTCAAGGCATCCCAGACGAGAAACTACTCTTTCTCTCGGATGCCTTCCCCACCGGATACATGGGCGCAGAAATGTGCGACATCCAACCCGGAGATACCGTCGCGGTTTGGGGTGCAGGGGCCGTCGGTCTCTTTGCCATGCATAGCGCCTATATGCTCGGTGCCGAACGAGTAATCGCGATCGATCGCTTCCCCGAACGCCTCCGCATGGCAAGAGAGTGGGTCAAAGCCGAAGTGATCAACTACGAAGAAGTCGATGCAGGCGAAGCCCTCAAGGAAATGACCGGAGGACGCGGCCCCGATAGTTGCATTGATGCCGTGGGTCTAGAAGCACATGGCATGGGCGTAGAAGGCATCTACGATAAAGCTAAGCAAGCCGTAAGAATGGAGACCGATCGCCCCAACGTGCTGCGACAAATGATGGTTGCCTGTCGTAAAGGCGGCACCCTCTCCATCATGGGAGTCTACTCAGGCTTCGTAGACAAAATGCCCTTCGGCGCAGCCTTCAACAAAAGCCTCACCTTCAAAATGGGGCAAATGCACGGCCAGCGTTACATCCCCATGTTGTTAGAACACGTCCTCAACGGCGGCATCGACCCCTCCGCTGTCCTCACCCACACCCTACCCCTAGAAGAAGCCAAACGTGGCTTCGAAATGTTCAAAAACAAACAAGACAACTGCATGCGCGTCATGTTTAAGCCGTGACCTAACCCCCTAGCCCCCTTCCCTAACAGGGAAGGGGGAAACAAGAGTTTTTCTCTATTTCATATTTCAGTGCATTACTTCTTGGTTTTATATCAAAACCTAATTCAAAAGCGTAAAGGAGCAAGATTAAATGAAAGCACTCTGCTGGCATGGAGCCAATGATGTTCGGATTGGGAACGTTCCCGATCCCACCATCCTCAATCCTCGCGACGCCATTATCAAAATTACCTCCACCGCCATCTGCGGCTCCGACCTACATATCCTCGATGGCTATATCCCCACCATGAAAGAGGGAGATATCCTGGGTCATGAATTTATGGGAGAAGTCGTAGAACTCGGTAGTGCCGTCAACAACGTGAGGATTGGCGATCGCGTTGTGGTTCCCTTCACCATCTCCTGCGGCGGCTGCTTCTTCTGTCAGCGGGATTTGTGGTCTTTGTGTGACAACTCCAATCCCAACGGTTGGATGGCGGAAGCTGCAATGGGACATTCTCCCTCTGGATTATTTGGTTACTCCCACATGTTTGGCGGCTATGCGGGCGGTCAAGCGGAATATGCCCGTGTTCCTTTTGCTGATGTGGGTCTGTTCAAAGTGCCTGAGGGACTCACTGATGATCAAGTCTTGTTCCTGACTGACATTTTTCCCACGGGTTACATGGCGGCAGAGAACTGCAACATTGAGCCAGGAGATACGGTAGCAGTTTGGGGCTGTGGCCCTGTCGGTCAGTTTGCCATCAAGAGTGCCTTCATGCTGGGAGCTGAGAGAGTCATTGCGATCGATCGCATTCCCGAACGCCTAAAAATGGCGAAAGAACAATGTGGAGCCGAAATCATCAACTACGAAGAGATTGATGCGGGAGAAGCCGTCAAAGAGATGACAGGCGGACGAGGTCCCGATAGCTGCATTGATGCGGTAGGCATGGAAGCGCATGGCACAGGCCCAATGGCAATGTACGACCAAGTTAAGCAAGCGGTACGTCTAGAAACCGATCGCCCCACTGCCCTCCGTCAAGTTATTCTCTCTTGTCGGAAAGGAGGCCATGTTTCCCTGGCAGGCGTGTATGGTGGCTTCCTAGATAAAGTACCGTTTGGGGCTGCTTTCAACAAAGGCTTGACCTTTAAGATGGGGCAAACCCATATGCACCGCTACATTAAGCCCTTAATGGAAGCTGTGCAACAAGGCAAGATTGACCCCTCCTTTGTCATTACCCATAAACTGCCTCTAGACCAAGCCCCTCACGGCTACGAGATCTTTAGAGACAAAAAAGAGAACTGCATCAAAGTTGTCCTCAAGCCGTAGGCCATAGTTATGGAGATTGATCCTGCTCCTCAACTTGAAAAGACAGCTTTAATCAACCAGTTGCTCTCGGAGCTGTATAACTTGGTTGAAATTCTAGAAGCTGAGCATACCAAGCCTGACACCTTTCAGCCTGACTGGGCGAGTGAGGCTGATGGCCTAGAGCCTGCCTCGTTGCGATCGCCAATTGTTTAACTTGTCGTTATTGATCGAAAAATCATGAGTGATACCACAGTCATCAAAGTTCAATCCGCTCAATCTCCTCATGGTGAGTTGGGTCAGAAGTACTTGGCTGGAGGAGTGACCCTGGCTATGCGGATGTGGGAAAACGAGCAACCGGGTGAACCCAAGCCTGAAACTCGCCGTGAATACGAAACCGTAGGCTATGTGATCCAAGGTCGCGCTGAGTTGCACCTAGAAGGACAAATGGTGCTTCTAGAAACCGGAGATTCTTGGGTGGTGCCAAAAGGAGCCTCCCACACCTACAAGATCTTGGAGTCGTTTACAGCCGTTGAGGCCACCTCTCCTCCCGCTTTTGCTCACGGACGCGACGAGCAATAACCAATTCTATTAAAGGGGCGATCGCAGGATTCTCTTATAGATTTCGCGATCGCCTTTTTTATGTTCTGCAATCGCGTTATTTTGTGCCTGTTTTAGCAAGCGATCGCTAATTTTAATCTCAGCACCAACCTGAAATTCTGCCTCCGACCGCTCAAGATCAACTTAAAATTTGGTGATTTTGAGGATGGACATAACCCCAGGAAAACAACTCGGTTAAATGGCTTAATTTACTCCGCTAAATGACTTAAGTTAAACTAGCTACCCTTTGATGGTATTGAGTTTCAGTCAATTAAGAGAAGTAAAAGCATAGGACGATGCTACTGTTGCCTTTCTTTCAAAATCCTGCTTTATTTATCACAATATAAAAATTTCAGTATTTTTTCTTTAAGTAAGCAAGAATACATTTCTTTGGTGAAATATTAAGCAAGAATAAGAGTATTCTCTTCGCTGAAGTTTTATGTTGCCCTTGGTGCTGTCTCACGAATTGGTTCATCCTTTTAAGTTTTTGCATGACGATGAGATTCGTGAGGGCATGTGTTCTGGAAAAGAGTTGTACTACCTCTGGGAAAAATTTCCGGTCGGCAGCAGACAAAAAGCTTTTGCCTTTGCAATGGATTTAGCCGAGCAAGGTAGCCAAGTGTGCATCACTTGTCTGAGATCCGAGTATAAAATCTGGGTCAGTTTGAGAACCCTGCCTTCAGGCTTTGCTGCGGCTCAACCGATGCTAGTTGCTGCTTGAATCATGGGTTCTGATTGCTGCTTGTCGAGTCACTCGCATTAACGAAGTGATTTTTAATGGATTGAACCACGGGCCTTTTTAGGGGCGATCGCGGCTCTTGTGCCCAAGTCATGTCTGCGGCACCATAGCAGGATGGCACATTAGCTGCGATACTTTTACCCGTACACTGAGCGCATTGATCCGCACTGAGCATTAGCCTTGGGTATAGAACTACGCAGCTACGTTTATCTAGACAATATTCAACCGCAACATGCGGCATTTTTGGGAACCGTGGTGCCTGGGTTCTTGCCTCTTCCGGGGGACACTTCGTTGTGGGTAGAAATTTCTCCCGGTATCGAAATCAACCGGATTACAGACGTTGCCCTCAAAGCCACCTCGGTTCGTCCTGGTTTGCAAATCGTTGAGCGTTTGTATGGCTTGCTAGAAGTGCATTCCCGCAATCAAGGAGATACCCGTACCGCTGGGATGGCGATTCTGGACGCATTGGGAGCGAAAGAGCGCGATCGCCTGAAGCCACGGGTGGTTTCCAGTCAAATTATCCGCAATATTGACGCTCACCAAACTCAGTTAATCAACCGCTTTCGGCGGGGCAATCTGATTTTGGCAGGCCAAACTCTTTATGTCCTGGAAGTCGAACCTGCCGGGTATGCGGCGCTCGCTGCCAATGAAGCAGAAAAGGCAGCAGGAATTAAATTGCTAGAGGTGCAAGCCTTTGGAAGTTTTGGACGGCTGTATTTAGGTGGAGACGAGCAAGACATTCTAGCTGGCTCCAGTGCTGCTCTTGGAGCCATTGAAAGTGTGACTGGGCGCGAAAACCCGACTGATCGAGGCAAGGAGTAAAGGAAGCACTCAATGGCAAATCCAGAACATTTGGCCCTGTTGAAAATGGGTGCTGTGCGATGGCTGGAGTGGAGAACCCAGAATGAAGCTGTAGAACCAGATTTGAGCGAAGCAGATCTGAGCGGCATTAACCTCCGAGGCGCAGATTTGCGAGGAGTCAATCTGAAGCGGGTAGACCTGAGTTACACCAAATTGATTGCTGCCAACCTCAGCCATGCCATTCTGAACAATGCCAACCTCCAAGCTGCTGACCTAGTTGAAGTTTACCTGTGCAACGCTGAATTGGTTGATGCTAGCCTAATGCAGGCAGATTTGCGCGATGCCAATCTCAGCCAAGCCAACTTGATCGGCACGGATTTGCGGAGTGTTAACTTCAAGCGAGCTGATTTGAGTCACGCCAACTTGATTGGCACGGATTTGCGAGAAGCCAACCTCCGAGATGCAGACCTGAGTGAAGCGCGTTTGAGCCGAGCCAACTTGAGCGAAGCCAACTTGATGGGGGCTAACCTGAGCCAAGCAGATCTCAGCAACGCTACTCTCTACAACGCTGAACTGATTACCGCCCATCTTTATCAAACCAACCTCACCAAGGCCAACTTAATCCAGGCGTATCTGGGCCGAGTGTATGCGTCTAGAGCCAACTTGAGCGAAGCGGATTTATCTAGAGCCAACTGCACTTGGGCCAATCTCAGCAAAGCCAATCTCCAGGGAGCCAATCTCAGTTATACGAACCTGCGAGGCACCAACTTGAGTGGAGCCAATCTGCAAGGAGCCAATTTGCTAGGAGCCGAATTGGGCTGGGTTAACCTACACAAAGCTAATCTGCAAGGAGCCACTCTTTCTGATGGTTCTACTCACCGTTAGAATTACGATTTGGCGATCGCCCTGGGTTGGAGTTTTAGCTCTAGGCGATCGCCGGGTTTTGGTTCTAAGAGTTGGGTTGGCAGGTTCTTCGCACTCAGTTGAGTCCGTAGTGTATCCGCGCTACCCATCGTTTGGATCACTGCCATCAGCACGCCTTCAAAGGTGACATCGCCCCCGGCTGCGGTGGGTAGCATCACTTGAGGTTTCACCGCTTCTGCTAACTCTAAAGCGCTGTTTTTCCCTTGAATAATTGGCCCCAACACAGGCACTTTCATGTCAATGACTGGGGTAATCACCACATCCACAGGTGCCATTTCCATCAGGATGGGGGCGTGGTAGCCGTGAGGCTCGTAATAAAGAGTGAGTTCAGAAGTAAGTTCCTTGAGGAAATAGGCATTCTCAGTCAGAAAAGGGCCAATCGGTGATCCGGGCAGCGCTTGGATACTGACCTGATTGTCTAGATTAAAGCTTTCTCCATGTGCCAGCGTCGTTACTTGGTGGTAGCCTAGCTCGCGTACAACCTTGGCAGCGTTGGGAGAAGCGATAACTGGAATGCTGCGATCGAGTTGTTTTAGTGTAGGCGGATGGGTGTGGTCTTCTAACCCTTGGGATAGCAAAATCAGGTCGATGCGATCGGGGATGGGACGCTCTTGAGGACGGGTGCCTTTAAACAGCCAGTTGATATTGCCAAACATTAACGGCCCCACCAACCAAGGATCGAGCAGAATACGTTTGCTACCGATCTCTATCAGCCAAGAGTTGCTATCTAGCCAGGTCAGATACATTTTCCACTTGCGTCTCGCTTCTTGCCTTTATTTTACGCAGTTGTTGGTATTTGCTCACAAACTAGCGATTGCCCTTCTAGCCCCATTGTCTCTAAGCCAGCGGGCAGCAAACATTTCTGTATTTAAAAGTACTAAAAGTTTTAACGCTATCTAGCCAACCGGAAGGGTGGAGAAGCCAGAGAAATATGCCACAAAGATGGCATATTTCTCTGGCTTCTATTAAGTCGATTTAGTTTACAAGTATGAATTACAGAACCTTTGAAGAAGTGATGGCAGAGCGCATCAAAACTCTGGATGATATTCGAGCCACACTCGAGCGCATCAATTACCTAGTCGATATCATCTCTAAACAAATTAAGTTAGAGCAGCGGTGGACAAGTTCTGCTTCTGATGTTGAGGTTACTTCAGATAGACAGGCGAATAACCCCTCTGATCAGCGGATAGGCTATGTGCCTATCCGCTGATCAAAATTTTTTCTCGACTAAGCTGCTGTCAGTTCGGCGTAACCTTGTAGGTTCTCTGGTTCAAATTGGCGTAGGACATGGGTGGCTTGGTGAGTGAGTTCTTCCGACCCCTTCACCACTACCAAGTATTTCCCAGCATTGAGGCGATTGCGGTAGGGTAGCGCATCTCCACTGCCCACAGAGGCTCCCACTCCTCCACCGACTAAGAAAGCACCTAAAGCACCAGAAGCAGCCCCCAGTAAGCCACCAATAATGTGATTACCCAACGCAGCGATCGGCAAGATGGCAATTCCGGTTAAATAGTTGAAGGCGTAACCCGCGACAAAACCGAAGGGGATTAACCAAACGGCTAATCGCGTCGCTCCCTTTTTCGCCTGAACGTTGGGGTCAATCAAGCCATACTCATCCGCACTTTTGTAACCCCTACCCAGAATATCTACCTGGTTTAGAGGTAAGCCTGATTTTTCTAAAGCTGTATAAGCGGCTTCTGCCTGGTTCCGATCTGGTAAAACTGCCACTAGATAATTCATACAATCTCACGTTCTCCCGCGCTCATCCTTTACCTTGAATGTTAGGCGGGGTAGCGGAACCTACTTCAGTCTGTGGGGAGAAATGGTTGGACTTGGTTAGCGCTTGGGGCTAACGATTGGGGTTAGCGATTGGGTGTAATAGTCACAATTTGAGTGTCAGGCGCGATCGCCACCTGAGCCAAACCAAACTGCTCAATTACCCAAGCGTTAGTCGTCAGGTGCAAGCTCACCTCTGCGACTCGGTACTGGCTTGGTGCTGCCGCTAGAGCCGCAGGCAACAACAACTGATCCGCTAAATGCACATCAATCGGTGCCCCGGTCGCTTGAAATGCCAAGAACTCCTGCACCGCCATTTCTGCCACTTTTTCGGCTGCTAATCCAACTTTGCCAATCCCGCTAAACCCAGCGCGGCTGTGCTGATATTCTGCCGTGAGAAACATCCCTGCTCCAGGAGCAATGCCTCGCGCCCGTAGAGGTTGCACGTCGGCTCGCAGTTGAGCTTGCTGTAACAGGTTATAAGCTCGGCTCGCCATGCGCTGCGGGATATGGGCGGGTAACTCTGTCACCACAGCCAACCCCTGCACCTGCTTCAACTTGCCCCGCTCCAGCACTTCTATACCTTGCAGTGGCGTTTGGCTCCCCGTAATCTCTAGAGCGACCTCGCCGTTGCCCTGAGGATACCAACCCAAAGCTTGCAGTTGCATCTCCGCTTGCACCCCCATTTGCTGCACCATTGGTAAGTAGACTTGTTCGATGTAAGTGGCGGGAGGGCTCCAGGGAACATGAGTGCCGCCTCGGAGGATGACATGGGAGTTCCCGGAACTGAGCGCCAAAGGCAGCAGAATCGTTTGTAAAATCAGCGTGATGGCTCCAGCCGAGCCTGCTCCGGTAGTTTCTGCTACATCAAATTTATACTGGCCTGGTTGTGGCGAAACGGTGGGCTTAAATTCTAGCGTTGTGGAGCCAACTGCATCTCCTGTCAGCTCGGCTCGACATATCTTGGCAGCGGCTCGGACAGCGGTGAGGTGCTGAATCGCTAATCCTGGTTTCTTGCGCCCCGCACGGATGCGATCGATCCGGATAGGTTGTCCTGTGATTGCCGCCAAACTCAAGCTGGTACGGAGAATCTGACCGCCTCCTTCACCGTGGGAACCATCAATTTGCAACATAGCTCTACCCCACAGTTTCTCTCTTCTTCCTTAGGTTTACCTGAGCAATCAAATCTGGCGGTGCCCCACAGACTTGAAAGTAAAAAGGCGATCGCCGGACAAAGGGCTCATCATCAAACCCTATCACCTGGATCGTCCGGTTGTTTTGCAGCAACCCTTCTAAATCCATGCAGTTTCGCTACAATCTCAATCTTCTCATCTCCAAGACTGATGAAGTGATTTCTAGGCTATGCCACCATGCAAGGAATTTGCTCAAAAGGGAAATCGCAGTGGCACTTAAAGGTGTGATTCTGGATGTAGATGGAACGTTGGTATTGAGCAACGATGCTCATGCTCAAGCTTGGGTAGAAGCCTTTGCTGCTTCTGGTTATGAAGTTCCTTTTGAGAAAGTGCGGCCCCTAATTGGCATGGGTGGCGATCAAATCATTCCGCAGATGGTGTCAGATCTAAATAACAAAGAAGGGGTGGGGAAAGAGATTAGTACTCGCCGCAAAGAGCTGATCCTCAAAAAATTTGGCAAGGAATTAGATTCCGCCAATGGTAGCCGAGACCTGGTTTTGAAGATGCAGGAGCAAGGCTTACACCTGATTATTGCGACTTCCGCTACTAAGGAAGAACTGAAAATACTACTAAAAGTCGCTCAAGTAGATGATCTACTCCATGAAGCCACCGCCTCTGGAGATGCCGAACATTCCAAACCTGCGCCAGATATTGTGGAAGCAGCTTTAGCTAAAAGCCAAATGGCTCCAGACGAAGTCGTGATGTTGGGCGATACTCCTTATGACATTGAGGCCGCAGGCAAAGCGGGAGTTGGAGTAATTGCAGTGCGTTCCGGTGGCTTCCCAGATGAGCAACTAGCGGATGCGATCGCCATCTACAACGACCCAGCCGATCTCTTAGCCCACTATGACAATTCTCCTCTAGCTCAGGCAGCATAATCAGGGTAGGTTTGGCAGCGTCCTAACTCAACCGAATAAATTGCTAAGGAAAGGGGGTTGCTGGGTGATAGCCAGTTTAATGAGGACAGGGTTATCTGGAGGTTTTCTCAATGACAGCTCCTGTCCATAACACCGCTAGCAATAGTCTTTGGCCGAGTTTACCAGTCGCCGCATGGCAAGACACTTATGCAACCCTGCATCTGTGGACTCAGATTGTCGGTAAGATTCGGCTCATCCTGGCTCCCAAACTGAATCATTGGTGGCATTCCACCCTGTATGTCACACCACGCGGATTGACGACTTCTTCGATTCCCTACCAAACCCGTCTCTTTGAAATTAGTTTTGACTTCCTCGATCACAACTTACTCGTTGAAACGAGTGATGGCATGACCAGAAATATCCCTCTGGTTTCTCGCTCTGTGGCGGATTTTTACCAAGAGATCATTAGCACCTTGCAGGAGCTAGAGATTGTCGTTCAAATATGGACGATGCCGCAGGAGATCGCCGACCCGATTCGCTTTGAGCAAGATCATCAACATGCCACCTATGATCCAGAGTATGCTCAGCGGCTTTGGCAGATTTTGGTGCAAACTCACCGAGTGATGACTGTATTTCGCTCCCGCTTTGTTGGTAAAGCAAGCCCAGTGCATTTCTTTTGGGGCAGCTTTGATTTGGCTGTGACTCGTTTCTCTGGCCGTCTCGCCCCAGAACATCCTGGTGGTGTTCCTCATATGGCTGATTGGGTCACTAGAGAGGCTTACTCCCATGAGGTGAGCAGTTGTGGCTTTTGGCCCGGAGGTGGCACCGTGGCTGAGCCGATCTTCTACGCTTATGCTTATCCTACGCCTGAAGGGTTTCGAGATTATGTGATTCAGCCTGACGAAGCTTTCTATAGCCCCGATCTCCAAGAATTTGTTTTACCTTATGCGGCTCTACAACAAGCAAGCGATCCCGATGCCATGCTCCTCACCTTTCTCCAAAGCACTTATGAAGCTGCGGCTGATTTAGGGGGTTGGGATCGAGCTGCCTTAGAGTCTAGTACTTAGTAACTACTTAGTAGCCGAGAAAAATGCGCTCAATCCAACTGTTTATTGCTACGAGTTTAGATGGCTATATTGCCCGGACATCAGGAGCCGTGGATTGGCTATTGACAGACCAAGACTACGGCTACAGCGAATTCTTTGAGCAAGTTGATACTGTTTTGATGGGGCGTAAAACCTATGAGCAGGTTTTGAGTTTTGGGGAATACCCTTATTCCGGAAAACAAGGATATGTTTTCTCTAAAACTCAGATCCAGCAGGGAGATGAAAATGTAGAATTTGTCAGTTCTGATGAAGCTATCTTCCTAAACGATTTGTGTCAGGGGGATGGCAAAAACATTTGGTTAGTGGGTGGTTCCGAAATCATTCATTTTTGTCTTCAGCATGAGTTTGTCCATGAGCTGATTCTCTCGATTCATCCGATGATTCTGGGCAGTGGTATTCCCCTCATTGCACAAGACCCCACTCTAGAGACAGTCTTGGAGTTGAAGGATACCCGAACTTATGAGACAGGGTTGTTGCAAGCCACTTATGCTGTGCAGCAGATTGAGAGATAGGTTGCCCAAGTTACGATTGCCACCCTGTATTAATACTGAGATTTTTGATCACTATCCTGTATCAATTATGTTAGAGTCAATGCTGCTCAGGGAATATTAGAGATGTAAATCTACATGGTTTTATTCATGGCAACTCTGAGAAAGGCTACCAACGCGATCGTAGGTTCAAGTTTACTTGCGGCTATCATTTCCATAGCTTTGCAATCGCCAGCAACAGCAAGATTAGTTAATGAAAAGTTAGGGGGCCTGGGTCAATCGGATTGGAATGCCTACTGTGCAAGGAAGATCAATGGTTCGGCAGGTACGATTGTTGCCACTTTAGCGGATACGCATGTTCAATGCAAAGTCGCAATATTAGTGTCAGGTTCTAGCCAAGCCAACGCAAACGCAAACGCTTCGATGTCTGGTCGGCGTGCTGGTCTTCAAGGTTCGATAACAGCTAGTGGCAAAAGTGGTTCACAATGGCTAGCCACTTTTACAAGTTTCCAAAATGCTTATCATCTAAATGACTGGTGTAGACAGAAATACGCTCCCAGGTTCTATCTACCGAATGTTTTTACGGGTGAGGGTCGGATTTTTGTAGGTGACGGTGGTCGTGCTTGCTATAAAACTGTAAACAAGTAGGTTGCTGATCTCATAGGTCGAGTAGAGCATTGCAAAATTCGACGCAAGCCATGAAGCCAAGCGCGATCGCACTTAGAGAGGCGATCGCGCTTGGGTCTGCAACACTCCCGCTAGCTCATCCTCTCGGTAGCGTCGTAACCACTCTTGGGCTGTAGCTCGATGCGACTAAGCAATTCCGCAGTTGCACGCGCTCTTTAGCCGGGGCTGTTTTCTGCTGCCTCAGCAGTTGTTTGAGTTCTGCTTCACTTTCAGTGATTTCTAGCTGGCACACTCCTGCCATACTTTATGTCATTGAACCCGTACCAACTTTATAGCATCTATAGCTCAATTTGGGGAATTGGTATTACGCGCTCCAGAAAATACGATTCTAGAAATAAATAGAAACATAAATCTGCGATCGCTTGCGATCGCTACACCATATCCATTCTGTTAGAGATAATTCTGCTGGGGGAATACTGGGGATTGATAGAGTCTACTTAACTGTCACGATGGCCATCTCTAGTCAGACCCGCAGGATTCTTTGGAGACGCTCAGGCGATCGCTGTGCCGTTTGTCAGCGTCGATTGGTCATGCACGCCACCGAATCATATTTAGAGTCGGCGATCGGCAATGAATGTCATATTGTGGCACCCGAACCAGATGGCCCCCGTGGTAATTTTCCACTGACTGTGGAGGAGCGAGATGACTACTCCAATCTCATTTTGCTCTGTCAAATCCATCATCAACTGGTTGATGCTCAGCCTCACACATATCCGGTAGACATGCTGAAGGAGATCAAGTATCGGCATGAAACCTGGATACGGGATACCCTGAAGCTAAACCCGCCAACCGTAGAACCCACTCCCTCTCCTTTGCTGCTTTATAGAATGGAGACTGGTATCCAACTGATATCCCTATTGCGCGGTAGCCACGCTTCTCGGTTTCATCAGGACAATTTGGATAGTGACAGAACTGAACTAGCTAGCAGTTTCCTGCAAAACATCCAGGAGCAGTTGAATGTCTGGGATGCGATCGCCAAGCCAGAGCGAACTAGCCCAGATAGAACTAGCCCAGATAGAACCAAGACCGAGTTTGCTTTGAACAGAGCTATCTGCGACCTAGAGGCGAGTGGCTTGCTGGTTTATGCGGGCCGACGGCAAGAGCCGCACCAAGTAGAGAGTTTAGTAATCAACGATTGGCAAGTAGGCTACCTATTAGTGGTTAACCAAGTGAACCCCATTGCGGCCAATCGGAGCGAAGCCTTAGAACGGTTGATGGGATTTAAGTTGGCAGCAGACCGCGAGTTCGCCAGTTATATCCTGATTCAGCTACAGCATGAGCAAATCCGAGCCAGTGATTAACGACTAAATCAGTACTACATTATCCGGGCTAAGCTCCATCAGACAGGCAAACGGAGCAAACAGCCTGTTGGTGTTACACCCTAACCATAAATTTAAAGATTAGCCTATTGGGACTTTAGATTCCCTAAAAGGATACCCGCTTGCACCGCCAGCATCCCAAACACTATGCTGCCCAACCAATAAATCAGGGCTACTGTACTATTACCCTGATCCACTTGAGTAAAGGTGTCTAATCCGTAAGTTGAGAAAGTAGTATAGGCACCACAAAAACCAGTTGCGATCGCCAACCGAACCTCAGGTGAAAAGCTTTCGAGTCTCTTTTTGTTTAGGGTATAAAATAAGGCAATCATAAAACAGCCTGTTACATTGATGAAAAATGTACCGTAGTAGGCAAAGTCTTTGCCAATCGCTGCTTGAACGATTTCAGTGATAAAGTAGCGTCCTAAAGCCCCTGGAATTGCCCCTAAAGCGATCGCCATAACAGTACGAATAGAAGCATTTTGCATAGTGAAAAGTTTCTTTGATAGTTAAGTAAATTAGCTCAGAGTTAATATTTTTGCTTAAGTGGATGGCTCTTATCCCACCATTAGGGTTGCCAAATAACGACCCACGAAAATACCAACTACTGCCAAAACTGCACTACCTAGCCAATAAAAAAGAGTAGCTGCTTTCTGGCGATTTTTCCACAGCGAAACTGTATCGTAGCCGTAGGTTGAGAAAGTGGTATAGGCACCCAGAAAACCAGTTCTAACGAACAAATCTGCTTCTGTCGAAAACCCTGGAATCCCAATAAATAAAGTAACGGAAAAACCCATTAATAAACAGCCTGTGAAATTGACAATAAAAGTTCCGTAAGGAAAGCCTGTGCCAAAGGATTTTTTGCAAAACTCAGTCAAGTAATAACGACTTGCGGCCCCTGGGACTGCACCGATTGCAATCGCTAAGATACCCAGAAAAGTAACATTTTGCAGCAATTAACACGCTCCCTAGCCAATTAAATCTATCGGTATAAAAATGATTGAAAATTTTAATAGAGCGATCGCCTGCTTTAGGCTACCGATGCAGGAGTTAGATAAAGGTTGGCATGGCTTTTCCTACCTGTCAGCAAATAGGCTGTGATCGCTCCTTTCCCTTTGACCTCAATTGAACCTCTAAACTCGAAGTTGTAGTCATCCCGGAGACATTCGTAAGTAGCAGCAGTGACTTGAATTTCTCCTGGTAAGCCATGAGATTCCATGCGGCTGGCAACGTTGACTGTATCGCCCCATAGGTCGTAGATAAACTTCTTGGTGCCAATCACCCCAGCCACTACTGGCCCTGTATTAATGCCAATTCGGAGGCGGCAATTTTGGTGATAGCGGAGATTGAATTTATGGATTTCCTCGCGCATGGCTAGAGCCATTTCGGCGATCGCTTGGGGATGGTCAGGTCGTATCGTGGGTAAGCCTCCCACCACCATATAGGCATCTCCGATCGTCTTAATTTTTTCTAAGTCATATTGTTCCGTCAGGCGATCGAAGGCGGAAAAGATCTCATTCAACATCGCCACGAGTTCTGTAGGAGGCACTTGTTTGGCCAATTGAGTAAAGTTGACCAGATCCGCAAACAAAATCGTGGCCGAAGCAAAACCATCCGCAATATTGCTCTGACCGTCTTTGAGCTTTTGAGCAATGGGTGGAGGCAAAATATTCAGCAACAAGCGTTCCGATTTTCCTTGTTCGGTAGCCAATTCCTGATTTGCAGATTGCAATTGGGCTGTGCGTTCAATCACGCGCAACTCCAACTCTTTAGAAGTTTGACGCAAGCGACCGATCACCAGTGCGATTCCTGACAACGCCAAAAGTGATAGGGTGCTGAGCATGAGGAAGGTGCCCCGTAAGCCAGCATTGGTTTGAGCCATAAACGTATCTAGTGGCCGAGTGATCGCCAGGGCACCTCGTACATCTCCGACCCGCCAATCTCGTTTAGGGCTATTGGGGTCGCTGTTATGGCAACTGACACAACTGGCCTGCATGATGTCCGCTTGGGCATAGCGCAGAGCAGGACGACCTTGAAACGTTTCGATTCTATAGAACGGTTGCTCCGGATGTTGGGTCAGATAACGCAGGGCTTCACGCTCAAACTCGTCTTTAGGGCCACCTTCAGCTTTTCGCCGAGGAAACGGGTAGTCACTATACAGCCGCACGGACATGCCAGGATTTTTGTCGCTCAGGTGATGGCTCAGCTCGATCAAATAGGTGGCTGGGATTGGGATGGCACCCGGCGTATCTGTGTAGTCATGCGTTACTGTAATTCCGGGAATACCTGCGACTCGCCTGACCGCTTCGGAACTGTAGAGGGTGCGAGCTTCTTCAATGGCTTGAGCGTACAAAGCAGCGCTCTGAAGTGCCTGAGACTGTATCAAACTAGATGAGAGCCGCGACATGTTCCACAAAGCTCCAAACACCCCAGCAATGAACAGGAGAGCCAGAATCAAAACGGTTTTTCTATTCAATAGCTGCAATAGAAATAGAATACCGTTTGAGAAAAAATGACGGGTGGAACGCTCAAACGAGTTAGCGGCTTCTCGATGCATTACCCTTTCCTCGTTGCTTGCGGTGTTGTCTCTCCATGACCAGTATCTACACCCGTTTCAGAGCAATTACTTAAACTCTGTATACTTTTCGCACCAGAACCTAGTTTAACCGGAAGCCAGCGAGCGAAAAATCAGTTCACCATGACTTTAGAAATCAGTTTTGTAATCAGCCGCGATCGCACACCTTACGAACCTGCGATCGCTCCCATCCTAGAGAATTGCTTCCAGTATCAGCAGGCTATGATTGGGATGGCATCGGGTAAAGCTAAGAGCACTCCAGCAGCAGGAGCGAGTTATGAGCGTAACTTACACCGCAGATTTTGATTTATGGCTTAAACAAACAGCTCAGCTACTCCGCGATCGCCGTTGGCATGAAGTTGATCTGGAGCATTTGATTGAGGAGATTGAGGATTTGGGCAAGAGTGAACGCCGGGGAGTCACCAGTCAATTGATTCGCCTCCTGCTGCATTTGCTCAAGTGGCAATATCAACCACAACGCCGCTCCGATAGCTGGCTGGATTCTATTACGGATGCTCGGACTCAAATCAGCTTGGCTCTTGAAGATAGCCCTAGTCTCAAAAGCTACCCAGCAGAGCAATTGGAACTAAGTTATCAACGTGCTCGCCAACAAGCCGCTAAGCAAACGGGGATCTCCCTTGAAGTTTTTCCAGAAGCCTGTCCTTATCCGCTAGAGTTGGTGCTCGCAGAAGACTGGTTTCCAGAAGCAAACAGTTCCAGTTAAGGTGTCACTAAATATCTAAAATTACCAGTGCCGTCCAACCTTCTGCTGTTTGTTCTAGCTTGAATCGATGTAATGTTACCGCTTTCACATCGACTCGCTGATGGTGACGTTCTGGATCGAGTTCTTCTCCCTTTGCAGTTGCCGTTAGGTAATAAACCATATCCTTTTGTTCGATTTGTACCTGTTGAGGGCGCAGAAGGAGTAGTTCACTGTCTTTGTAGTAAACAAACTCTTGCAGAAAATTAAACAACAAGAGATCTAGCTCGTCGTTGTCTAGGGTAAAGGTGCGTGTCTCTTGAGGTGCGATCGCCTCCAGATTATCAATCATGGTATTGGTGACTGCATCTCCCGCCGCCAAAAATACTTCCTCCAAATCCTGACCCCAAGCTCGAAAGGCAATATCCGCGATCGCAATATCTTCTAAAAATTCGTAAGACATATTTTTTGTTGATTTATGTAGGTTCAAAGGTTAAAGGTAATTACTAAGCTCTATGTTTGCAGATCTAAACTGGTTCTACGCTGGTCTCAGGTAAGGGAAACCAAGCGGAGAAAGTGCTGCCAACTCCACAGGTGGAGATAAACGAGACCCTGCCTCCATGTAACTCGACTAAACGCTTGGTTAGTGCTAAACCCAAACCTGTTCCCTCATGCTGGCGATCGGTTGTTCCATCCACTTGCTGAAAAGTTTGGAAAAGTAGATGCTGATCTTCGAGTGAGACACCCATCCCCGTATCAGTAACTGATAAACCTACAAACATAGAAGAAGAGACATCGCTCAAAACTGCATCTCCCCCTGACTCCAACACATTGAGGCTCTGTAGCTCCACAGCAGTCGCAAGTTGAGTCTTTAGCGTAATGGTGCCGCCTGCTGGCGTAAACTTGATAGCGTTTGATAGATAGTTCAGCAATATTTGTAAGATTCGCTGGCGATCGCCTAGGATAAACTCACAAGCCACAGGAAGTTCTTGAGATAACTGCTGTTGTTTACTCAATGCTCGCACCTGCACCATTTCTAGAGCGGCTTGACATACTGCTGCAAGATTAAGCTCCTCTCTATAAAGCTCTAGTCTGCCTGCTTCGATTTTGGCTAGATCCAACAAATCGTTGATCAGTGCCAGTAAATGTTCGCCACTAGAGTGAATCAGGGATAAATACTGCTCTTGTTTAGGATTTAACGCTCCAAAATTCTTTTGAAGCAAAACGCTGGAGAAGCCTAAGATCGAAGTGAGAGGCGTGCGCAACTCATGGGACATGTTGGTGAGAAATTCTGACTTTAAGCGCGAAACTTCTGCCAGTTGTTCATTTTGGGCTTGCAGTTGGCGGGTTAGAGCTTGCAACTTTTCCTCCGCCTGCTTGCGCTCAGTAATATCTAGGGAGACTCCACAGAAGGCGTAAACTTCTCCATTCGTATCCTGAAGCGGAAACTTGATGCGGAGAAAACTATGAACGCCATCGGGTAGGGTCATATCATTCTCAAATGTCATGACCTTGGCTGAGGAGAAAATTTCTTCATTCTCACGAAAGAAAACGGCCGCTGCTTCAGGAGGCAAAAAATCACGTAGATTGCGACCTTCAATTGGGTTTCCGAGTACGTCTCCAAAAATCCGATACCATTCGGTGTTAGCAAACCTCATATAGCCATCGGTATCAATGATGTAGATGCTGGCAGGGGTGTAGTCCAGAATGGCTTGAGTATGGGCTCGCGCAATGGAGAGTTCTGTGGTTCGCTCTTGCAATTGGTTTGCCAATGTCTGTAAGCACTCCTCAGCCTGTTTGCGAGCAGTAATATCTACACAAGACCCTTGGATGAACAGGAGTTGACCGGCTTGATCTCGCACTGGGACAGCCCGATCTAAGATCCAATAGCTGGTGCCACTTTGGTCTAGAATCCGATACTCGGCTTCAAAGGCATGGCCTCCTGTTAGGCTTGCTGTAGTCGCACGCACCACCCATTCTCTGTCATCTGGATGAATGCTATCTATCCAACCACTGCCCAAAATTTGTTCTGAAGTTAGCCCTAGCCAAGAGCACAAGTACTGGTTGACAAACTCCCAATGAGAACCACCTACAACATACAATCCGACTGGAGCATTGTCTAAAATGGCTCTCAATTGCTTTTCAGATAGCTGCCCCGGTTGCGGTTGGGGTGGAGTTGGATGAAATTCCATCAGCGCACAGATTAAGATGCCTTCCAGCCCAAATATGCCCAACTCGATCAGGTCATTGGGGATGACAGCGATCGCACCGTTAGATGACAGCGAGCCGTAGGCACAAGCCAAACCAGCTAGCACCGTAGCGAGGAGACCTGGCCCTAGACCTCCATATCTGGCACTCAAGATGACCGGAGCAAAACCGATCAGCCAAGGATTTTCTGCAATGGTTGAGTCGGGGGCTAGCAGAATCAGTAGTGAGGCGATCGCAACCAGCAACACAGCGCTACCATAGTGCCAGAGTTGAGAGAGGGCAACTTCCAAAATGCTCTAACCTCCGTTCTTCTGAACAGACTGTCAGTCGCAACAGCCCAGCCTAGAGTTTAACCAATCGGTTTTGGCTCACGCTATTCATAAGGATACGGTTTGCCTTAGTGCTCACAGGCTTTGAGGCGATTCAGAATTTCTGCTTGCTGTTCATTCACCTGTTTACCAATGAAGACTAGCTCTGTCGTTTCTTGCTCAAAGGGTTCAAAGTCCCAGCGACCCGCGACAAAGTTAAATAGATAAATATCATCTACAAACCGCACAAAGCCTTTAGCTCGGTACACAGTGGGAGCCAAACTATCTGCAAACTCTTCAAAACAGGCGCGATCGAAGGTGGCAGGTGAGGTGTAACTGAAGGAGTCGAATTCTGGCTGGTGAACGTGATGGGGTGGTTGGAGCGATCGCTCAGTTTTCGCAATCCCAAACAGTAAGGCTGGATCGATTTGACCCCGCTGGGTGTGGAAGATGGGAGCCGTTTCATTAAAGCGGTGTAGTTTAGTGGCGATCGCTTCCACTTCACTCTCCGCTACCAAATCTACCTTGTTAAGCAAAATGGCATCGGCTGACTCAATCTGAATCCGCCCGGTATGGCCCACCTGTGGATATTGAACCAAACCATCTGCATCAATCACGGTCACTACACCATCTAAGCGCACCTGAGGAATGCTCTCTTGAATATCAAACACCAGCGCATCCGGTTCCGCGAGTCCGGTGGTTTCTACCACGATTAGATCTGGATTGACGGTTTCAATAATCTCATTGATAGCCGCTTCAAACTCACCCAAGAGCGAACAGCAAACACACCCCCCGCCGAGGTCAGCCATGCTCACGTTCTGGCCTTGAATCACTTTGGCATCGATCGCAATCTCACCAAACTCATTCATCAGAATCGCAATTTTCTGCGATACCGTAGCGAGAATATGGCGTAGCAATGTGGTTTTTCCGCTACCAAGAGGGCCTGTGATCAGGGTTAGGGGGGTGCGAGTGGTCATGAGTTTGATATTGCCGCTTAAGTTATGGGCTAATTCTGCGATCGCTCAACCTTTGATGTTACCGATCGGAGTTAGGCGGGCCACCCGTTTACTAATTCCAGCGAGTTCGGCGGCTTCGATCACATCATCGACGTTCTTGTAAGCACCTCCCGCTTCTTCAGCTAAACCGGATGCAGAAGTGCTGCGGACATAAATGCCTTTGGATAGCATCTCCTTTTGCAACACGTCACCACGCCAGGTTTTGCGAGCTTTGGCTCGACTCATCTTGCGGCCACTGCCATGAGCGGTACTGAAAAAAGTTTGGTCTCCTGTGGGTACTCCGACTAATAAGTAGGAACCCGTTTCCATACTGCCGCCGATAATCACAGGTTGCCCAAACACTTTGTAGGCTTCGGGGACATCGGTCATGTCAGGCCCGAAGGCACGAGTGGCTCCTTTGCGATGGACGAGGAGCGATCGCGCTTGACCATCTACAATATGTTGTTCTAGCTTGGCGGTGTTGTGGGCGACATCATAAACCATCTCCAATCCGAGGTCTTCGGCGGAGCGACCGAATACGTCTGAGAAGACTTCCCGGATGCGATGCAGAATCACTTGGCGATTGGCGAAGGACATGTTGATGCCACACTGCATAGCCGCAAAGTAAGCTTGACCTTCGGGAGAATCAAAAGGAGCGCAAGCGAGTTCTCGGTCTAGCACCTTAATGCCGTACTTGCTCTCCATCACCTTTAGAAAGACTTGCAGATAATCAGTAGCGACTTGGTGCCCAAATCCTCGGCTCCCACAGTGAAACATGATCACCACTTGATCGGGGATGGTAATGCCAAAAGCCCGCGCTAACTCTCGATCGTAAATGTTTTCTCGTTTAGCGACTTGAATTTCTAGGTAATGGTTGCCAGAACCTAGCGTCCCAATTTGGTTGAAGCCGCGATCGATCGCTTTCTCACTCACTTTGTCAGGATTAGCCCCTGCGAGACAACCGCTTTCTTCCATCAGTTCGAGGTCAGTTTCCCAACCGTACCCATTGTCCACACACCAACGTGCCCCCTGTTGCAGCACTTGCCGGAAGTCATTGCGGGACAGTTTGACAAACCCTTTACTACCCACTCCCGCAGGCACTTTTTGATAGAGCTTGTCTACAAGTTGTTTGATATGTGGCTTGACTTCTTTGTAGGTGAGGTTGGTAGTTACCAGGCGCATCCCACAATTAATGTCAAAGCCAATGCCACCAGGAGAAATTACCCCTCCCTGCTCGATATCCATCGCGGCGACTCCCCCAATGGGAAAGCCATAGCCAAAATGACCATCGGGCATACAGAGCGCGTATTGGGTAATACCTGGTAAGGTGGCGACGTTAGTGATTTGGTCAATCACCCCTTCGTCTATGTCTTCGATCAGTTTCTCCGTGGCGTAGATTCGGGCAGGCACCCGCATACCTTCTTTATAAGAAACTGGGATCTCCCAAATCGTGTCAGAAACTTTTTTGGCAACTCGATGTAACGCTTCCATACCAGCGCTCCTGCCCGCTTAGTCTTACTTTCTAAGCATCCTTTCTGGCAAGGATTATACATCCCTATAAAGTAAGAGAACCGCAGAGTCGCTCAGGCTGCGCTTAATCTAGCGCCACATAGCGAATAGCGATCGCGGCTGTACAAATACTCAGACCCATTGCCAAAGCCGCGCCTGGGGACTCACCCAAAACTAAAATCACCACCAGCATTGCCAAGGATAAAAAAATACTCATAGAGGTAACGTTACGCCGGAGATTACTTTAGACTTCCCAGAAACCACTGCTTGACCGCGATCGCCCCGAATTTATGTGTAAAAAAATACCTCTTGAGATCGCTTCGTTACATAAATGCCATTACGGTATCACGATCAAAATTCGCTCGTCGTCGCATAGATCACAAGCAGAGGTTCTGTCGATCACACGAATCTCAGCCGTTAAAAATTACTTGCAACAGTACCCCAAGGGGTAGCGCAGGTCGCTTTAAAGCTGAGGCATGGTGGTGACTAGAGATCAATGAAAGCTGAGGGCGTGTGTCAAGCAGAATGGCAGCCCCAGGCTTTTATCTAAGGAGCCTATTCATGCAAAGCATTGAGTTTACTAAAGTTAGTCCCGAAGCGATGGGTGTTGCTAGAACCATTCGCCCAGATTTCAACTTTTCTCTCCTCATCCCGACTGTGGATGAAGAAAGCCCGATTGGTCGCAAGTGGAAAGCAGCAGGTGGCGCTGGCACCCTTGGCAACCCCACCTCCACGCCCCAACCCACACCTGATGGTAAGGGAACCTACCAAGAGTTTAAGCAGGCTGTCATTTTTTACTCAGCCGCTTATGGTGCCCGGATTTTGTCTCGTGCCCTCTATAACAAATGGGTGGCACTGGCTGGCAACGGTGTCCAAAGTTATATTGGCTATCCGACCCATGATTACTTTGGCACGCGGGATGGCGGTCAAGCCATTTACTTCGAGCGCGGCATGATTGTGGTGCGTGGCAGTGGTCAAGCCTTTGTGGTTTACGGCATGATCTACGGTCACTACCGGGAGTTTGATGATGTCAAGGGTTTTCTCGGTTTGCCCTTATCCGATGAGGAAGAAGCACCTAATGGTGGGCGGCGATCGCGCTTTGATGGTGGCGACCTCTATTGGCGTGGAGACACGGGAGCCAGAGCAATTTATGGAGCGATTCGCGATCGCTGGTTGCTGCTAGGTGGTGCAGGTGGATTTCTCGGCTATCCCCTCACCGATGAGATGGCGGTGATGAAAGGTAGCACCCAAGTTGGACGGTTTAACCGCTTCCAGGGTGGCACGATTTATTGGAGTGGTGGCACCGGGGCTTGGGAGGTTTACGGAGCCATTCGAGATGCCTGGGAAAACCAGTACGGTGGTGCAACAGGCGCGTTAGGTTTTCCCACCTCTGGCGAAACCAGCACTCCTACCTCTGGAGGCCGCTTTAACAACTTTGAGAAAGGAGTTCTCGTTTGGCATGGTGGGGGTGCCTACGCCGGGACCAGAGCGATTTTCTCCTTAGAGTTTTATATGGATCGCTTTGGCTCCAAGGGCGATGATGGCTTGGGGGGAGCGCAGGATGTTTATGTTTATGTAGATGTCAGTGCTTCCACAGGCCAACGCTTCAACACTCGGATGCCCTCCCGTGATGACTATGGAGCAGATGAAGAAATCGATCGCGTCTTTATTCGAGTGCCTGTCGTTCGCGGAGATTTAGTCGTAAATGTGCGGCTGGATGGTTGGGATTCGGACTCTGGCCGTCCCTTCGATGGTGACGATCGCCTGGGTACGGTACAGGAGCGCTATACCATCGATAACCTCTGGGGCTTAAGCGAGGATGCCACCCACTGGCGGGGAAATTTCCTGGCGGTCTACAAGTTCCGCGACCCGATGCCCTACGACCCTACTAAGTTTCGGCAGCAACTCTTCTGGCCCTTTGCTAACTTCAGCACGGCAGAGTTGTCCCGCAGCCAGTACGCCCAGACTTTTCGAGATGTCGCAGAGGATGAATCTTGGTTTTGGCATCCTTTCAACCGAGCTTTTTATGAACTGGTTTATAAGAAGCTTGCAGCGGGTGGTAACTGCTTTGGCATGTGCCTAGAGTCTGTCTATGCTCAGGTGAACCGTTCGATCTATGCAGAGCCGATTTCTCGCTTTGGGCCGCAGGATGGCTCCAAACCCAACCCTAATAAGCCGAGCGATCGCGAAATTATTAACGAAATCAACCTCAAGCATGGCTACCAGGTCAGCGGTGGTTTACTCAACTGGTTCTTGGGCAAATTCATTGCAGGACACACTCACGACCCAGTGCGAGCCTTCCGGGAAAGCCGCGACGCTCACTACCGAGGCGATTACCCCGTGATGGTTGTGACGCCAGAATCCCTCAAAGTAGGAGGTCATGTGGTGCGGCCCTACGATTGGGACGATCGCAACCCCAACCGCTGGGTGATCAAAATTGCTGACCCTAACCGTCCAGCGGCTCGCTATGGCGATGACGACCCCCACTGCCGCATCGAAATCAATCCCACAAATAATACGTTCCGTTATCAATTTAGTAGCAGCAAGATTTGGTCGGGTGGTGCTTGGTCAGGTGGACGGATGTATGCCATTCCTTTCAATCAGTTGTGCCATCACCCCCGGACACCATTCTGGGAAGTGTTTGCTCTCTTGACAGCAAGCACCTTGATCTTGCTGGGTGATGATGGGGAAACGCAACAAATTACAGATCAAGTGGGTCGCACCTTCTATGAGCCGAATCTAGGCGCATCTCCGACTCAGTGGCAACAAATCCGTCAAGACCAAAATGCTCGCATTCCTGACTTGGCAAGAGTCCCCTTGCTGCGGACGATGGGAATTGACCCAGCCATTTTTGATGCCGTCAACTTGACGTTTCAGCAGTTGCCCGAACTGTATTACAAACGGGGTGATGCTGACACCATTCGACAAGAGATCTCCGGACGCCAAGGGGGACAATATCGCTGGGCGATGCGGTCTGCGGTCATGTCTGCCACGGCTCTAGTGCCCAACACCAGTAGTGCTACAGACGTGATTACGGTAGAACGCATGGGATCTTCTGATCCAACCATCTCGCTCTCAACCACAACAGCGAGTGTAGCCAAGCAAGCCAACCTGGAGTTAGTAGGTTGGGCCGAAGGTGATGTAGCCCGGATCAAGCGATTTGAGCTGAACAACCTGACTATGGCTCCTGGGCAATCAATTAAAGCTCGTTTAGCAGACGGTGGGCAAGAACTGCTACTAGAGAATGCTGGGCCAGAAACTCGGTTTGAACTGAAGGTGCGGTCTGGCTCCAATCAGGAAGCGGCAACGGTGCGTCCAAACATTACGCTGGAAGCTGGCAAAGCGGCTCGCTTACGGCCTGCCGACTGGGCTAAAGATGCGATCGCGACTGCTCCCGTGCGAATGGACTTGCTGGATAACTTACAAGGTCCAGTGATCCGCCGGATTGATCTCTAGATTCTGCTTTTGCATCTGCCAATGTTTGCTCTGCCAAAAACTAGAGAGGACACATCTGAATCATGGATGTATCCTCTCTTTTGGCTTTTAATGCTTTTGTGTTTCGGTGAGTGATTTCGCCCTTTGCCCAAGCTTGATCATCATCTACTAAGATTTTTTAGAGCGACGGCTTTGTGTCTTTTCACGTTTATCTTTATCTTTTTCGCGTTTGTCTTTTTCACGTCGAGTGCGATCGCGGGACTTTTCCCGTTGCTCTTGCTCCCGACGAACCCGACCGGGTACTACTTCCCGTTGCTCTAGCTCCCGCCGACGGCGATCGCGCCACTCGACTGCGGTTAGGTAGGCAATGCCTCCGGTGACGGTAATCAGCAGTCCGAACGCAGCAATAACTAAGACGTTAGCAACAGTAGCTTCCACAATGACTTTTGGATGAGAACAATATCAAGGACAAACAGTTTCGAGCCTAAAAGATGCTTAGCGACTATCGCTGCCTAATTGCTACACTGCTGGACTGCCAAGATGAGTCTGAGAAGCCCAGCCTGTATAGCAGTGATCACTCAGATCATCAAGGCGTTGGTTAGAACCCGTTGCGGCCCCAAATGACCATTGAGATCGAAAAAGTGAAGACAGCGAGGAGAGAAACCCAGCCCAGCGTCAGAATATCCATATTGTTAAAGACAAGCGCATGAAACTACTCCGACCCTTATGATAGTTCAAAACCTGAGCAATCCAAGCACTCACTCATGAACCTGGCCCAAAAATATCAGACTCATTTTGCCCGCAGGTTTACCCGACCCAACCCTGACAATCTCTGACAATTAGTTTCAAATTTATCTATCGGGCGGCTCAACCTGATACAATCGCGCCTTGACAGGATTGAGCAAAATTGCGCATGGTAAACGGGTCTTTCGAGCTGACTTTAGCAGAACGCATTGAATCGCTCAAGGCAGGAACCTTAGCCGCTTTGTCTGTATGTGTCGCTTTTGCGGCGATCGCCTTAGTCAACAGTCAGGTTTTGGCTACCCAGTTTGCTAGTTTTGCTAGCCTACAAATCGTCAGCATCGACGCTAATTTGCTTATGAGTGGCGCGATCGCGATTT
Source organism: Trichocoleus desertorum NBK24 (assembly GCF_030409055.1). Taxonomy (GTDB): domain Bacteria; phylum Cyanobacteriota; class Cyanobacteriia; order FACHB-46; family FACHB-46; genus Trichocoleus; species Trichocoleus desertorum_B. Next base: position 2,036,396 of record NZ_CP116619.1, on the reverse strand, counting down.
TGGCTGGTTTTTTGTTTGGAGTCACCTACCGCTACGTGATTCGTGAAGACCACAATCCTCACCTCAAGTCGGGGGCAGTCTTGGCCTTCGGTTTAGTCCGGGGTTTAGCGCAGGTTGATGTGGGGTTTAGCTTGCAAGGGACGCTCTGGCCGTTTGGTCTGCTGGCGATCGAAAGTGTGTGTTTATTTGCGATCGCCCGTTCCACGTTAGACTTTGCAATTCAGCAAAACTGGGTCAAACGGTTTAATTCCAATTAAGATTTTCACCCAACTCGCCCGGTTTTAGCTTGAGGTGAAATTGGGTTGAACTCAGCAATACTACGAATAAAGCCGCGCCAACTAGCTGATGCAGATTCCGTAAACAGTCTTAGAAAAGTTATGGCTAGCTTGGGAAGTCTTAGGTTTAGTGTCAGTACTTTCTGTCCAAATTTTTGGCAACCTTAAGGCAAGGCAACCTCAAAAGTTTAGGAAGCTGATGCTGCCTAAAATCAGTTTCTTAAGCAGCACCTATGCACGACCCACTAGTAGCGACTTCTTGCCAGCCTCATCAGTCAGGCTTCCCCCGCTCTCTAGGGCGCGTGCAAGATTGCGAAACCATGATTCTCGACCCTGACGGGTATGTTTGCAGTTGGAATGCAGGGCTTCAGAATTTAGAAGGCTACCAGGCAGCAGAAGTGATTGGGCAGCATTTCTCTTGCTTTTTTCCGGCTGAGGATGTGGAACAAGGTCAACCTAGCCAAATTCTGGCGGCTGCGATCGCTCAAGGTCGTGTTGCTGAGGAGAGGTGGTGGGTGCGTCAAGACGGCTCTCGATATTGGGCCAGTGTGGTTCTAACCGCATTATTTGATCTCAACGGACAACTCCAAGGAATTTCTCAAGTTACTCAAGACCTCACAGCCCGTAAATTCACGGCTGAACTCAAGCCTGTTGAAAACAAACGCTCTCAGGCAGAAGCCGCATTAAGCATGTCTCCAGCAGAATTAATGACTCTATTTGGGGCGATGCAAGATGTGATTTTAGTGATCAGTGCTGAGGGCCGTTACCTAAAAATTGCACCGAGTTGCGCTCCCCTCCTATACCGCCCTTCAACCGATTTGGTCGGCAAGACCATGCATGAGGTTTTGCCTCAAGCAGCAGCAGACTTTTTCTTACACCACATTCAGCAAGCTCTAACGACAAAAACCGCCGTCAAGGTTGAGTACAGTTTGCCTGTTGAGGATCAACTGATTTGGTTTGATGCCACGCTGGTCGCCTTGACCGAACAATCTGTGCTGTGGGTGGCACGGGACATTAGCGAAGCGAAGCAAGCCGAACAAGCACTCATGAATCAACTACGGCTAGCAGCCTTCCGAGCCGATGTAGATGCTTCCCTAACCCGCAGTGACGACCTCTCAAGCATGTTAAAGCTCTGCACTGATGCAATGGTAGACCATTTAGAAGCCGCATTTGCTCGCATTTGGCTGCTTAATCCCGAAACAGAGGTGTTGGAGTTACTAGCTAGCTCCGGTCTATATACACATCTAGATGGATCGCATGCTCGTGTCCCTGTAGGGCAGTTCAAGATTGGCCTGATCGCGGCAGAACGTCAGCCCCATTCGACAAATGCAGTTCTAGATGACCCGCGAGTGGGGGACAAAGCTTGGGCCAAAAGAGAGGGCATGGAAGCTTTTGCAGGCTATCCTCTCTTGGCAGGAGATCAACTCTTGGGGGTAATGGCTATGTTTACCCGCCAACCCCTCAGACCTTCTACCCTAGACGCTTTGGCATTTGTATCCCAAGAAGTTGCCCTTGGCATCAAGCGCAAGCAAACAGAAACTGCCTTACGCCAGTCTGAAACGCAGTTACGACAGAAGGCCCAAGAATTAGAATCAACGCTTTGGGAACTTAAGCAGACGCAAACTCAGATTATTCAAAGCGAAAAAATGTCGAGTTTGGGACAGCTTGTCGCAGGGGTGGCTCATGAGATCAACAACCCAGTGAATTTCATCTATGGGAACCTGAAACATGCCAATGAATATACTCAAGACCTCTTAGGTTTATTACAGCTTTATCAGCAGCATTATCCTCAGCCTGCCGCAGCGGTGACGGCGGAAGTAGAGGCGATCGATCTGGATTTTCTAATGGAAGACTTGCCTAAGTTGCTATCTTCTATGAAAGTAGGAGCCGATCGCATTCGTCAAATTGTTATCTCCCTGCGAAACTTCTCCCGCATGGATGAATCCGAGATGAAAGAAGTGGATCTGCATGAGGGCATCGACAGCACATTGATGATCTTGCAGCACCGACTGAAAGCAGGACACGATCATCCAGCCATTAAGTTGGTCAAAAATTATGGCGATGTACCTTGGGTGGAGTGCTATGTAGGCCAGCTCAATCAGGTCTTGATGAATATCTTGAGCAATGCGATTGATGCCATTGAAGAACGAGATCAACAACGCTCCTCTCAAGACATCAAACAGTATCCTAGCCAGATCTGCATTCAGACTGAAGAACTCCATCCGGAGCGAGTAAGAATTACGATCGCTGACAATGGGCCAGGGATGCCCGAAACCGTGCAACAGCGATTGTTTGATCCCTTCTTTACTACTAAGCCAATTGGTAAGGGAACGGGCCTGGGGATGTCTATCAGCTACCAAATTGTGACTGAAAAACATGGCGGCTCACTGCGCTGTGTTTCTCAAGTCGGTCAGGGTACGCAGTTCATCATTGAGATTCCGATTCAGCAGGAACGAAAGGGAGAAAAAGGAAGGATGAGGGATGAGGGCGTTCCCGCAGGGTAGGAGGAGAAAGAGCGGGACGTGCATGTTGGGGATAGATCGCGATCGCCCTGCTGGGAACTTTTAGGATTTAGTTGAGAGAAAATTCGGCAAACTCAACCGGGACAAATAACATTTGGCGATCGATCGCGGAGAGGGTTTTATTGTTCGCGCGATTGGATTGGAGGCACTGACATACTAGATTTGCCACATCTGCTCGATGAATCATGCCCGACACTTTAGGATCTTCTGTCAGCACCGCGTTTCCAGTCGCAAGTTCGGACTTGAGTCCACCTGGCCGAACAATGGTGTAAGTCAAACCGCTCTCGATTAAGTGTTGCTCTGCCTTCTCTTTTTCGATTAAGACAGGTTTCAAGGTTTCTAGAGCTTGGGGGGAGAGTGCCACAATACTGTCGCCACTGCCAATGGAAGACACTAAGATAAACTTTTGAACTCCCGCTTTTACGGCGGCATCGACTAGGTTTTTGTTACCCAAATAATCGGCTCGCTCTCCATCCTTGGGCAACCCACCAACAGTACTAACTACAGCTTGTACAGGGGCTCCTTGCATTGCCTGTTCGACTGCATCTAAGTTGAGCGCGTCACCCAGCACTACTGTAATGCCCAAGGCTTCTAACTCTGAGCGAGCCGCTTCAGATCGCAACAGTGCTGTGGCTTTGATACCTTGCTCGACTAAACAACGAGCGATCTCCCGCCCTACGCCTCGGCTAGCACCCGCGAGAAAAACATGAGATGCTGAAGTCATTACTAAATCTCCCGCTCCAAATCAAGTTTGCTTCGTTGTGTTGTTTAGTTGTTAGTTTAGGCTATAGGCGACTGCGACCCTGTCAGATTAAGCAAAAGTTCTGAGTTGCTATGGTTGAGTGGTTGGCAGAGCGATCGCCTTCAGAATTACTTAATAAGAAAAGAGCGATCGCAGATTAAGTAGGTATTATTTGAAATGCCTGTTCAAACTAAAACTCAAGTACTAGATCTTCTTAAGCAACATCAAAAGGAATTACAGCGTTTTGGTGTTCAACGTTGTGGCATTTTCGGTTCCTTTGTGCGAGATACTGCTATCCATGAGCAAAGCGATGTTGACGTTTTAGTCATTTTTGAGCCAGAGCAAAAGACGTTCGACAACTTCATGCACTTGTCTTTTTTTCTAGAAGATCTCTTTGGCCGAGCCGTTGACCTACTGACAGTTGAGTCTTTAAGCCCCTACATTGGCCCACGTATCTTTGAAGAAGTTGAGTATGTCTCTGTCAGCTCGTGAATATTTACAGCACATCCTTGATGAGACCGCTTATATCTTGGCAAGCTCTACGGGTCTATACAAAACAACCTTTGTGCAAGACGAAACACCCAAACGGGCTTTTGTGCCAAGTATCGAAATCATTGGTGAAGCAGTAAAACAAATTCCTGAGCCTTTACGTCAGAAATACCCTGCTATTGAGTGGCGAGCAATGGCTGGAATGCGCGATCGCCTAATTCACAACTACTTCGGTGTTGACTATGACATCGTGTGGGATGTAATTGCCAATAAAATTCCTTCGCTAGATGCAGAGATTAGACAAATTTTGGATCAAGAATACTGATCGAAAAAAGGAGAAGAGTTTTGTATTGTCTCTCCTCCTTGATTTGTTAAAACTCACGGATTTTAAGCGATCGCTGCCGCAGATTGGGGCCAACGATTCATAGCATTACCCATTACGGCCAGCTCTTTCATTAACTGGTCAAAGCGATCGGGGGTAAGGGATTGCGGGCCATCGGAGAGCGCTTTCTTGGGATTGGGGTGAACTTCGATCATCAGGGAGTCTGTGCCACCTGCGATCGCTGCCATTGCCATTGAGGGGACGTACTCCGCTCTACCTGTGCCGTGACTAGGGTCGATCATGATCGGTAGATGGGTGAGAGATCGCAGTACAGGTAATACAGAGAGATCCAACGTATTGCGGGCATACTGGCGATCAAACGTGCGAATACCGCGTTCACAGAGAATTACGTTGGGGTTTCCTGCGGCCAAAACATATTCAGCGGCCATCAGCCATTCTTCGATCGTGGCTGACATACCTCGCTTCAACAGTACAGGTTTGTCTTGGGCACCCACTTTCTTTAAAAGGGAGAAGTTTTGCATATTGCGGGCACCCACTTGCACCACATCCGCCACTTCTGCAATTTTGTCTAAATCAGCCGCGTCCATGACTTCGGTAATAATTCCTAAGCCACTGGCTTCACGGGCTGCGGCTAAGAGACCCAAAGCACTTTCCCCGTGACCCTGAAACGCATAGGGTGAAGTCCGGGGTTTGTAAGCGCCACCTCGGAGGAAATGTGCGCCTGCCGCTTTGACCCGTCGCGCTGTTTCCACAATCATTTCTTCATTTTCGACGGAGCAAGGGCCAGCTACCACCACAACTGGGTGATGCTCCCCAATGTGAATGAGGCCGTTAGGGGTAGAAACAACTACGTCGCTCGCTTCTCCGTGGCGATATTCGCGGCTTGCCCGTTTAAAGGGCTGCTCTACTCGTAGTACCTGCTCAATCGAAGGGCTAATTTCTTGAATTTGCAAGGGGTCTAAGTCAACGGTTTCACCTACCAGACCCAAGACGACCTTGTGTTTCCCGACGATCTTTTCTGGTGTTAGCCCCCAAGTCGTTAGTTCTTGAACCACACGAGCAACCTCGGCTTCAGAAGAGCCGCTCTTCATGACTACAATCATGCAAAAGTCCTCATGCTTATGAAGATAGCGATTTATCAGAAAATTTCGTCGGGAAAGACTCAGGGCAAATCTTGCTGCTATTTATTAGCGCGCCACGCCGCTGTCATGCGGCCCCAATTGGTACCAAACTCTGAGGCACCTAACAAGCTACCCGGTGTTTCTTCATCCCAAGAGGCTGAGAGCACCCCGTAGGTAAGCCCTAGAACTCCCAGACCAAAAAAGCCCATACTCACCAGCACCACAGCCACATTGGGCAGCTTAATCCAGTCGTGGCTGACTACCCAATAAGCCACAAAAAATGTGGCCATCCCTAAACTCGTAGGGATACCACAAAAGAAAGCCATACGACGAGCCATGCGCTTGCTCACCGCATCGGGGATAGCCATTTCCTGATTAGAGGAGTTCGGAGCATTGGCCTTAGGCTTGCTCCCTTGCTTCACCACAGTTTGTGGCGTAGGATTCTCCGATTTTGCAGCTTTTTTACGATTTTTAGTGGGTTCAAAGGGTAGGCGTGCTCGATCATCAGATTCAGGAGCCATAACCGCTTACCCTCTAACCACGAATGCCTAACCGACCGATCAAAGCTCTATAGCGCCCCTGATCTTGCTTCAGGATGTAAGCGAGCAATTGCTTACGATGACCGATCATCTTTAGAAGTCCACGACGAGAAGCGTGATCTTTTTTGTTGGTCTTCAAGTGCTCACTTAGCTTGTTAATGCGCTCTGTGAGCATGGCAACTTGGACGTCCGCAGAACCAGTGTCGGTCTCGTGAACCTGGTAGTCGTCAATGATTTGGTGCTTACGCTCTTGCAGCAGGGCCATGGATGCAATTAATTCCTAATCGTAAGTTCAGCAGTCTACCATATTACCACAGGGAGGCTGGACCCTGAGTGCGAAACTTGAAAGTCCATGCCCCCTGCTTTAATCGAGTTTGGCGAATGCCTAGATGCCTAGGATTGCCAAACAAAAATTTGGGCTTCGTAACTACCGAGATCGACCACGAGGTTATGGTCTCCCGACTCCACATCGTAGTCTCTGGTCCACTCATGCCAAGTGCCATCAGCAGGGAAATTTGGTACTTGATAGCCTGCTAGGAATTGGTCAGAGAAGTTGGCAACTACGACCACTCTGGAGCCTTCATCATTCCATCGGGTATAGGCTAGAACCTTGGCTTCTGGGTTTTCGTGGAAGAAATCGACATTTTCGGTATAGAGGGCGTGATTGGTTTTGCGGAGGTGGATCAAACCTTTGTAGTAATCCCACAAACTTCGGTTCAGATCGTTGGCTAGTAAAGGCCACTCGATCTTGGCTTGGTCTACCGTTTTATATTTGTACTCACCAAACTCCTCACCCATCCAAATCAGGGGGACTCCCATTGCGGTCATGAGCAGGGCAGCTCCTAGTTTGGCTCGCTTGAAGGCTTCCTCATTAAAGATTTCGCGATCGCCCAACTCGGCCAGGATGTGGTTGTGGTCATGGTTGGTGAGGTAGTTAACGATGTTGGTGGCTCCCATGAAGCCTTGCCGCCTAGCATCAATCACATCCTTGAGTCGCTCTAGGTCAAAGGTATCGCCACAAATATGCTCTAGGACGCAGTGGTAGAAGCTATCGTGCCAACAGCCATCCATGGGGCCATCGATGTTGGTGATGCTGGGGTTTTCTGGGATATGTTCTGCAATGTTGTAAAACGGCTTGCTACCTGCCGCTTGTTTGGCTTCTTGCACCAGCCAATGCATAAAGTCGTAGTTGGCGATTTGGCGGGCGGCATCGTAGCGAACGCCATCAATATGGTATTCCTGTGTCCAAAAGCGTACCGTATCGCCAGCAAAGCGCCGAGCGGGATAGGTATCTAGGTTTTCGTCGTAGTGCTCGTAGTTGAACTCAGGCCCCCAGTTGTTGTCGGGGTCACGGGGTTCGTGGTGATACCAGTAGTCGTGATCGATCTGGGTCAAGGGGCTTTCGGCTTCGGAATGGTTATAGATCCCGTCCATGATGACGCGAATGCCACGGGCATGACATTCATCGATCAGGCGCTTTAGCTCCTCCGTGGTGCCGTAGCTAGACTCAGTTGCAAAGAAGTAACGGGGGTTGTAGCCCCAGCTATGATCACCGGGATATTCTTTGACGGGCATCAGCTCGATCGCGTTAATGCCTAGATCGCAGAGATAGTCTAGTTTCTCAATTACATGCTTGTATTTGCCCCGCGCGTAGGGATCGTCTTCACCGCCAGAGAAGTCACCCACATGCATTTCATAAATGACTAACTCATGGTCGGGTGGCAAGGGTTTGTCGTCATGTTGCCAAACATAAGTATCGACAATTCTTTCCCCATCTTTAATCCTTACTACACCGTTTTGAGTGGGGTTATCAATGTCGGTAGCGTAAGGGTCGTTTACATCTACCCACTGATCGGGTTCAAAAAACCAGCTTTTGGATTGCACCCGAAATTTATATTGGTAAGCGCCATCTTTTAGTTCAACAGTGGTGCGGAAAAAACCATCTTTGTCTTTTTGCATGGGGATCTCTTTCCAATCAGAAAAAGACCCAGTTAAAGCAGCACCTTCGTTATAGGGAGCAAATAAATTAAATTCAATAGGGCTTGACATAAAACTCTTTGAAGCAGTTGAGTTGAATCTAGGACGATTCTCTGATTTTTTTCTGAATTAAATCATCCCCCTACAGTAGGGATGATCACACACCTGCTTTACTTTGATTTATGTCTTTAGGATGGGGGCGATCGCAATCTCACTAGATTTATGAAAATGTTCTTTTGATTTGCACGTTACTGTAGGGGCAAACGGCCCTAAAGCCTTCGGCAATAGCCTATGGCATCGCTACACTAAGGCTACGCTACGGCTACACTAGGGTTGCGCTAGCGCCCCTACTAGGATGAATAAATTAAAGTGATTTTTAAGGCTGGTAGATGAATACTTTGGCTGCAAAATCTTTTAGTTCCGTGGTGAGGCAAGCATTCTCTACTTGGTATTGGCGATCGCTCAACCATTCATACCAATTGCCATCTTCTGGAAACTCAGGAATTTGGTATTCAGGGAAAGACTGATCAGAGAAGTTGGCAACGACTACCACCCTGGAACCCATATCATTCCAGCGCACGTAAGCTAATATTTGATTTTCGATATGTTCGTAGAAGAAATTGACGTTATTGGTTTTCAAAGCAGGCGCTTTTTTCCGTAAAGCAATCAACTTTTGATAATACTTGAGTAAATCTTGGTTAAAGTCTTGCTCTAGTAAATGCCATTGCAGTTTGTTGGGTTGGGTTGTGGTTTCGGTTTTGCGCTTATATTCCCCAAATTCATCGCCCATCCAAATCATTGGCAGGCCCATTGCCGTCATTAACAGGACAGCGCCTAACTTGGCCCGTTGAAAAGCTGCCTGGTCAAAAATGCCGCGATCGCCCAGTTCGGTCAAAGTGCGTTCGCGATCGTGGCTGGCAAGGTAATTCACCACAGAAGTGGCACCTGCAAACCCTTGGAACTTACCGTCAATTGCTTCTTTAAGCTTGGCTAGGTCAAACTTGTCACTACAGATATGCTCGATCGCAAAAATGCGGAAGCTTTCGTGCCAGCAACCTTCAAATGGGCCGTCGGGTTGAGTAACAGAAATCGCCTCAGGAATGTGCTCAGCAATGTTGTAAAAAGGTTTGTTGCCTGCGGCTTTGGTCGCTTCCTGAGTTAACCAAAATAAAAAGTTGTAGTTACCCAATTGGCGAATGGCGTCGTAGCGAATGCCGTCAATGTGGTATTCCTGCACCCAATAGCGCACCACGTCGCCAATGAATTTCCAGGCGGGTTTGATGTCTAGAGTTTCGTCATAGTTGTCGTAGTTAAATTCTGGCCCCCAGAAATTATCTGGGTCATCTGGATAGTGCATGTCGTGGTAGTACCAGTAGTCGCGATCGATCTTGAGTAGCGGGCTTTCACCATCGCAGTGGTTATAGATGCCGTCGATCAAGACTCGAATACCACGGGCATGACACTCATCAATAAATTTTTTCAAGTCTTCAGGATTACCGTAGCTGGACTCAGGGGCCAAGAAATAACGCACCAAATAGCCCCAACGGTAATTTCCGGTGTATTCGGTTACGGGCATGAGTTCGATCGCGTTGATGCCTAGCTCAACCAAGTAGTCTAGTTTGGCGATCGCGGCAAGAAAATATTCCCCCAACGTCACCCCTTCAATTTCACCGACGAAATCTGCAATGTGCATCTCATAGATGATGAGTTCTTCGTTGGCAGGTAAAGGCTTGTCATCGTGCTGCCATTCGTAAAAGGTGCTGACCTTTTCCCCATCTTTGACCCGCATCACGCCATTTTGAGTATTGAGGTCGATCTCGGTGACGTAAGGATCGTTCACGTCGAGCCACTGGCCTAGCAGGGACTCGGTCTTGGAGATCACACGAAATTTATACTGATAAACTCCATCTTCTAGATCTACAGAGGCCCGATAGTAGCCATCTTCTCCTCTGGTCATCGGAGTCTCTTGCCACTCTGAGAACGTTCCGATCAGCGCCACTTTTTCGACACGGGGAGCAAATAAGCTGAACTCAATTGGGCTTGCCATAAAAGTCCTTTAGAAAACGGAAATTGCAATTGCTGAGAGCCTTGTTACCAATTGTGAAATTTTCGGCTCAGCAATCACATCAGTCTCCAGGAGCACAGACAGCAGACCAGAAGAGTGGTTTCTTATTGACTTAACCAGGCGATCGCTTCTCGAATCCAGGTGTCTGGTTCAGCATTTTTCGCCAAGCTGGTATTTTGCCCCACGGCTTGGAGCGCTTGCGTAATCTCGTCGCTGGTATAGCCCAGAGCCAGCAGCGTCATTTCTACATCTTCTTGAATTTCCGGCGTGGGGCCAGCCGAGGGCACGCTGGATAACCCTGCATGTTGCCGCCACTCAGCTAGCTTCGTTTTTAGTTCTAAGGCAATCCGCTCCGCTGTTTTGTTACCCACCCCAGGAGTCCGGGCTAAGGCTTTCGTGTTGCCAGAAACGATCGCCTGTACCAGATCTTGCAGCCCCATTTTGTCTAATAGAGCGACAGCGAGTTGGGGGCCAATGCCACTGACACTCACCAGTTGCCGAAACAAATCTCGCTCGGCGGCGGTGCCAAAGCCAAACAAAATCATTTGGTCTTCTCTCACTTGTAAATGCGTGAAGATCTGGATAGGCTCTCCTAAATCGGGCAACTGTTGAATTAAGCGGGGAACCACTTGGATGTCGTAGCCCACCTGGTTGACATCTAGAGTGAGCGTAACCCGATTGCTGGGACTCTTTTGGATACTGGCGACGGTGCCTTGGAGATAACCAATCATGATTGAGAGAAAGTTTAGAGAAAGCCGAAGTAGTTCAGACCTTCCAGAATACCGCCCGCGCAGTGAGCTTTGGCTAAATAGTGATGCTCGAAGGGGTTAGCTTCATGCCATGCCAGCATTTCGGGTTGGGCGTTGCCGACAATGATTCCGCGTTCCTTCTCTACCGAGAACAGAGCACAATCATTACCAGAATCACCGCACACCACAGTTTGGGCTGGGTCAATTCCCCAGGTTTGCCGTAAGAACGCCATTGCCCTCCCTTTATCGGCTTGGTGAGGCAAAATATCGAAGTCTTTGCCACTGCTGTAAATCAGCTTCACTTCTAAGCCGCGTTCCTTTAACAAGGCTTCGATTTGCGGTAAAACTTCAACGGCGGCTTTCTCCGTCAAGAAATAACTCACCTTAAAGGGACGCTGTTCTGGCTCAGGCTGAGGTACTAGATCGGCAAAATGTGCCCCCGTTGCTACCACCACCTCTCGATCCCACTGGTGCGAAAGTTTATCTGACCAAGTTTCATCTGGGGTTTCACTGCCCTTGTAGTAAATTTCGGTGCCTACTGCCACAACCAGGGCATCTGGCTCTAGCAATTGCTGTTCGGCTTTGAGTTCTTGGTAAGACGACAGCGATCGCCCGGTACTATAAACAATTTTGGTGCCATGCTCTTGGCGATGCTGGGCTAGCTTCTGATTCAACACTTGGAGGGCGGCGGCATCTCCTACTAGAGTGTTGTCCAGGTCGGTTACAAACAGAAATTGCGTCACAGTTATTTCACGCTCCGGTCACTCCTTGAAAAGTTTAATGGGGAGCTTGCTGGAAATCACTTCCTCTTCAGAAAGAATCATGATTAGAGGGCTGCGATCGCTAAGATTGGTTGAATTAAGGTTTGACTGAGAGGAGAAATTCCTATCTATTCTCGATTTTCTTGGCTACCCCAGCTCAATCCCCAGGTTTGGATTCTGATCTTTGGTCGATTGCTCTCTCAACTTGGCAGCGGCTTTACCTTATTTTACGCTCCCATTTTTTTTGTTAATCAGGTACATTTGTCCGCAGTCGCTGTCGGTTTGGGACTAGGCAGTGCTTCCATTTCTGGGGTTGTGGGGCGGCTCTTGAGCGGTTCCTTGTCTGATTCTCCGAGTTGGGGCCGACGACGCACATTACTTTTGTCAGCATTGGTTTCAGCGATCGCCTCTTTTGTCTTGGCTGCGACCACCAACTTTCCTATCTTTGTCATTGGTAACTTGTTGATGGGCTTGGGCTTGGGTTTGTACTGGCCTGCCACCGAAGCAGTTGTGGCCGATCTAACCATTCCAAACCAACGCAATGAAGCTTACGCTTTGACTCGGTTGGCCGATAGCTTGGGTTTAGGGTTGGGTGTAGTACTTGGAGGAGTGTTGATCAGTGCTACGGGGGCTTATCGCACGTTATTTATCCTGGATGGCATTTCCTTTGTGGTCTTTCTGGGTGTGGTTTATGTGGCGATCGCTGAAACCGTGAAACCCAAAAATGAACCTCAGCAATGGCTAAAAGGCTGGGGCATAGCTCTGCGCGATCGAGCTTTGCTGGTGTATGCGCTGGTGAATATTCTGTTCACCACCTATATCTCCCAAATCCAAAGCACGATGCCGCTGTACTTTAGCAATTTTGTTTCAGTTGGTAATGTGGGCCAAGGGTTTGCGCCTAAAGAAATCAGCGCGTTGTTTACAGGGCACTTAGTCTTATCAGTTCTGTGCCAACTCCCCGTCGCCCGCTGGTTGAATCGCTTTAGCCGTCCTCGCGCCTTAATGATCTCGGCTTTAATTTGGGCGATCGGCTTTGTGTTGGTGTGGGCCACAGGTGTCACAGCTAGCGGGCAATGGTTCTGGGCTGGTTTGAGTTTGGCAGTGTTGGCGATCGCGAATGTGGCTTACACGCCTGCCGCTTCTTCACTGGTAGTAGATCTAGCTCCAGAATCCCTACGGGGTGTTTATCTTTCAATTAATTCGCAATGCTGGGCGATCGGCTATTTCATTGGCCCGCCGCTGGGAGGTTGGGCACTCGATCAGTCCAAGTTTGTAGCTTACAGTTTTTGGTTGGGCTTAGCTTTGAGCATTGGCTTTGCTTTGTTGATTCTGCAATATCTGCAACGAATCATGCCGCGCCCTTCATAGCAAAACGTAGGGTGTGCAAGCGTCAGCACACGCACCTTGACTGTTGGGGCTGTGCGTTACGGCTGCGCCTAACACACGCTACATATTTGGTGAATTGAGAGGAGGAATTTAGCGGCGACGTTCTTGGAGCTTGCGATAGACAGCTTTGATGTCTACTTTGTGGTGGGCTAGAGCAACCAGGGTGTGATAGAACAAGTCGGCGACTTCTCCGGCGATCGCTTCGGCATCGTCATCCTTAAAGGCCATCACGACTTCGGCTGATTCTTCACCAATTTTCTTGAGAATTTTGTTGTCGCCACCCGCCAAGAGTTTGCAGGTGTAAGAGTCGGGACTAGGGTTGTCGCGGCGATCGCTAATTACGCTAAACACTTGAGAGAGCGTATCGGCGGGTGGTGGAGTGATGCCACCATCGACTTGATGGAAGCAACTGCGCTCTCCGGTGTGGCAGGCAATATCACCAATTTGCTCCACGCTTACCAGTAGCGCATCACTATCGCAGTCATAGCGCAGCGATCGCACCTTTTGGGTATGACCAGAAGTTTCACCCTTATGCCAAAACTCGGAGCGGGAACGGCTCCAGAACCAGGTTTCGCCCGTTTCCATTGTTTTTTGCAAGGACTCCCGATTCATCCAAGCCATCATCAACACCGTGCCATCCAAATAATCTTGGATAATGGCGGGCACTAGTCCCTGCTCGTTGTAGCGAATTTGGTCTACAGGGATAGCTTGACGAAAGGCGGTCGATTCAGGAGCAGACATAACTTCAGCAGTTCCAGCGGAGGTTGGCGCAAGGTTAACCCGTCTAAGATATCATTGCGCGATCGCGACCAAACTGCTAGCTCCATCAAATAGTCCCATCAAAATTTTGGGCGATCGCCGGAATCATTCACGCTCAGTCCTAGATTCATGACCCAGCAACCCGTGCTGCTCCTAGAAATGGGATAATTGACTAGCATAGCTTCTGGAATTGCAGCTTACGCCTGTCTGACAGCAGATATTGAAGCGCTCAAACCCACAGTCTTTGAGTCGAGAGAGTGGATTTTGCCTCTCTAGCTCTACACACAAAAGAACTTCAGTTTTAGGTCAGACTTTAAAGTTAAGAGAAACATCAGGAGAGAACCTTGGTTGTCACGACACTTAAAACCACTAAGTCAGAAGAAATTTTCGCAGCTGCCCAAAAATTGATGCCAGGGGGCGTTAGCTCTCCAGTGCGTGCCTTTAAATCTGTGGGTGGTCAGCCCATCGTTTTCGATCGCGTCCAGGGAGCTTATGCCTGGGATGTAGACGGAAACCAGTACATTGACTATGTGGGTAGCTGGGGGCCAGCCATCTGTGGTCACTCCCATCCAGAAGTGAACAAAGCCCTGCATGAAGTCCTGGAAAAAGGGACGAGTTTTGGTGCGCCCTCAGCGCTAGAAAATATTCTGGCCGAGATGGTGATTGATGCTGTACCCAGCGTTGAAATGGTGCGCTTCGTCAATTCCGGAACAGAAGCTTGCATGTCCGTGTTACGCTTGATGCGAGCTTTCACCGGACGGGAGAAAATCGTCAAGTTTGAAGGCTGCTACCACGGTCATGCCGATATGTTCTTGGTCAAGGCGGGTTCGGGTGTTGCGACCCTTGGCTTGCCTGACTCCCCTGGCGTACCCAAGTCCACGACTGCCAACACCTTGACGGCCCCCTTCAACGACCTTGATGCCGTCAAAGCATTGTTTGCGGAGAACCCTGACCAAATTGCTGGGGTGATTTTGGAGCCTGTCGTCGGCAATGCAGGTTTCATTCCTCCCGATGCTGGCTTCTTAGCGGGCTTGCGCGAGATTACTCAAGAGCACGGGGCTTTGCTGGTATTTGATGAAGTCATGACTGGCTTCCGGATTTCCTACGGGGGTGCTCAGCAAAAATTCGGCATCACTCCCGACCTGACCACGATGGGTAAGGTGATTGGGGGTGGGCTACCTGTAGGGGCTTATGGCGGTCGCCGCGACATTATGGCGATGGTTGCGCCTTCTGGCCCGATGTACCAAGCTGGCACTCTTTCTGGTAACCCTTTGGCAATGACCGCTGGCATCAAAACTTTGGAGCTACTGCGGCAACCTGGCAGTTACGAGCATCTCGATCGCGTCACCAAGAAGCTGGTTGAAGGTCTGCTACAAATCGCCCAAGAAACAGGTCATGCGGCTTGCGGCGGCAGTATCAGTGGCATGTTCGGTTTCTTCTTTACTGAAGGCCCTGTTCACAATTACGAAGATGCCAAGAAGTGCGACCTCACCAAGTTCAGCCGTTTCCATCGCGGTATGTTGGAACGGGGTGTATACTTAGCTCCCTCCCAGTTTGAAGCAGGCTTTACTTCGTTGGCTCATACCGACGCTGATATCGATCGCACCTTAGAAGCTGCACGCGATGTGTTGTCGAGCCTCTAAAAAAACTGGATTAGATCACATCTAAACCTCACCCCGCTTACGTTACCCCTCTCCCACGGAAGCTGCTGTGTATAGCCAGCCCTAACCTGTTTATAGACATAGTATCCACGGGAGGGGAGCCAGTGATTGGTCAAAAAATCTCACTTGAGTTCGATTTGGCTGAGAATAGCTGTGTGGTTCTCTATTTAAGAAGCCTCACATCCATAAGCTCATGCTTTTACATGGATGTGCTAACTTGCTGCGAGTCATCAGCTATCTCGCTGCCATCACACTTACGGAGGTAGGATGTCAATTTTTAAAGCAGTGGGCATCAATCTTGTGTCTCAACCCCCAGACCAAGGTGTTGTTCAGCCCCTAGAACAGCGCTTGCAGATTGACCACCTGATCAGTCCTAGTAATCCTTTAGCCAAAGAGCTTACTGCTGGAAAGGATGTGGTGGAGGGTTTAAGCAAAGCGCCCAAATCCTTGCCCCCGCATTATTTCTACGACGATCGCGGCTCTCAGCTATTTGAGCAAATCTGTGAACTGCCAGAGTACTATTTAACTCGGACTGAGACGGCTATCCTTCAACAATATGCCTCAGCGATCGCCCAAATTACCGGGCCTTGTGAGTTAGTCGAACTCGGCAGCGGGAGTGCCATCAAAACCCGGATTTTGCTAGATGCTTATGCTTCCCTAGAGCAGCCTTTACACTACATGCCGATTGATGTCAGTGCTGGCATCCTCGAAAGTAGTGCGCGGGATTTGCTGATCGACTACCCCACCTTGCAAGTCCACGGCTTAGTCAGTACTTACGAGCTAGCCCTGGCGAAGCTAGAGCCTGCCCAACTGCCCACTCGGATGATTTGCTTCCTCGGCAGTTCTCTGGGCAATCTCTCCCCTCAACAGTGCGATGTTTTCTTTAGTCAAATAAAGGAGGCTTTGAGGCCAGGAGAGTATTTCCTATTGGGGTTTGACTTACAAAAGTCACCTGAGGTTCTAGAAGCTGCTTACAACGACAGCAAAGGGATCACCGCAGCCTTTAACCTTAATATGCTGACCCATCTCAATTGGCGTTTCCAAGGCGACTTTGATATTTCGCAGTTTGAGCATGTGGCCTTCTATAACCAGTCGCTGCATCAAATTGAGATTTACCTCAAGAGCTTGCGATCGCAAACAGTCCAATTGCGATCGCTCAACTTAACCCTGGAGTTTGCGGCGGGTGAAACGATTCACACTGAAATCTCGCGCAAGTTCAATCTGGCATCCATGCAGCAAGACCTTAAAGCCAAAGGTTTAAACCCCATTCAAGCTTGGAGCGATCCTAAACAGTGGTTTGGCCTTGTCTTGTGTCAGGTTTAGCCTCTTTCAACGCTTAAAGATACCCTCATACCTCATAGCAAAGTAGGGGCACAACACTCTGTACCCCTACCCTCGCTGTTATTAAGAACCTGTGGTTGGTGCTTACTTAGACTTAGGAGCTGCTTGTTCAGTTAGCTCAGAGTTGAACTCATTAAACATCCGTCGTCTTAGCGGTACAGACTCAGAGCGGGGCAGCAAGTCAAAGACTTCTCGGAAGGCATCATCTACTGCTTCAAAGGGAACCTTACCCTTGGCATTCAACGCCACTTTACCTTCTTGGTTGATCACCACCGTCTGAGGCACAATGCCAGCATAGTAATAGCCAGGTTCGGTGGGACTGTAGCTAGACTTGGCTGGAATCGCATCCACATTGATAGGAATGAAGTCTACGACCTTGCCGTAAAAGCCTTGGAGCTGAGAGACCACTGGGGAAAACTGCTTGCAGTCCTTGCTGTCATCGACAAAAAATACCAGCAATGCAGGCTTATGCCGCTGAATTGAATCTGCCAAAGTGGTTCTGGGTGGTACCAATGCTCCATTGCCCGCATAGAGCGCAAAAATATTGCCGTCAAAGCGATCGTCGTCAATTCCTGCCCATGCAGGTGAAACTCCCACCGAACACAGACCCGCGATCGCAATCACCAACCCCAGCACCGCAGCCAACACTGACTGTCGCCATGACCGATGCTGCTGGGGCGATTCTACCTGTGAGGTCAGCTTACTTGTCGTCAAACCTTGATTCGCACTCGTCATAGACACAATGGGCAACTTCCACCAGGGAGACATGGTAAAACTCAATTTTAAGGCTTGATGATTCTAACCTATGTCTTTTTGTCACCACTAGTCGAGCCGTGTTCGGAATATCCAGTTAAGGGAGGAGGGGCGATCGCCAAAAAATTAGCACCCCCTCAAAGTTGAGGAAGTGCTACATAGCATGGATTTATCTTGAACTCAGACTTGAACTCAGAGTTGTGATTTTAGCTGCACCCTTAGCTGTGCTGATGATTGCCATTCACCCGAGGACTACGAGCACCCACAGAAGCACCAATCATCGAAGCTACCAAACCGAGCAAGGAACCAAAGGTAAAAGACCAACCTGCTTTTGCAGCATTGCCAGCTAAGTCGCGAGTCCCTTGAGCTGTAATATTAGGACTTTGGATAGCGCTTGGGTCAGGGATGTCAATCCCACCGGGCTGCGCTGCAGCAGAGGCAGCATCGGCAGCACTATTCACTAGCAAACCAAAAGTGCCAGATACACCACTTGCCAATAACCAAGAGCTAATTGCTAGAGTCGTTGCCCAGAGAATTGCACCATTTAACAGAGCCGTACTGCGATTCATGGGGCCACAGGTGCGGCTAGTAATCCAACCACCAATAAACAGAGAAATAAATAGACTAATAATGCTCCAGATACCCACAGCGGTCCCAACATCTCCAGCATTGGAGCGGGGAGCGCCAGACCCAGCGATGCTAGATAGCCCAATGGCAGCACCGAGAGCACTCAGCACCAATTGGCTAGCCAAAGCGGTTAGCAAACCTGCCAAAATAGGACCCCAACGAACTCGATCATGGTACTCAGCAACTGGACCGTAAGCTGATCTTTCAACAACGCTATCTGCTGGCCGATTTGTGTATGCCATAGCTCTATCTATTTCCTCCCACTGTATAGGTGTCTTAAAGTATTTGCTTTAGCAATATCAACATTTGAAATTCACTTTAAGCTGCCTCTACAACTACTGGCATCTATCGCCGGGAATAAGGGTTTAGCTAGATTGGCCTCCCAAATATAGAAATCAAAATTAATTTTGTTACCAAAACTAGGGGATCGCAAATTCCTTAGCTTTTTGGAATTAATTTACCCAGCTTTTCTCATCTAGTTTGACTTAATTTTCCCTAGAGAGCTTGGGGTAAAGTAGGCGATCGCCCTTATGTCAGGGCTTGTAAGTAACTCTAATTTGATTTTAGTTGAGCAGCTTTACATTTTTTTACTTTTTTATTAAGCTTTGAACCTTTACCTTGTAGTCGGCAAATTAAGCTTGGAAAGTAGCCTTCATCACAGTGCTAACTACTATCCCTGAATTCACGTTCACATATTCTAAAACTTATCCTTCTCGTAAAGTAAGTTTTGAAAGCGGATAAGCCAACTATTAAAAAGTCTCTACGTCCTTAGATAGACTCAGTAGATCGCAAATTCTCTAGGAAAGGGGTAGGGTCAGGCTAAAAGCATTAGATCAAGCCATGACGACCTACCCATCTTCATTATCTCCTGCTCCCGCTCTGACCGATGAAGGGACACTGGAAGCTGCCCTTGATTGTCTACTCGAGTCTGTTCCACTGAACATGAAAGGCGGATACACCCCCCAAGACCTATTCGAGATCCTGCTGCGGGCTGCCAGCCGAGGCGATAGCATCGAACACACGGCTCAACGCTTGCAAGGTACACCCAGTGGTAATGGTATCCGCTATCACTTGGATAAGTTGGATGAGATGGCCACACTGGAGAGCCAACTCAATGCGGCTCTGCAAAGCCGAATTCCACCCAAGATTTGCAGAAGGCAGCATCGCATTGCCATCGATTTACACTTAATTCCCTACTACGGCAACCCAAGTGAGGTGGAGGCTCCCTACATCTACCGCTCTCAAGCTAAAGCTGGAACTACCTCATTCTTCGCCTATGCCACAGTCTATGTTGTCTGTCGTCACAAACGTGTGACCCTAGGGATTCATGCAGTGCATCGTCAAGAAACCTTAGTGGCGACCCTGACTTATTTGCTCGCGAGGTTGAGTCCGCTGCGAGTCCGAGTCAAACGGCTTTACCTGGACCGAGGGTTTTATAGTGTCCCTGTCATCCGTTGGCTGAAGGCATTGCAGATTCCCTTCCTGATGCCTGCGGTGATTCGGGGCAAAACTGGAGGAACCCGTCAACTGCTAAGGGGACGGCGCAGCTACCAGACACCCTACACCCTCAACAGTCCCCAGTATGGTTCGGTCAGCTGTCAGATGCGGGTCATTTGTAACTATTACAAAGGGCTCAAGGGCAAGCATGGGATTCAATACACTGTCTATGTGCTGCATCGGGTGAAGGTTGCCCTGCACCAGACCCATCGGCATTACAGAGACCGTTTTGGCATTGAAACCAGTTACAGGATCAAGAACCAGTGTCGCATCCGCACCACGAGTAAAAATCCTGTAACCCGCTTTCTGTTTGTCGCTCTAGCGTTTGTCCTAGTCAATCTTTGGGTGTATTTGCTGTGGTTCTTTATCAGTCGGACACAACGAGGAGGGCGAGTGGTTTACCGAGAACTGTTTGCCCTCAAGACAATGCTGGAATTCCTGTCCCAGGCAGTGGAGCGGCATTTTCCAGTCATCACAGCCATCTACTTACCCGCTCTGGAATGAATTTGCGATCTACTGAGACTTTAAACTGCTTTTTTGACAGTCAAAGTGGTAATTGGCAATTCTTCCTCAGCCTTTAGTAGTAAGGGTAATTCAGCCCTAGCGCAGCCGAATTGCCGTTCCGGTCGCTGTAATCAATAACAAAACTCCAGACTGATCGAGGCTGATTGTGCCTGTGTCAATCTCAATGCCAATTACAGCATTAGCTCCTAAACGCTCGGCCCGCTTTTCTAGCTCTGCTAGGGCGTCTCGTTGGCCTTGCTCAAAAACCCGCTCATAGCTAGCCGTTCGCCCACCAATAATGTCTCGAATGCCCGCAAAAAAATCTCGCAGCGCATTACTGCCATAGACCACTTCAGCGGTCACGATACCTAAGTACGCTTCGACAGTTGCTCCTTGAATGACATCAGTTGTTGATAAAATCATCAATTGTCCTCCCACAACACTACT
Source organism: Trichocoleus desertorum NBK24 (assembly GCF_030409055.1). GTDB lineage: Bacteria > Cyanobacteriota > Cyanobacteriia > FACHB-46 > FACHB-46 > Trichocoleus > Trichocoleus desertorum_B. The sequence continues at coordinate 2,015,838 of NZ_CP116619.1, read as the reverse complement.
TAAAAAGTTCAGGCTTCAGGTCAGGGTGTAGCCCCCTCAGCTAGTTTCAATCATAAAAGTTTTGCTCCTCATGGAACTTGCGGAGGATCTAGGTAGTCTCCTTCCTGATCCTTTTTAGAAATCCCAGTAGCCCTTAACACTTGCAAATGTCGTCTAGGAAATTGGCCGTGTATAAACCAACTCTATTGGCAGTTAGTGGGCTGTGGTTAGCCAGTTTGGCCTTAGCTGCACCCGTTACTCAAGCCGCTGAAGCAAAGCAAACAACGACAGCAAGCCGCCAGTACCCAGCGATCGCCAACAACTTGATCGCCAACAACTTGATTGCCCAAACCAGCAGTGCCAACAGTCAAGAACTCAGCCGTCTCCTCAAAGAAGGCCGTAAACTCGTTGATACTGGGAATTTCTCTGGGGCATTAGCTGCCTACCAACAAGCCGCCAGTCTAGACAGTAAGAATGCCAAGATTTTTTCCGGAATTGGCTACTTGCAAGCTCGTCAAGGCAATTTTCCTGCTGCTGCCGCCGCCTACCGTCAAGCCGTGACTCTAGACGAGAAAAACGCCGACTTTCAGTATGCATTGGGCTACACCTTAGCCAACTCAGGCGACAACTCAGGTGCGGCAGCGGCTTATCAGCGGGCCACTCAGCTAGATGGCAAAAACACAGAAGCTTATTTAGGACTTGGAATTGTCTTGGCGCGGCAAGGCAACAACGACGGTGCGATCGCGGCTTACCAAAAAGTAATTGGCATTAACCCCAACAGTGCCAAAGCTCACGAAGCCCTTGGTTCCTTATTTCTGGAGCAAAAGCGCTATCGAGAAGCGATCTCTACCTTACAGCGTGCTGCTCAACTCGCCCCCAATCGGGCCAGTACCCAAATCAACCTCGGCGTTGCCTTCCTCAATCAAGGGGATACCCGTGGCGGCATTACCGCCCTAGAACGCGCTGCCCAGATGGAGCCTCGCAACGCCGATATTCACTTGAAAATCGGCAAAATTCTGCAAAACCAAGACGATCGCACTGGAGCCTTACAAGCCTACCAACGAGCAGTAGCCATTAAACCCAGCTTGACCGACGCCCATGCCGCCATTGGTGACCTCTACCTAGAAGAGCAAAACTACCTGCGAGCGATCGTTGCTTATCGCGAAGCCCTAGAAGCTAAACCCGATGACGCCAGAACCGTCTATAACCTAGCCGTTGCCCTCAGAGGCCGCGATCGCCTAGACGAAGCCAAAGACACCTTCAAAAAAGCCCGCGACCTATTCAAGCGCCAAGGCGACAAAGCAGGCGAAGAAAAAGCCGAATCCGCCCTAGACAGCTTCAAAGACTAAAACTAACCTAGGCTCCTCACCTTTTGTCACTTAACCAAACCAAAAACTTAAAACACGTTTTTGGAGGGTGTCTGAGGGACGCAACCGTCCCTCAGCGGGGGTTTGGGGGCAAGCGCCCCCAATGGCTTGGTTCTCGCAGAAATCGTTGAGTTGCGATCGCCCGCTTAACAAGTAAGACTAGATCTCCTGTTCAACCAGACAACCATGACAGTCAAAATCCAGCAATTGAGCCAATGGAAACAGCAAGGTCGCCCCATCGTCGTACTCACCGCCTGGGACTACGCCTTCGCTCAAATTCTGGATCAAGCAGGAGCCGATATTCTCCTCGTTGGAGATTCCTTAGCAATGGTGGCGCTAGGCTACGAAACCACCCTGCCCATCACTCTAGAAGAAATGCTGCACCATGCCAAAGCAGTCCGTCGTGGGGTAAAGCAAGCGCTGATTGTGGTTGATTTGCCTTTCTTGAGCTACCAGGAGAGTTGGCAACAAGCCATTCACTCAGCCGGACGAGTCCTCAAAGAAACAGGTGCCCAAGCCGTGAAACTAGAAGGTGGCTATCCCGCGATCGCCGATACCGTCGCCCATCTAGTTCAAGTTGGCATCCCAGTCATGGGACATGTCGGTCTTACCCCCCAGTCCGTGCATCAATTGGGCTACCGTCAACAAGGCAAATCCGTAGAAGCAAAGGAGCGGATTTTGGCAGAAGCGATCGCCCTTGAGCAAGCAGGAGCCTTCGCGATCGTCTTGGAACACATCCCGGCTGACTTAGCCCAACAAATCACACAAAAACTCACCGTTCCCACCATTGGCATCGGGGCTGGGCCGCATTGCGACGGTCAGGTATTGGTCACAGCCGATTTGCTGGGGCTTTCCAGTTGGCAGCCCCCCTTCGCCAAAACCTACGCCAACTTGCGAGAGAGCATTACTCAAGCCGTACAAACCTTTGCCACCGAAGTGCAATCCCGTGAATTTCCTCCCAACCAGCCCAAACCCTAAAAGCACTAGAGCTTTTCTTCGAGTGGCTTGCAAAAATCATCGATTCCAGCTTTAGCGGCGTAGATACTCACAAGGGTTGCCAGTTCCCAAGGGAGAGCGTTTGTCGTGACTAGCTGTGTGATGGTGGTTGCCACACGGTTAGTTTCTAAATCAGCTCGCAATTCGGCTTGACACAGCCTAGGTCGCCAGCGCTTCGCCAACCCTGCTATCCAGCCCTCAGATGTAGTGGGTTGCTGCCCTACATGAATTGCGAGGGCGATCGCGGCATCTTCTAAATCGCCCTCACAGTCTTCAACGACATCCAAAGCGACTAAAGCCTGGGGATAATCGCTCAGTTCGGCGCGAAAATCAGAAATTTCTGTCGGCGTGAGAATTGTATCCATAATCAAATTAACTAGACGAATGAATAGAAGCTGATGGTCGCTTTACTTCTGGCTGATTAGGCCGTAATTCTTGCACCAATTCTTCAACTGATCCACGAAGTTGGTCAATTGCCAACTTTAAGTCTGTAATTTCCGTATCAAAGCGATCTAAGCGTCCTTCTATCGCTTGGAAGTCAAAATTTCTCTGAGCGGTCGTCAATTGCCAGAAAGAACAATTGAGAGCAGCAAGCACTTTTTGAACGGTAGAAAAATTGGGATCGTAGTCCGAATCATTCAGGATTCGATTAATTTGCTGAGTATAGCCCAAAGCGCTGCCTCCATGCTCTTTAGCGATTCGTGCCGAGATTTTGCGAATACTCATCTGCTGAGTTTTCATCAGCTCTCGGATTAATTCCACCACATTTTCTTGCATAAACCTCCCTCATCTACTAGGCTTAAATTAAGAACTTGAATCACTAAGTGACCTTCACCTCGCGGCGGGGGCCACTTTTTTATTTCTGGTGATTTTTATAAGTAATCGTGTGGGAAACAACAGTTAAATATTCAAGCAAAAAGCAGCAGGACAAGGGTCCTACTGCCACTACATTCCTCTCAAAAATGGCTTTGAGAAGAGAAAAGCTTAACAGTTAGCTGCTTACAGCCCAACAAACTCGCGGGTCTCTAAACCAGTGAGCTGCTGAGCGATCGCTAGACGCGCTTCTAACTTGGCGACGCTAAACTCATTCCGCAAATGCTCTAGATGAGCCAGCGCATTAGATTTCTCAGTGCTCAGACGCAGCAGGGCATCCATCGCGTGTTGGTATTCAGGGTTGGCTTGCAGCACTTCAAAGCGACGAGCCTTGCGTTGGTTGTCATTTTTCAGGTTGGTTTCAAATGCCACGACCATGTCAGCATTGCCTTCTAAGCGCGCAATATGCTGGCGGGCTTCCCCAATTTGGTGTTCTAGCTCATTCACCGCTTGAGCAGCTTGAGCGATCGCGGCAGGATACTGGCTGATGCTGAATTTCATAAATATCTTCCCTAAGCAAACTAAGAACTTGAATGTGAGTGTTAGGAATCAATCGGAGGCTGAGGAGAACAGCAACTCAGCCTGGAAAGCAATAGGCATCAGCCTAAATTACGCAGCTAATTCTTCTAACTGCACTCGCTGCGATCGCACTGCTGCGTCCAGATCACTCGGAAGCAGGCGCTTCGTTTGAGCATTCGGTGCGGTTTGTTCTAACACTTGAACTTCAATATTGACCGCTACCAAATAGGAGCCAGCCGCTTTCCCCACTGCCTCAGCAATCAGCTCAGCTAGGTCAGGGCGATTGGCGGTGATGGGGTCGCGGAGGGTGCAACGATCCCAGTCATATTTGGCGGTTGGGTCCACGCTGAGAATGTAGTGCTTAGTCATGGCGCAAGAACTTGAATCACTGTATTTATTGTAGTGTATCACCACCACGTTTTCAAGAGAAAACAAGCCCACTGCGTCACGCTCAAGCAGCCAAAACTAGAGGCACAGCTTGTAGGGCGCGATCGCGAATATCAGCTTGACTGGCACTTGATTTGGGCCGTTTTAGATCCATCCGATCCCAATAGGCTAAGACCTTTGCGAGGTCTGTATGCTCTCGCAAAGCGATCTCATAGGCGTACTGAGACAGCATTTTTCCCCGTCGGAGCTGATAGTTGTAACCAAGGCCAGAGAGGTATTTCGCGAAAGATTGAGCCTTGCTTAATTTGTCGAAACCGAAGTAGCAAGCTGCGGCAGGCCCACCCGATTTGGGCAACTTCTGAAAAGGACTTCGCACGACTAAAACTCGGGGTGATAAGTATTGACCGACGCGACCTTGCTGTAACGAAAAAAAGCGACCGATCTGCATATTTAGAACTTGAATCTCACTAGATCTATTGTAGTTTATAGTCACTACATATAGGGTGCCTGTAGAGGTCGTATTTTAGGGTAATAACCACCCTGAAACGCTGAAAAATCAACTGTTTTTTAAGACTGAATCGAGCTGTTGCGCTTCCACACTATTATAGTATTTATGTACTAATAGCGTCTTGGTTCAATCCAATAGCCTCTAGATAGCATCCGGGGTGAGTATGTCACTATGGCAGCAAGTCACGATTGTGATTTGTTGTTCATTCTTGATAGCTATGGCTGTAGAAGCAATAACAGAGGGAGTTGCGATCGAGCAAAATCTCAAGCAATTTCTCTTGGTGCTCTCTGTCTCCTTAAGCGTTGCCACTCTACCCCGAATCATCAGTTGGTTTCGCCAAATCCCCTACACGCTGCTGTTAGTGATTGTGGGGCTGGGGCTGGCATTTGTTGACATTCGCTTAGTGAATCTCTCACCAGAGCTAATTCTGTCGATCTTTTTACCACCGCTGTTATTTGAGGCAGCTTGGAATATCAAGTGGTCTAACCTCAAGCAAGACCTAATCCCAATTAGCTTGTTTGCAGTGCTAGGGGTAGTGATTTCGATCGCCGGAGTCGCTGGGGGGCTGATCTACTTAGGGGGTGTCTCCTTGACCACAGCCCTGCTAGTCGGCGCTAGCTTATCCGCCACCGATCCGGTGTCTGTGATTGCTTTATTTCGAGAGCTAGGCGCAGGTAAACGGCTGACCACTTTAATGGAAGGCGAAAGCCTGTTTAACGACGGCATGGCGGTAGTTGCCTTCGGGTTTCTGGTGGGCCTGCCCCTCGGCACTAGCAACTGGGATGTCTCAGATCTGCTCGCTAGTTTAATTGGGGTGGTTGGGATTGGGATTGGTGTAGGCTGTCTGATTGGCTTCGGCATTTCCTTTCTAACCCAGCGGTTTGATTTACCCTTGGTGGAGCAATCTTTAACCCTTGTCTCAGCCTACGGCACCTATTTGATTACCGAAGACTTGGGTGGCTCTGGCGTGATCGGTGTGGTCACAACTGGCATTATTTTGGGCAACATCGGTTCTCGCATTGGCATGAGCCCTCGAACTCGGCTGGTAGTCACTGAGTTTTGGGACTTCTTGGCTTTTTTCGTCAACTCGATTGTCTTTTTATTGATTGGCGACCAAATTCATTTTTCGGTGCTCGGTGCGAACCTAGGTACGATCGCCATCACTATTGGAGCCATGCTGCTCTCTCGTGCGATCGCGATCTATGCTTTGGGTGCCCTGAGTAATGGGGTAGCTAAATCTCGCATTTCCTTACCTGATCAGACGGTGTTGTGGTGGGGTGGGCTACGGGGTTCGGTTTCTATTGCTCTAGCCCTGAGTGTGCCCACAGTGTTGGGAGAGCGCGAAGAAATTATTGCCACCGTCTTTGGCGCGGTTCTATTTACCCTCTTAGTCCAAGGACTCACGGTCAAGCCTTTACTAGAACGTCTAGGACTCCTAAGCAATCAACCCATCCAGCAAAAATATGTAGAGACGATCGCTCGTTGGGTGGCGATTAATCGAGTCAAAAAACACCTGACGCAAAGCGATCGCCCAGAAATTGACCCAGAGTTCTACCGCTACCAAACTGCATTGGTCAAAGGTCAGCTCAGCGATTTGCAGAGTGAGATTGACCAACTCCACAATGAGTATCCAGATCTGCGCGATTTTAGCCATGAGCTACTGTGGGAAGAACTAACGGCGATCGAAGCAGACACCTACGCAGAATTTGTGCGGGCAGGTCGCCTGAATAGCAAACTCGCTCCCCTGCTGGCAGAAAACTTAACTCAGGTTGAAGAGAAGCCCCTATAGTCTTTACCGCAGTGTTTGCCACCAATCAGACCTGCTCCCAGGTGTTAGATCATCAGCAAATGCGGTTAGTCTAGTTTAAGTCAGTGAGTTCAATATTCTAAGGAAGCAATTTCATGACCGCGACTCCCATCCGGCTGAAGCACGAAGTCAAAGATTTATCACTTGCACCCCAAGGCAGACAGCGGATTGAATGGGCTGGGCGCGAAATGCCTGTTCTACGTCAGATCCGCGATCGCTTTGCTCAAGAAAAGCCATTTGAAGGGCTGCGTCTGGTTGCCTGCTGCCACGTTACCACGGAAACCGCTCACTTGGCGATCGCGCTCAAGGCGGGTGGAGCTGATGCAATTTTGATCGCTAGCAACCCTCTTTCCACTCAAGATGACGTGGCTGCTAGCTTAGTTGCTGATCATGGCATCTCCGTCTATGCCCAAAAAGGCGAAGACAACGATACTTACCACCGTCACGTCCAAATCGCTCTAGATCATCGTCCCAACATCATCATCGACGACGGCAGTGATGTAGTTGCAACCTTGATTCAACAGCGCCAGCACCAAATTGCTGACCTGATTGGCACCACTGAAGAAACCACCACCGGGATCGTGCGCTTGCAAGCCATGCTCAGAGATGGCGTGCTCACCTTCCCTGCCATGAACGTCAACGACGCCGACACCAAGCATTTCTTTGATAACCGCTACGGTACAGGTCAATCCACCTTAGATGGCATCATCCGTGCCACCAACATTCTGCTGGCTGGTAAAACTCTGGTAGTCGCTGGTTATGGCTGGTGTGGTAAGGGTACTGCCATGCGTGCTCGTGGCCTTGGCTCCAACGTCGTTGTAACTGAAATTGACCCCATCAAAGCGATCGAAGCAGTCATGGATGGCTTCCGGGTCATGCCGATGTCTGAAGCTGCCGCGATCGGCGATATCTTTGTGACCGTCACAGGCAACAAGCATGTTATCCGGGCTGAGCACTTTGCAGCCATGAAAGATGGTGCGATCGTCTGTAACTCTGGTCACTTCGACATCGAAATTGACCTCAAATCCTTGGGTGCTAAAGCGACCGAAGTGAAGGATGTTCGTAACTTTACCCAAGAATATCGCTTGCAAAACGGCAAATCGGTTGTAGTACTAGGAGAAGGCCGCTTGGTCAACTTGGCCGCAGCAGAGGGCCATCCTAGCGCTGTGATGGATATGAGCTTTGCCAACCAAGCTCTCGCTTGCGAACACTTAGTGAAGAACAAGGGGAATTTGGCTCCTGGCATTCACTCTATTCCCACTGAAGTCGATCGCGAAATTGCGCGTTTGAAATTGCAAGCAATGGGTGTGCAGATTGATACACTCACCCCAGAGCAGATTGAGTACATTAACTCTTGGACTGCTGGAACCTAAAACCCGCTTTTAGCATTCATTAGAAATGGGGCGCTGATAGAGTGCCCCATTTCCGTAAGAATTCATCTGGGTTCATTTCTTAAACCTATTCATCCCTAAACAGAAGTGGCTCGTCTCTCTACAGAACTTCAACGTTTCTTTTTTGAGGAAGAACGACCGCCTCAGGTCACCTTAAATGATGTGCTATTGCTGGCAGGCGAACGCATTTTTGGCTTCTTGTTTGTTGTACTTTCCCTGCCATCAGCTCTGCCGATTCCCGCGCCGGGATATTCTGTTCCCTTCGGAATTTTGCTTTTTCTGCTAGCAGTGCAAATGATTTCGGGAGCGAGGCAACCTTGGCTACCCAAACGTTTTGCCCAGCATCCTCTGAAGCTACAGCAGGTTCAAGGTGTTTTGAAAGCTGGTTTGCCTTGGCTCAAGCGAATTGAGGCGATCGCTCGTCCTCGACTAACCCACATCTGTACCAGCTTGATAGGTCGAACCACCATTGGAATCGCGATCGCGCTCATGGCCATTTCCATGATGATTCCTATCCCTGGAACCAACACCTTACCTGCAATGGGAATCTTCGTCACAGGCTTCGGCTTGCTTGAAGATGACGGTGCCATTAGCCTAGGGGGTTTAGTGGTTTGCCTGATGGGTGCCATCCTTTCCACATCAATTTTACTAGCGATTTTCTTCGGCGGCTCTAGTTTGCTAGACCTTCTCAAGACTTACCTGGGCCGATAAAAGCCGCCCTTGACTGTAGATCCTACTGTATTTAGCTCACCCTGAGGAATTGACCCATGACTGAGTGGATCACCAACACCATGAATACCCTGGGTTACCTAGGGATTGCTGCGTTGATGTTCTTGGAAAACCTATTTCCCCCGATTCCGTCCGAGCTGATCATGCCTCTGGCAGGCTTCACCGTTTTCCAGGGTAAGATGCAGTTTTTCTATGCCGTCTTAGCAGGGGTTGTGGGCACGGTATTAGGAGCTTTGCCTTGGTACTATGCAGGCAAATTACTGGGTGAGGAACGGCTGAAAGCTTTAGCCGATCGCTATGGCAAATGGTTGTCTATTTCTAGCAAGGACATTGACCGAGCCAATGAATGGTTCGATCGCTACAATGCCAAAGCTGTCTTTTTCTGCCGTCTCGTCCCTGGTGTCCGGACGTTGATTTCTCTTCCGGCTGGCATCAGCGGCATGCCAATGGTACCGTTTCTGATCTACTCTACCCTGGGCACCACTTTATGGGTGAGCCTGTTGACTTATGCAGGCTACGCCCTCGGCCAAAACTATCATCTAGTAGATCAATACATTGGCCCACTCTCTAAAGTAGTCCTCTGCATTCTGATTGCGGCCTTCATTGTTTGGGTGGTCAAAAAGAACTGGAAACGCGCCTAAGTTCGTTGAAGTTGAGTGATTCAGAAACCGTCAAAAGCTGGTAGCGTCAGACAAAGGAGAAACACTTGCTGGACGCTACCCCTTGAAGACACGATCGCACTATTGGCAGTTACTGCCCTACCTTAAACCTCACTGGCGCACGATCGCACGAGCTTTTGCTTGCACGCTTGTATTTACTGCTTTTTGGCCTGCTTTAGTCTGGCTAGCAGGGAAGCTGCTGAGTCTCACCGCGAAAGGAGACATAAGAGAGCTGGCTCAAGTGGCAGGGGTGGTTGCCGTCGGTTTTCTGGTGCAGAAAACGGCTCAGTATGGGCAAGATTCGCTCATGGCTAAGGCAGCGTTAGCGATCGCCTATGACCTGCGGCGGCGAGTTTATAGCCATCTGCAAACCCTCAACCTCAGTTATTTTGAAACCGCTCAAACCGGAGACTTAACCTACCGCCTCACCGAAGATATCGATCGCATTGGCGAAGTTGTGAACAAAATCTTTCATGACTTCATTCCTTGCGTCTTGCAACTTGTAGTCGTGTTGGGCTACATGATTTATCTCAACTGGCAACTGACCCTCGCAACCTTTCTCGTGGCTCCCCTAATGGGGGTTCTGATTAGCTGGTTTGGTCAAAAAATGCTGCTTTTCTCTCGCAGTAGCCAAAATCGAGTCTCTGACTTGTCCTCACTGCTCACCGAAGTCTTTAGTGGCATTCGTTTAGTGCGAGCCTTTGCCGCCGAGGACTATGAAATTGATCGCTTTAGTCGCGAAGCAGAGCGCAATCGCCAAGCCAAATATTTAGCAGCTTGGTTACGAGCGGTACAGTTCCCCGTGGTGGGGTTTCTCTATGCGCTAAGTGTGCTGTTGTTGCTGCTTTTGGGGGGTTGGCAGATCTCTCAGGGCAACCTAACGGGAGCTGAGTTTGGTAGTTATGTGGCAGGAGTCGGCTTGCTGATCGATCCGATCGCCCACATTACTGATAACTACAACGAGTTTAAGCAAGGAGAAGCCTCGGTTGATCGGATCTATGAGTTGTTTGCTATTCAACCTGTGGTCACGGAGAAAGCGAATGCTCGACCCATGCCTGCGGTGACTGGCAAAGTAGAGTGCCGCAACATTGGTTTTAGCTATCAACCCGACCAGCCTGTGCTGCAAAACCTCAGCCTTCTAGCTTTGCCTGGAGAAGCGATCGCCCTGGTTGGTGCTTCTGGAGCGGGAAAAACTACTCTTGTGAACCTGTTACCTCGGTTTTATGACCCGCAATCAGGTCAAGTGCTGATTGATGGCATAGATATCCGGGATGTCACTTTGCGAAGTTTGCGGCAGCAGATTGGCATTGTTCCCCAAGAGACGATCTTGTTTTCCGGCACGATCGCCCAAAACATTGCCTTTGGTCGCGCTAAGTTCAATCTAGATGCGGTGGAAGCCGCTGCCAAAGTTGCCAATGCCCATCAGTTTATTACTCAGCTTCCGGAAGGTTATCAAACTTGGGTGGGCGAACGTGGCGTTAATTTGTCGGGAGGTCAGCGCCAACGCATTGCGATCGCTCGTGCCGTGCTCCTAGACCCCCGCATCCTCATCCTCGATGAAGCGACCTCAGCCCTAGACTCCGAATCTGAAGCCTTGGTGCAAGAAGCGCTAGAAAGGCTGATGCAAGGTCGTACAGTATTCATCATTGCCCATCGTCTTGCCACGGTGCGACGAGCGGACCGCATTCTGGTATTGGAAAAAGGCCGTGTGGTGGAGTCCGGGACTCATGCTGAACTCTTGGCCCAAGGCGATCGCTATGCTCGCTTCTACGCTCAACAATTTCAAATTGGCTAGTTAAAGCGTTTCCAGATAGCTCAGCAAATCCGTCATTTCTTGCGGACTCGGCTGGAATTGTGGCATTGGGGGCGTTCTGCCACTAATCACCTGATGAATCAGCTTCAACTTAGACTTTCGCCCAGAGATATTACGCAAACTCGGACCTACGCGACCGTCTGCTTCTAGCCCATGACATCCAGCACAATTCATTTGAAAGATAGCATGGCCCAGCACTGGATCTCCTCTAAGAGACAGCACACTCTTGATGTAAGGATCAGAAACTTGCCATTGGTGGACACCCAGAATCACCAACAAAATCGTCAGCAAAATTGACAGCGCAATTAAGCTGATCTTCTGAATTAAAATTTCGGGCTTAATCGTCTGGTTATCCAAAAGCTTTCTAACTGTGAAGGAGATATACAAAGAATTTTTCATTCAATAACATAGCTTAAAAGTTTCAAAGCGTGCAGGCAAGTTTGGAGAGTTTTCCCAGACGGGTGAGCGAAGCCTACAATCCTGCGCCTCAGTAGAAGCCTAAAGGTTTGACGAAGCTCTGTTTTTCCTAGCAAGAGCTAGTAGTATGAAAAACAGGCAAGAAACGTTAACGTACTGCAAACACTCATAAGGAGATTTGACGTGGTAGAGCCTTTGCTTTCTGGGATTGTTCTTGGTTTGATTCCCATTACCTTAGCTGGATTGTTTGTCGCAGCGTACCTACAGTACCGTCGTGGCAATCAGCTTGGCCTGTAAAATCTAGAAAATCTAGCCCTGGCTCCTTGGAGTTTTACTTCTAGGGTCAGGGCTAATTATTTTGACTAGAATTTGCGAGCGCTCCAAGCTGTCATTGATCCAGAGATAGCTCAACATAGTTGTTAAGCTACCTTTACTCAGGTTGCCCAAATCGGTTTCTAGGGCTGCAAATCAAATTGTGGTCAAATTGTGGCTTGGCAGTAAAACGTTAAGGTGGTGTTGCCATAGGTTTTCTCACGACAAACTTCTATCCTTGGTATCTGAGCGATCGTCCAACCTTGGGGGGCATGTTCCACAGCAATTTCACCACCGGGTGCTAAAAGCTGGTAATGTGCGATCGCTTCTAAAACAGGTTGATACAGATCGCTGGCATAAGGCGGATCAAAATAAATGCAGTCAAACTTCTGACCTGCCGCTCCTGGTAAGCGCTGCAAGATATCCCCTCGCCACACTTGAAATTGTTGGTCTGGTTTGGCTACCTGCTGCCAATTTTGCCGAATCAAGCTACAAGCTCGGTTCGATTGTTCAATTCCTAAGACAAAGGCAGCGCCGCGACAGAGAGCTTCTGCCCCCATCGCCCCGCTTCCGGTACATAAGTCCAACCAACGGCAACCTTCCAGCCTTCCCTGCCAGATATTAAACAACGCTTCTCGAACCCGCGCTGAAGTCGGTCGAGTGGCCTGTCCAGGTAGAGTTTTCAGTTGGCGATTGCCATAAATTCTGAGACTCATGAATTAACACAGTGAGCTATTACCATAGGCATCTCAGCAGGAATAGACATGCTTGTGATGCTCGCGCCTAAAATCAGCGCCTAAGCTAAAACAGTAGATCGAACTTGACTGACAAAGTTCGCTAAAATCTGTAGACCCGCCTCAGAAGACTTTTCGGGGTGGAATTGTACCGCCATCAAATTATCGTGGGCGATCGCTGCTGTCACAGTTTGAGTGCCATGCGTCACTGTCGCAGCCCGAACTTGGGGGTCAATGGGGTCAACATAGTAAGAGTGGACAAAATACACCCAAGGCTGAGCAGGTAAGCTTTGCCAGATGGGTAACTGAGATTGCGTTAAGTTGAGCTGATTCCAACCCATGTGGGGAATTGTAATTTCAGGCTCACGACGGAAATGCCGCACCATCCCAGGCACAATCCCTAAACCTGGTTCTTGGCCTTCCTCACTGCCGTCAAACAAAATTTGCAAGCCTAGGCAAATGCCTAGAAATGGCTTACCACTAGCGATCGCTTGTTTGATTGGTGCTTCTAAATGGCGCAATCGCAAATGCTGCACTGCTGGATCAAAAGCTCCTACACCAGGCAATACCACGGCATCAGCTTGGTCAATTTCATGGGGGCGATTGGTAATTTGAGGTGTGGCTCCCGCTCGCTCTAAACCTTTGCATACGGAGTGCAAATTGCCCATGTCATAATCGACTACCGCAATGACTGCCATTAATCCACTTCCCTGCGCTGATTCGGTTGATTCAAAGTACCTTCATTGTAGTTGGTTGTAGATTACCTCTTATGCCACGAAGTATTCTCCTCACTTCTTTTGCCACCTGGCAACCCCACCAGCGATCAAATTCTTCCGATGACTTATTAGAGATTATTACTCACCAAAATCCTTATCCCCAGCAACTACATTTTCTCCGTCACATTCCAGTCGATTTTGATCTCGCTCCCACTCAGCTTCTAGCCAAAGTAGATGCCTTGCAACCCGACATCATCCTTTGTTGCGGCATGGCAGAAAGTCGCACTTTGCTCACAGTGGAGTCTAATGGCAAGCATGGCGACGAAGTGATCACCACCTCTCTAGAATTGGAATCCTTAATCGCCAATCTACCCACCACAGCCATTAGCCATGATGCAGGACAGTTTGTTTGCAACTGTCTCTATTACTCCCTCTTGAAGTACAGCAGAGAGCAAAAGCTACAGAATCATTGCCTCTTCGTTCACGTACCAATTTTGACTCCACAGAACATCGAATTCATGGTGTCAGATTTTTTAACCATTATGCAGCGCCTGCTCAGCCTCTAGATGGCTGTATTTACTCCAGCTAAATTTATCTCAAACCCAATCATAGAAACTTCCTACACCCCGTAAACTTCTTATTACTGGAATGTTTCGAGTGAACTTATCGCATGTTCTCGTTGTTGCCTTTATTAACTTTGGCTCAAGCTACTCCCGCTCCACCTTCCCCCCCACCGTCTGAAGAATTTGTGCGGCCCCAAGAAGTCAGACCCTTGCCCGGTCAGCTAGACGATGTTCTGGTTTTCAATAGCAACAGCCCAGAAGTCGTGCAGAAAGAGGGTATCTTACTTTCAACTTTTCCATCTACAAACAAGCGCTTTCCTGCTGCTCATCTCAATATCCCTTTGCAAGGCCGCTTCGATCTCTTCGCTCATCACATCGCTAAAGCGATGACTCCTGAGGATCTGAAAACACTTTATCTGGGTGCCATCCTCCACAACTCCAGCACCAAACCAGTCACCGTTGATATTCTGCAAGCTGCTAGTTATCTCAGCCAGCCCGATGCGCCCTTTATCGAGCTGCCCCCCTACACTGAAAACCCAACAGGAAGTGTTTATGCAGGCCCAGGCGATCGCGCTATGAATGATATTCTGCGAGGTAAACGGCAGGCCAACTTCCCAGCCCAACTGGTCATTCCACCGGGAGAAAGTCGTATGCTACTTAACCTCCCGATTCCAGTAGCCACCCTCGACCCACCGATCAATGGTCGCTCTACTCTCATGCGCTTACGCAGCAATGGCCCCGTTTACATGGCTACCTTAGGGATGTTTGCGCGTGCCAATACAGATGGCACTAAGCGAACTCCCACCCTAGAAGAATGGGAAACTCTCTTAAACAATGGTGAATTATCAGGGCCACGCGATCGCACACCTACGCCACCCGATATCAAGACAGGCCAAGTGATCTACAGCCGAGTCGCGGGAGTTGCTCAAGGATCTACCTGGCGATCGCAACTTGTAGATAGCCCTGCTAGCCAATCCTTAACAATTCCCTCAATTGGAAAAGCCTTTTCCTATGGTCTCAGCACACTACTAGCTGGCACTTTAGGAACTTCTCAGATTCAAAGTGCTCCGCTGCTAGCTCGCTATCCTGACACTGCTTATCAAGCTCACGGCAATTACGCAGTTGAGTACAACTTAACCCTGCCGCTAATTAATCCCACCAATCAATCTCAAACAGTTGCTATCTTCCTAGAAACACCTTTGAAGGAGGATACACTTAGCAAGCAAGGGTTACGTTTTCTAGAGCCACCCCCCCGCCAAGTGTTCTTTCGGGGCAGCGTTCGAGTTCGTTATAACGATGAGCGCGATCGACCTCTCACTCAATATGTCCATTTAGTTCAACGGCGTGGACAAGAAGGTGAACCTCTCGTCACCCTAAATATTCCTGCCAACCAACGTCGCCTTGTTCAGGTTGATTTTCTCTATCCCCCTGACTCCACTCCTCCTCAAGTCTTAACAGTCAAAACCTTAGAGAACGCCAATTGAACTGCATAATTTCATAAAAAAAGGCTCCTTTTCAGCTAATGAAAGGAGCCTTTTCTTTAGTATTGCCCTGGCATCGAGCTATTGTCCCGTGGGGCTACCCCCAAAGTATCGTCGCCGCTGCAGCGTTTCACCTCTGAGTTCGGGATGGGTCAGTGTGGTTCCACCGCGCCATGAACACCAGGAATACTGCTTCAGATTCAAGTCCAAAACCTTGAAGGCTGCATAGTCCCTTGTCTTTTTTGACTTCTACCAATGTGTGATTCGAGGTCAAGCCCTCGGTCTGTTAGTATTGCTCGACTTCACATGTTGCCACGCTTCCATCTACAACCTATTAACGGGTGTTCTGCCCGTGACCTTACTGGATTAACTCCATGAGAGCACTCATCTTGAGGTGGGCTTCCCACTTAGATGCTTTCAGCGGTTATCCGCTCCGCACTTGGCTACCCAGCGTTTACCGTTGGCACGATAACTGGTACACCAGCGGTGCGTTCCTCCCGGTCCTCTCGTACTAAGGAGGATTCCTCTCAATGCTCTTGCGCCTGCACCGGATATGGACCGAACTGTCTCACGACGTTCTGAACCCAGCTCACGTACCGCTTTAATGGGCGAACAGCCCAACCCTTGGCACGTACTTCCGCACCAGGTTGCGATGAGCCGACATCGAGGTGCCAAACCTCCGCGTCGATGTGAACTCTTGGCGGAGATCAGCCTGTTATCCCTAGAGTAACTTTTATCCGTTGAGCGACGGCCCTTCCACTCAGTGCCGTCGGATCACTAAGGCCGACTTTCGTCCCTGCTCGACTTGTTTGTCTCGCAGTCAAGCTCTCTTCTGCCTTTACACTCTACGGCTGATTTCCAACCAGCCTGAGAGAACCTTTGCGCGCCTCCGTTACCTTTTAGGAGGCGACCGCCCCAGTCAAACTGCCCACCTGATACTGTTCCCTCGCCAGATAATGGCTTAGGGTTAGAATTCTAGCCTCACAAGAGTGGTATCTCACCGTTGACTCCGCGACTCCCACAAGAGCCGCCTCTTAGTCTCCCACCTATCCTGCGCATGCAAGGCCCGAACCCAATACCAGGCTACAGTAAAGCTTCATAGGGTCTTTCTGTCCGGGTGCAGGTAGTCCGTATCTTCACAGACACTCCTATTTCGCCGAGCCTCTCTCTGAGACAGCGCCCAAATCGTTACGCCTTTCGTGCGGGTCGGAACTTACCCGACAAGGAATTTCGCTACCTTAGGACCGTTATAGTTACGGCCGCCGTTCACCGGGGCTTCAGTCGCCAGCTTCAACTCCGAAGAGCCTGACCGACTTCCTTAACCTTCCGGCACTGGGCAGGCGTCAGCCCCCATACATCCTCTTGCGAGTTAGCGGAGACCTGTGTTTTTGGTAAACAGTCGCTTGGGCCTCTTCACTGCGACCACCTCTCGGTGGCACCCCTTCTCCCGAAGTTACGGGGCCATTTTGCCGAGTTCCTTAGAGAGAGTTATCTCGCGCCCTTTAGTTTTCTCAACCATCCCACCTGTGTCGGTTTCGGGTACAGGTAATCATGGATTAACGTGCTTAGAGCTTTTCTAGGAAGCCTGACTAACACCACTTCGAGTCCGTAGACTCTCGTACTCATGCCTCAGCTCAGAACGTTTTCACCGCTCCTCATCACCTCGGACACTTGAACCGGTAACCAACATCCGGCTGGCTTTGCCTTCTCCGTCCCTCTGCACTATCCATCATCAGTATCGGAATGTTGACCGATTGTCCATCGACTACGCTTCTCAGCCTCGCCTTAGGTCCTGACTAACCCTCCGCGGACGAGCCTTCCGGAGGAACCCTTGGGATTTCAGGGCATTGGATTCTCACCAATGTTTGCGCTACTCAAGCCGACATTCTCACTTCCGCCTCGTCCATACCTGCTCTCGCTAGTACTTCTCACTACTACGGAACGCTCCCCTACCGATTTG